>NZ_JAPWBC010000034.1:0-503 GCF_041433255.1 Neisseria sp. 20925_1_37 | reverse complement strand
TTTCGCCTTAGCCGGACCGATACCCGGCAATGCCTCCAGTTCGGCAGAAGACGCGGTATTGATGTTCACGGCAGCCAAAGAGAACGCTGCACAGACGGCGGCAACTACACCAAATAAAAATTTCTTCATCAGATTTTTTCCCATAACGTGTTTGATTGAATCAGTCAGAAAGTCTACCAAATAGTTTATTCCACTCTGTAAACACTGTCGCATATACGGATAGGGCAACAGCCCATACCCGCATAAATGCTTACGACATATTAACGCAAATATCGTTCGATTTCAAATATTCTAAACGGTTAACCGTAACTTTCGGTACTTTTGTGCAAGAATAACAACAGGGTAAATATTTCCGATTCCAATACCAAGATGCACGAATACTCCATAAACACCGGCACATCACTATCCCAATGTTTGATCCCAACACCTGTTATCCCAATTCTGCCGCTAAACCGACAGAACCGACAGGCATGTAAAAAGCCCCCGACATCAGTCGGGGGCTT
>NZ_JAPWBC010000033.1:0-537 GCF_041433255.1 Neisseria sp. 20925_1_37 | reverse complement strand
ACGGGCATCTTTGTCTTTGCTCGGTGTGGTTTGGCCGCTGACTTGTCCTTCTTCATCGACTTCTATGACCTGGCGCTGTTTGCTGCCAGCGGTTTGAATAATGGTGGCATCAACGACGGCGGCGGATGCTTTCTTTACTTTTAAGCCTTTTTCGGTCAATTGTCGGTTGCTCAGTTCCAGCAGTTCGGACAGGGTGTCGTCTTGCGTCAACCAGTTACGGTAGCGGCATAAGGTGCTGTAATCGGGGATGCTCAGTTCGTCAAAACGGCAAAACAGGTTGAAATCAATGCGGGTGATGAGGCTGTGTTCGAGTTCGGGATCGGAGAGGCTGTGCCATTGTCCGAGCAGGACGGCTTTAAACATGGACAACAGGGGATAGGCGGGACGACCGCGGTGGTCTCGAAGGTAACGGGTTTTTTGACGATTCAGGTATTGTTCGATCGGCTGCCAATCAATCACCTGATCCAACTTCAATAGTGGGAAGCGGTCGATGTGTTTGGCAATCATAGCTTGCGCGGTTTGCTGGAAGAAGATGCT
>NZ_JAPWBC010000032.1:0-637 GCF_041433255.1 Neisseria sp. 20925_1_37 | reverse complement strand
AGAATCCCCTTAGCCTGACCGCTCATCCTGATACAGAAACCGCCCGCCTCCTTCACCGGCAGCTCCGGCCATTTCGTCGATGTCAGCTTAAAGCTGCCCTTTTTTGTGTAGAACTGCTCCATAAAGCGCGCATTTCCCAGCAGCGCGGCATGCGCCGCACGCAGGTTGGCCGCGCGGACCGATTCCCGATAGGCCGTAAAGGCCGCCGTTGCCAATATCGAAACCAGCAGCATCACCACCAACAGCTGTACCAATGAGTAGCCCCTCTGCACAGTTGCCCTATTCCATTTTCCGTTAAATGCTTTTAAGTACATATCTTTATTCCCTTTATCTTTTCTATCACTATCCAACAAGAAGCTCCCTATCCGTTTATCCCTTTACCCGATGTAAAGTCTCCACTGGTTCAAGTTTTATTCCCACCCCCAAACAAAGCCGCCCCGTGGCCCAACCGGCAAACGGTTCGGCCGCAGGGCGGCATTACGGTACGATCGTCCGTCAGGTTATTTTTTCACGGCAGGCTGGGCGGCCTTAGGCGCGGCAGAAGAAACCGTCGCCTCCGCCTTCAACTTGTTCAGCACCGCATCACCAATGCCCTTCACGTTTTTCAGCTCCTCCACCGATTTGAACGCACCGTTCT
>NZ_JAPWBC010000031.1:0-729 GCF_041433255.1 Neisseria sp. 20925_1_37 | reverse complement strand
CCGGCAGCAACCTCGGTACGGGCGGCGGCACTTTGCTGTTTCAGCTGGCTGTAGTTGACGGCGTCGGTGTCATCGGTACCCGGGGCAACATTGGTAATTTTGTTGCCGGCGGCATTGATGCCTGACTTGGTCACACTTGGGCCACCGGTAATGGTGAGGCCGTCTGAATTCAGTTTGCTGTCGCCTGCGGTAACGCTGTCAACAGTGATGTCTTTGGCCAGTTTGAAGTCAATCTGGTTGTCGGACACGGTGGTGACGATGTTTTTGTCGCTGCTGCGGTAGGCAACGGTTTCGCCCAGTTGGACGTTGTCGTCGTTACCGTTGTCGGCGGCAATGTTCAGACCTTTAGCCACATTGGCGTTGGTCTCTTTCAACTGACCGTAGTTGACGGCGTCGGTATCTTCGGTACCGGCGGCTACGTTGGTCACTTTGTTGCCGGCGTTGTTCAAACCGTCTTTGGTCAGTTTGACATCACCTGCTTTAACGCCGTCTTGGGTCAATGCAACATCGTCGCCTACTTTCACACCGTCGTTGTTCACGGTGGTGTCGCCGGCTTTGACGCTGTCTACTACCAGGTCTTTGTTCAGCTTAACGGTCACTTTATCGTCTTGGGCTTCGGTGGTGATGTTGTCGTCGCCGGCAACGGTCACGGTGGAGCCGAGTTTTTCGATATTGGTGCTGCCGCTGTCGCCGTTGAAGGTCAGGCCTTTGGTGTCAACAGTGGTTTTG
>NZ_JAPWBC010000030.1:0-1182 GCF_041433255.1 Neisseria sp. 20925_1_37 | reverse complement strand
ACTTCAATAGTGGGAAACGGTCGATGTGTTTGGCAATCATGGCTTGTGCGGTTTGCTGGAAGAAGGTGCTCATGGAAAATCCCCTAAATGTCTTGGTGGGAATTTAGGGGATTTTGGGGAATTTTGCAAAGGTCTCAATATGTTGTAAAAAAGTTCAATAAGAAATCATGTTTTTATTCAATATAATCAATCACTAAATGAATTATTCTACTTTTTTATAATATTCACTAGTAATGTTCCGCTTATCCTGATATTATACCGTTCATCTAAAGACATCCGGTTATCTGCATTACAGACCGTTCATCTGAATTGCTTCAAACCACTTTGTCGGATTTTCCCATATTATGTTGTGTTTCTCCGTATCGAAGGGGTTTGAGCGGTCGAAATACCGTTTTGCTTAGATATTAAAGCTTCGTGCTTTGAAATGAGTGAATTTTTGTTTTAAGTGTCGTAATCTCTTGCTAATTACTCCCAGCTGCAAGAGTTTCAGGGTTGCCCCCTTGGGCAGCCCTTCTTTTTTATCCTCCATTATTTTAGTAATCAAGCCTTCCCTGCCCTATACACATAGTCAAAATCACAGGCAAGGCCGCCCTTCTCCTCAACTTCCAATCTTCTTCAATTCATTATTCGGCATCACCAGCCAAACCTGTGCCTTTTTAACTTGGGCCGCTGCTCGGATGGCCGCTTCATCCATAATAGAAAATGCGGTAGAAAAAGCATCGGCAACTGCCGCACTTTCCGCCATGACGCTCATGCTTTTATAGCGCGGCTGGCTTCCGCCTGTACGCGGATCAAAAAGATGGGTAAATTTACCAGCTTCGTCCATTACCGTGCCATAGCCGCCCGATGTGGCAAAGGCTTGGTTTTTCATGGCAATGGTGGTCAGGATTTGGTCTTCTTGGTCGGGATTGCGAATGCTGACATTCCACTCGCGCTGGTTGGCATTATCAAAGCCGTAAATCTCCCCCATATCAATCAATGCCTGGGTAACGCCTTGCTGCTTCAACAATTCAGCTACTTTGTCGGTGATATAGCCCTGCGCAATGCCGTTGAGCGACAAACCCATGCCTTTTTGGGCAAAACGGATTTCTTTGGTATCAAAATCGACTTTGTTGAAATCCACTAATTTGAGCGTGTCTTTGATACTGCGTTCAGATGGCGGCGTTTCGGTTTTAGGGTTTC
>NZ_JAPWBC010000029.1:0-1356 GCF_041433255.1 Neisseria sp. 20925_1_37 | reverse complement strand
GCGCCGTCTTTACCGTTTTTACCGTCTTTAACGATGGTAGTAGTAACTGAGCCATCACCTAGATTAGTAATAGTGATGGTATGAGTACCGTCGTTGTTATTTACAACTTCACCTGTGATGCTGTCGCCTTTTTCGCCGGTATCACCTTTAGGGCCAGCAGGACCAGTATCGCCTTTTTCGCCTTTAGGACCGGTTGCACCAGTATCGCCTTTAGGGCCAGTCGCACCAGTAGCGCCGGAAGCACCAGTAGAACCACCACCGATTACGCTCAGGGTGTACTCGTTAGTGCCGTTTGAGGTCATTGTCAAACCGTTACCAGCGATCAGTTTCAGGGTGTTATTGGCATTTGATTTAGGATCGTATTTGTAAGTACCTTCAGCTGGTGAGCTACCGCTGCCATTGTGGCCTGAGAATACAAACGGACTCAGGTTTTCGATGCGGTTTGCTACGGCGTACAATTGAGAGCCGTTGATTGCATCGGTAGAAGTTGAAGAGATACGACCTGCGGCAACGTTTTGGATTTGACGTTCGTTACCTGCAGAACCTACAGACAATACTGCGCCGTTATTTAAACCGCTGGTTGCGCCTGCGAAGCCGCTGTAAGTGTAGCTGCCAACAGTAGCAGTATTGGTAGGTACGAATGCGCTGGTTGTAGAGCCGTTACCCAGGGCTACGCTGTTTTCGATAGTAGATTTAGCTTCTGTACCCAAAGCCAGAGTGTTTTTGGCTGTTGCTTGAGCACCGTTACCCAGGGCAGTTGCAAATTGGCCACCATTGGCTTGAGCACCACGACCCAATGCGATGGCTTGTTCTGAAGTGGCTTGGCTTTGTACACCCAAAGCTACTGCGTATTTGCCAGTTGCTTGAGCAGCAGGACCGAATGCAGCGGCAGAAATACCGTCCGCTACAGAACCGCGACCGATTGCTACGGCAGAACCTTTTTTAGCTTGAGCATCGCCACCCAATGCTACCGCACCGTTTGCCAGGGCTTGAGAACGTTGGCCGATAGCAGTTGCCACGATACCGGTTGCTTGAGCATTGGTACCGATTGCCATAGCTGAACCGGCATTATTAGCACCCACAACACCATCACCATCAGCACCAGTAGAGGTACCATCAGCTGTCGCACCATGACCTACTGCAACGTCAGCAGCTTGTTTAGCAGTGGCGCTGTTACCTTGAGCGATAGAGTTATTGCCAGCAGCTTTAGATTGAGTACCCAAAGCGATAGAATTGTTACCGGTTGCTTTAGCAGCAGTACCTGCTTTATTACCCAGAGTACCATCTGTCGCACCGCCAATAGCTACAGAGTTTGCACCTGTTGCTTGAGCGGATGCACCACCGGCAAATGAGCCT
>NZ_JAPWBC010000028.1:0-1710 GCF_041433255.1 Neisseria sp. 20925_1_37 | reverse complement strand
GCAAACGGGATCGAACCGATGACCCCCTGCTTGCAAAGCAGGTGCTCTACCAACTGAGCTATGCCCCCGTTCTTGGTGGGTCTGGGAGGACTTGAACCTCCGACCCCACGCTTATCAAGCGTGTGCTCTAACCAGCTGAGCTACAAACCCGGATTCTCTTCTTAAGCGAATCTTGTCTTCACTCAAGCTTTTCTCTTCCGCATCTTTTACAGTTTACCGATAAGTGTGAATGCATCAGGCCTCTTCTTTCTCTAGAAAGGAGGTGATCCAGCCGCAGGTTCCCCTACGGCTACCTTGTTACGACTTCACCCCAGTCATGAAGCATACCGTGGTAAGCGGGCTCCTTGCGGTTACCCTACCTACTTCTGGTATCCCCCACTCCCATGGTGTGACGGGCGGTGTGTACAAGACCCGGGAACGTATTCACCGCAGTATGCTGACCTGCGATTACTAGCGATTCCGACTTCATGCACTCGAGTTGCAGAGTGCAATCCGGACTACGATCGGTTTTGTGAGATTGGCTCCACCTCGCGGCTTGGCTACCCTCTGTACCGACCATTGTATGACGTGTGAAGCCCTGGTCATAAGGGCCATGAGGACTTGACGTCATCCCCACCTTCCTCCGGCTTGTCACCGGCAGTCTCATTAGAGTGCCCAACTTAATGATGGCAACTAATGACAAGGGTTGCGCTCGTTGCGGGACTTAACCCAACATCTCACGACACGAGCTGACGACAGCCATGCAGCACCTGTGTTACGGCTCCCGAAGGCACTCCTCCGTCTCTGGAGGATTCCGTACATGTCAAGACCAGGTAAGGTTCTTCGCGTTGCATCGAATTAATCCACATCATCCACCGCTTGTGCGGGTCCCCGTCAATTCCTTTGAGTTTTAATCTTGCGACCGTACTCCCCAGGCGGTCAATTTCACGCGTTAGCTACGCTACTAAGCAATCAAGTTGCCCAACAGCTAATTGACATCGTTTAGGGCGTGGACTACCAGGGTATCTAATCCTGTTTGCTACCCACGCTTTCGAGCATGAACGTCAGTGTTATCCCAGGAGGCTGCCTTCGCCATCGGTATTCCTCCACATCTCTACGCATTTCACTGCTACACGTGGAATTCTACCTCCCTCTGACACACTCTAGTCACCCAGTTCAGAACGCAGTTCCCAGGTTGAGCCCGGGGATTTCACATCCTGCTTAAGTAACCGTCTGCGCTCGCTTTACGCCCAGTAATTCCGATTAACGCTCGCACCCTACGTATTACCGCGGCTGCTGGCACGTAGTTAGCCGGTGCTTATTCTTCAGGTACCGTCATCAGCTGTCGATATTAGCAACAGCCTTTTCTTCCCTGACAAAAGTCCTTTACAACCCGAAGGCCTTCTTCAGACACGCGGCATGGCTGGATCAGGCTTGCGCCCATTGTCCAAAATTCCCCACTGCTGCCTCCCGTAGGAGTCTGGGCCGTGTCTCAGTCCCAGTGTGGCGGATCATCCTCTCAGACCCGCTACTGATCGTCGCCTTGGTAGGCCTTTACCCCACCAACTAGCTAATCAGATATCGGCCGCTCGAATAACGCAAGGCCCGAAGGTCCCCTGCTTTCCTCCTCAGAGAATATGCGGTATTAGCTAATCTTTCGATTAGTTATCCCCCATTACTCGGTACGTTCCGATATGTTACTCACCCGTTCGCCACTCGCCACCCAAGAAG
>NZ_JAPWBC010000027.1:0-3392 GCF_041433255.1 Neisseria sp. 20925_1_37 | reverse complement strand
ATTTTGATTTGCGAAGTGAAATATCGACGCATCGATCTTTAACAAATTGGAAAGCCGAAATCAACAAACAAAGACAATGAGTTTGTTTTGATTTTTTGTTCTTTGCAAAGGATAAAAAATCTCTCGCAAGAGAAAAGAAAACAAACACAGTATTTGGGTGATGATTGTATCGACTTAATCCTGAAATACAAAAGGCAGGATTAAGACACAACAAAGCAGTAAGCTTTATCAAAGTAGGAATTTCAAGTTTGCTTCCCTAGTCAACGGGTAGGCAAACGAAGTCAAAGAGGTTCTTGAAATGATAGAGTCAAGTGAATAAGTGCATCAGGTGGATGCCTTGGCGATGATAGGCGACGAAGGACGTGTAAGCCTGCGAAAAGCGCGGGGGAGCTGGCAATAAAGCTATGATCCCGCGATGTCCGAATGGGGAAACCCACCTCTTAGGAGGTATCCTTATCTGAATACATAGGATAAGCGAAGCGAACCCGGAGAACTGAACCATCTAAGTACCCGGAGGAAAAGAAATCAACCGAGATTCCGCAAGTAGTGGCGAGCGAACGCGGAGGAGCCTGTACGTGATAACTGTCGAGATAGAAGAACAAGCTGGGAAGCTTGACCATAGTGGGTGATAGTCCCGTATTCGAAATCTCAATAGTGGTACTAAGCGTACGAAAAGTAGGGCGGGACACGTGAAATCCTGTCTGAATATGGGGGGACCATCCTCCAAGGCTAAATACTCATCATCGACCGATAGTGAACCAGTACCGTGAGGGAAAGGCGAAAAGAACCCCGGGAGGGGAGTGAAATAGAACCTGAAACCTGATGCATACAAACAGTGGGAGCACCCTTGTGGTGTGACTGCGTACCTTTTGTATAATGGGTCAACGACTTACATTCAGTAGCGAGCTTAACCGAATAGGGGAGGCGTAGGGAAACCGAGTCTTAATAGGGCGAACAGTTGCTGGGTGTAGACCCGAAACCGAGTGATCTATCCATGGCCAGGTTGAAGGTGCCGTAACAGGTACTGGAGGACCGAACCCACGCATGTTGCAAAATGCGGGGATGAGCTGTGGATAGGGGTGAAAGGCTAAACAAACTCGGAGATAGCTGGTTCTCCCCGAAAACTATTTAGGTAGTGCCTCGAGCAAGACACTGATGGGGGTAAAGCACTGTTATGGCTAGGGGGTTATTGCAACTTACCAACCCATGGCAAACTAAGAATACCATCAAGTGGTTCCTCGGGAGACAGACAGCGGGTGCTAACGTCCGTTGTCAAGAGGGAAACAACCCAGACCGCCAGCTAAGGTCCCAAATGATAGATTAAGTGGTAAACGAAGTGGGAAGGCCCAGACAGCCAGGATGTTGGCTTAGAAGCAGCCATCATTTAAAGAAAGCGTAATAGCTCACTGGTCGAGTCGTCCTGCGCGGAAGATGTAACGGGGCTCAAATCTATAACCGAAGCTGCGGATGCCAGTTTACTGGCATGGTAGGGGAGCGTTCTGTAGGCCGATGAAGGTGCATTGTAAAGTGTGCTGGAGGTATCAGAAGTGCGAATGTTGACATGAGTAGCGATAAAGCGGGTGAAAAGCCCGCTCGCCGAAAGCCCAAGGTTTCCTACGCAACGTTCATCGGCGTAGGGTGAGTCGGCCCCTAAGGCGAGGCAGAAATGCGTAGTCGATGGGAAACAGGTTAATATTCCTGTACTTGATTCAAATGCGATGTGGGGACGGAGAAGGTTAGGTTAGCAAGCTGTTGGAATAGCTTGTTTAAGCCGGTAGGTGGAAGACTTAGGCAAATCCGGGTCTTCTTAACACCGAGAAGTGATGACGAGTGTCTACGGACATGAAGTAACCGATACCACGCTTCCAGGAAAAGCCACTAAGCTTCAGTTTGAATCGAACCGTACCGCAAACCGACACAGGTGGGCAGGATGAGAATTCTAAGGCGCTTGAGAGAACTCGGGAGAAGGAACTCGGCAAATTGATACCGTAACTTCGGGAGAAGGTATGCCCTCTAAGGTTAAGGACTTGCTCCGTAAGCCCTGGAGGGTCGCAGAGAATAGGTGGCTGCGACTGTTTATTAAAAACACAGCACTCTGCTAACACGAAAGTGGACGTATAGGGTGTGACGCCTGCCCGGTGCTGGAAGGTTAATTGAAGATGTGCAAGCATCGGATCGAAGCCCCAGTAAACGGCGGCCGTAACTATAACGGTCCTAAGGTAGCGAAATTCCTTGTCGGGTAAGTTCCGACCCGCACGAATGGCGTAACGATGGCCACACTGTCTCCTCCCGAGACTCAGCGAAGTTGAAGTGGTTGTGAAGATGCAATCTACCCGCTGCTAGACGGAAAGACCCCGTGAACCTTTACTGTAGCTTTGCATTGGACTTTGAAGTCACTTGTGTAGGATAGGTGGGAGGCTTTGAAGCAGAGACGCCAGTCTCTGTGGAGCCGTCCTTGAAATACCACCCTGGTGTCTTTGAGGTTCTAACCCAGACCCGTAATCCGGGTCGGGGACCGTGCATGGTAGGCAGTTTGACTGGGGCGGTCTCCTCCCAAAGAGTAACGGAGGAGTTCGAAGGTTACCTAGGTCCGGTCGGAAATCGGACTGATAGTGCAATGGCAAAAGGTAGCTTAACTGCGAGACCGACAAGTCGAGCAGGTGCGAAAGCAGGACATAGTGATCCGGTGGTTCTGTATGGAAGGGCCATCGCTCAACGGATAAAAGGTACTCCGGGGATAACAGGCTGATTCCGCCCAAGAGTTCATATCGACGGCGGAGTTTGGCACCTCGATGTCGGCTCATCACATCCTGGGGCTGTAGTCGGTCCCAAGGGTATGGCTGTTCGCCATTTAAAGTGGTACGTGAGCTGGGTTTAAAACGTCGTGAGACAGTTTGGTCCCTATCTGCAGTGGGCGTTGGAAGTTTGACGGGGGCTGCTCCTAGTACGAGAGGACCGGAGTGGACGAACCTCTGGTGTACCGGTTGTAACGCCAGTTGCATAGCCGGGTAGCTAAGTTCGGAAGAGATAAGCGCTGAAAGCATCTAAGCGCGAAACTCGCCTGAAGATGAGACTTCCCTTGTGGTTTAACCACACTAAAGAGTCGTTCGAGACCAGGACGTTGATAGGTGGGGTGTAGAAGCGCGGTAACGCGTGAAGCTAACCCATACTAATTGCTCGTGAGGCTTGACTCTATCATTTGAAGAACTTCAAAAGATAAAAGCTTACTGACTGATTCAGTCATCACCATTTATACCGATTAAGGCTTTACCGATTTGTAACAGTTTAAGTTTGGCGGCCATAGCGAGTTGGTCCCACGCCTTCCCATCCCGAACAGGACCGTGAAACGACTCAGCGCCGATGATAGTGTGGTTCTTCCATGTGAAAGTAGG
>NZ_JAPWBC010000026.1:0-3485 GCF_041433255.1 Neisseria sp. 20925_1_37 | reverse complement strand
ATTCGTTTTAAGTAGTATAGACGTAGATTAGCGGTTATGCTAGGCTACAAAAATGCAGATAACCAATTGTAAATTAAGCAAGAGAGTTCAAAAGAAACTACTTGAATTTTTTGTACTCCAAGTTACCACCCGTTCCGCTGCCGATATTTTGGGCATTCAGCCCAACTCCGCTATTCTGTTCTACCGTAAAATCCGCACGGTTATCAACTATCATTTGGCCTTGGCTGCCGATGAGGTTTTTGAGGGCTCTGTCGAACTGGACGAAAGCTATTTCGGCGGACGGCGTAAAGGCCAGCGCAGCAGGAAAAGTGGTTGTCTTTGGCATTCTGAAACGCAACGGACGGGTCTATACCGTTGTCGTAGATAATGCCAAGTCTGATACTTTGATACCTGTTATCAAACAGAAAATCATGCCGGACAGCATTGTTCACACGGATAGCCTGAGCAGCTATGACAAGCTGGACGTAAGCGGTTTTATCCATTACCGTATCAACCATTCCAAGGAATTTGCAGACTGTCAGAACCACATTAACGGCATTGAGAATTTTTGGAATCAGGCAAAACGCGTCTTGCGCAAATACAACGGAATTGATCGCAAATCCTTCCCGCTGTTCTTGAAAGAATGCGAATTTCGGTTTAACTTCGGCACACCATCTCAACAGCTTAAAATTCTGCGGGATTGGTGTGGAATTTAGGGCTAATCTACGTCAGCCCCATAATATAAGTAAAAAGGAGGTTGCACTATGACTGCACATGATATTTTAAACAATCCTTTCCTTAATAAGGGAACTGCCTTTACCTTAGAGGAGCGAAAGGAACTAGGCCTTATTGGTTTACTGCCACCTTATGTTCAAACGATTGAGGAACAAGCAGCACAAACCTATGCACAAATGCAAACAAAGGTCAATGATCTGGAAAAACGTTTGTTCTTAATGGAAATCTTTAACACAAACCGGACTCTTTTCTATTACCTCTTTTCTCAACATTTGGAAGAATTCAATCCAATTGTGTATGACCCAACCATTGCAGATACCATTGAAGGCTATAGTGACCTCTTTGTAGATCCACAATATGCGGGATATCTTGATATTAATCATCCTGAAAATATTGAAGCCACTTTGAAAAATGCTGCTGGGGACCGTGAGATTCGACTCATTGTAGTGACAGATGCAGAAGGTATTCTTGGTATTGGAGACTGGGGGACAAATGGTGTCGATATTTCTGTTGGGAAATTGATGGTCTATACGGGTGCTGCAGGAATCGATCCTTCTATGGTCCTTCCTTTAGTCATTGATGCAGGAACTAACCGTGAAGAACTTCGTAACAATCTTAATTACTTAGGAAATCGTCACGAACGGGTCCGAGGGGATCGTTACTACGACTTCATTGACCGATTTGTTCAAACAGCAGAACGACTCTTTCCTAAACTCTACCTTCACTGGGAAGACTTTGGTCGCTTGAATGCTGCCAATATTCTTGAAAAATACCGGAAACAAATTCCGACCTTTAATGATGATATTCAAGGTACAGGAATCGTTACCTTAGGTGGAATCTTTGGTTCGCTGGATATTAGTGGTGAAAAATTAACCGATCAAGTTTATCTCTGCTATGGTGGTGGTACTGCGGGTGCAGGAATTGCCTCTCGTGTTCTCCGTGAAATGGTGAGTAAAGGTCTTTCCGAAGAAGAAGCCTATAAACGTTTCTTTATGGTTGATAAACAAGGTCTTCTCTTTGATGATATGGATGACTTGACACCAGAGCAAAAACCATTTGCTAAGAAACGTGCTGATTTTAGCAACGCAGACAAGTTGACTGACCTACTTGAAGTAGTGAAGACTGTGAAACCAACCATTCTTATAGGAACTTCAACTCAACCTAATACCTTCACTAAAGAAATTGTAGAAGCTATGTGCGAAAATACTGAACGTCCAATGATCTTTCCATTATCAAATCCAACCGAGCTAGCCGAAGCTAGTGCTAAAGATTTGATCGAATGGTCAGATGGCAAGGCTTTTGTCGCAACAGGAATTCCTGCTGATACGGTTTCTTATAAAGGTGTAGACTATGTGATTGGTCAAGCCAATAATGCCTTGATTTACCCAGGTCTTGGTTTAGGTATGCTGGCTTCTGAAGCAAGTCTTTTGACAGATGAAATGATTGGAGCAGCGGCTCATTCATTGAGTGGTATTGTCAATCCAGGCCAACCAGGAGCTCCTGTCTTGCCACCATTCAAGTATGTAGCAGATGTTTCTATTAAGGTAGCAGAAGCAGTCGCTAAAAAAGCGCAAGAACAAGGTCTTGCCCGTGCTAAAGAAACTGATATGGCTAAAGCAGTTCGTGATTTGAAATGGTATCCAACCTATAAATAAGTAAATGGAAATGGGGTGTACGAGTGCGACTGGATGCTTCGTACGCCCTAAACTATACGCTATGACATATAAAAAGGGAGACTATGGAAATCTTTTTAACTTCAATTCAGAGTATTGTACCTATTATTGTCATTATCATTTTAGGTTACTTCTTACAAGTCCGTGGTTGGTTTCAAGAGAGTTTTGGAAATGATTTATCAAAACTCATTATGAATGTGGCCATGCCAGTGGCAATTTTTACCTCTGTTCTTAAATATTTAACGTTAGATAAATTGATTAGCTTGTCTGGCGGTTTATTGTATACGTTTATCGCCTTCGTTCTCGGTTACCTAATGGCCTTTATAGCGGTGAAACTTTTTAGAGTGCGCCCGGGCCGTCGAGGAACCATGATTAATACCTTCGTGAATGCCAATACCATTTTTATTGGTTTGGCTTTAAACATAGCTCTGTTTGGAGATCAAGCCCTTCCCTACTTCTTGGTGTATTATATTACAAATACGGTATCTACTTGGACATTAGGTGTCTATCTAATGACCTCGGATAGCAAAGAAGGGGCTTCAAAACAAGCTCAAAAATTCAATTGGAAGAAGCTCTTCCCAGCCCCTTTATTGGGATTTCTCGTAGCCCTCGTATTTTTAGTGCTCCGTCTTCCTGTTCCAAGTTTTGCAGAAAGCACCTTGACTTATATTGGTAGTTTAACAACGCCACTATCTCTTGTCTATATCGGTATTGTTCTTGCTAAGGCTGGCTTGAATACGATTACTTTTGATAAAGATACAATTGTAACTTTGGTTGGACGCTTTATCCTAGCTCCTCTGACCATGCTTCTTGTATTGAAATTTTTTGCCCCAAATATGGCGACAGTAGAATTGAAGACCTTTATGATTCAGTCCGCTACACCAGCTCTAGCGGTTCTCCCAATCCTTGCTAATCAAGGAAAAGGAGATGTGGAATTTTCGACGAATGTGGTGACTCTAAGTACGGTTCTATTTATCGTTGTTATTCCAATATTAGAAACTTTGTTAGGATAAGAAGGACGTGATATTACGCTATTTTTAGTCCAACTGAAATCCATACTTTCCAACCAGGTCTTAAGAAAGCTCGTAAAAATTAGGC
>NZ_JAPWBC010000025.1:0-4653 GCF_041433255.1 Neisseria sp. 20925_1_37 | reverse complement strand
ACGCTCGCCATTCCGACCGCCGCACTCGCAAACGTCAGCGGCGCAACCAACACAATGATGGTAAACAATACGCTCGGATTGCCGAAACCGAACCAAAACAACGCCATCACTACCCAAATAATCGGCGGCATCGCCAACAAAACCGTAATCACAGGCTTGAGCAACGCCATCGCCGTCTTAAAACTGCCCGCCACCAGTCCCGCCGCCAATCCCGCCGCCAGCGCAACAGAAATCCCCACCACCGACCGCCACAGCGAAATCCCGATTTCGTTTTCCTGAAAATGTTTCAATAAATCCAATGACTTTTGAAACACCTCCACCGGCGCAGGCAGCATAAACTCGCCGAACACGGCGCTTCCCCACGCCCACAACGCCACCACCACCATCGCCACGCTCAGACCGGCAAAGCCGCTCCAAAGGTAGTCGATGATGTAAAACACCGCAGGCTGCGGTTTGCGGATTTTGTCGGTTTTAATCATGGTTTGAGTGTTGGTTCATAGTGATGGTTTGGAGATGATAGGCCGTCTGAAAATATTGGTTGGGTTAACTGCTAGCGTAACCCAGCTCAATATCATCTAAAAAACGGTGGGCTGAACTTCCTTGCATTGCTAACTATTTTACCCCTGCTTCCCTTTTTGGCGCATGCCCGAAATAGCGTTTGTATTCACGGCTAAACTGACTGGGCGACTCGTAGCCGACTTGGTAAGCGACTTCAGTAATGCCTCGCCCTTCTTGTGCGATCAATCGTCTGGCTTCCATTAGACGTAAGGATTTTTGATATTGCAGCGGTGAAAGGCTGGTTATCTTCTTAAAATGGCTATGAAAGCCAGATAATGACATACCGCTCAGATTTGCCAAGGTTTCCACGGTGATGGTTTCACTAAAATGTTGTTGCAGATAATGGGTGGCTTGGGCGATTTTTTTGGTGTGCGATCCATTGCTTACCATGGCTTTAAATTTGCCACCTTGCTCGCCTGTAAGGAGTCGATAATAAATTTCTTGTTGGATAAGTGGTGCAAGAAACCCAATATCTTTTGGATTTTCGTGCAAGAGTAATAGACGTTCAACAGCATTCTTGAGAGATTCATCCAAATGCCATTGTGCAAAACCTTCGTCGCCCTGTTGAATATCATCTGCAAGGTTTGGATTTGCTAATAAAATCTTGCTAACGCTTTCAATATCAATTTTCATCGACATCACTAAAAACGGCTTTTTCGGCTCGGCATATTTAATTTCGCCGCGCATCGGCACATTGACAGGGCAGAACATAAAGTGTTGATTGTCAAAACGGTAGCATTGTTCGCCTAGTTGTATTTCACGTTCCCCACTTAACACGATGCAAATGCTCGGTTCTTGAATAATACCCTCGTAGCAAAACGGCTGATCGGCATGGCGAATCACCAAGCCTTTAATTGGAGATGAATAGGTTTCGTTATGTGGAATAACTTTTAATAAGCGTTCTATCGTTTCAGTTGAGAACATGGTTTTGTAGGAATAGGCAAGTAATTTGGATAAATCATATAACACTTCATATTGCTGTTCAATATAATGAACTCACTTTCAACGGCAGTACGCCAAAACATTTAACCAATATTGAATTGAGGACAATATTATGAAAATTTTCTACAAAACTTCAGCAACAGCAACCGGCGGACGTGATGGTCGTACCCAAGTAGACGACGGTTCAATCGGCTTTGATTTGGTTTCATTCCAAAATGAAAGCGGTAAACATGGCACTAACCCTGAACAACTTTTCGCTATGGGTTACGCGGCTTGTTTTGACAGCGCAATGAACCATATAGCCCCTACTCTTGGTTTGAAACCTACTAAATCTTCCACGACTGTCGGTGTGGGTATCGGTCAAAAACCAGATGGTGCATTCGGTTTGGATTTGGATATCACGATTACCGTAGCAGGTTTAACTGAAGATGAGGCGCGTAAATTGATTACTCGTGCTCACGAAGTTTGCCCTTACTCTAACGCTACTCGTGGCAATGTCGAGGTTCGTTTACATGTGAACGTAATCCAATCGTTTGATTTGTAATTTATTTAAAAACAAAAGCCGTCTGAAAGATTGATTTCAGACGGCTGTTTGTATGCCGATCTGATTATTGCCTTATAGCCCATTTGAAAAATGATAAATCAGGTATTCCCCTTTTTTTCAGACGGCCTTTCCCCCTTTTAAGCTAAGAAGAACCCGTTATCAGGCAGCTTGCCGCCCAAAAGTTTCGGGTTGAACTGCATCAGGATTTCGTAAAACTTCAAAATCTCGTTCTTCACTTCGCTGCCTTTGGTTACCGTCAGCCGCGCGCCGTCCAAGCCCATGACTAGGGCGGGTTCGGGGGCGGGGAGGTAGTTTTTGCCGATTTTCGCCGCGCTCTGACGGTTGGCGAGTATCCAGTTGAGCGCGTTTTTCAAATCCTGATGGAAGATGTCGAACTGTGCCTTGTGTGCGTGGAAATATTCTTCGTTGGCGATGATGCCTGCCATCGGAATCAGCGGTTTGGTGTCAAACGCTTGTCCCCATGCTTTCACCAAATCAAATCCGCGCACGACGTTTACGCCCATGGTTTTGCCTTTAAGTAGGCTGGCGGTTGCCATCGGTTCGGGCAGGATGGCGGCGTGGTAGTCCTTGCTCAAAAACAGTCCCACCGCTTCGGGCGGCGTGGCGGTGTAAGTGATGCCGACTTTGTACGCGTCGATTTTCAGTTTTTTCAACAAGGCTTGCAGCACGATGTCGGGCATGTCGTTTTTAAACGGCACAAGGATTTTTTTGCCGACCAAATCCTGCGGCGAGGTAATCGCGCTGCCTTTGCACATCAGCTGCGTGATGCCGTTGGTCAAAATATTCACCATGCCGACTTTTTGCCCTTGGTTACGCAGGTTTACGCCGACATTGCTCGGACTCATCATTACTTTAAATTGTCCGCTTGCTACACCTGCGCGCAGTTGGTCGGGCGAACGCCAGATTTTCAGCGATACATCCGCCTGCTTCGCCAGCTTGCCTTGCAACGCCGCTACGGCAATGGTTACGCTGGGCATTGCCGGTGCGCCGTACACGGTAAATTGTTCTTTACCGGCTGCCAACAATGAAGGCGAAACGCCTGCGGCTGCCAGCGCGGCGGTCATTTTTAAGAAATCACGTCTTTTCATATCCATTTTTTATCTCCTAATTCTTAATAAGCCAATGCAGGCATTCTTTCAGACGGCCTGATTTTAAAAAGCCGCATGCAAACTCAACCAATACGTCCTGCCCGGTGCATACACCACGCTGGGCGACAGGGCGAGGACGTGGTCGCCGCTGATGTATTCGGCGTATTTTTTGTTGAACACGTTGTTCACGCCCAAGCGCAAGCCGTATTTGTCTTTGAAGTTTACGCCTGCGTACACGTCGGCAACGGTAAAGCCTTTGGCGGCTTCGCGTTTGTCTATGCCCAGACCGCTTGCCATATCAAAATCGCCGCGCGTTTGTTTGGCGACAAAGCGTGTCGCCGCGCCGATGTTGTAGCTGCCGTGGGCAAAGTAGTTTTTGTAGTCGGCTTGGACGGCGGCTTCAAACGGACGGATTTGATAGAGCGGCCTGCCGTCGGTTTCGTTGTGCCCGTAGTTGTAGGTGGCTTTGATGCCTGCCGCCCAATGCGGATTGAAGTTGTAACGCGCGTAGGCCTGCGCGGTAAATAATCGTGCGTCCACGTTGCGTGTGATGATGCCGCCGCCTTTGGAAGCTGTGCCGCTTTGTCCGTGTGCTCGGTCAAAAATAATCAGGTCTTTGACTTTGTCCGCCACAAGCGTGCCGCCTACGTTCCAGCCCGCGCCTGCGAGCGAGTTCATATAGCCGTTGTAGTAGTCGTTGCGGCTGTCGGCGGTGAGCTTGATGCGGTTGTGTTTTTCGGTTTTCAGCAGGGGATTGCCTGCGATGGCGGCGGCCGGGTTTTTGTTCATCAACGCGCCGTTCATGCGGTTTTGCACGATGGCGGCAAGCGAGTTGAAGCGTTCGGTGTTGTCGCCGATTCGTTCTAAGTGAGCAAGGGAAACGCTGTATTTTTGAGTTTCAGACGGCATGAAATCGTATTTGAGTTCGCCTGAGAAGGCATGACGGCGCACTTTGCCGTCGAAGTCGTAGCCGTAATGAGTTTTCCAGATTTGTTGTGATGAGGCGAAGGCAAGGTTGCGGTTTATCGGATGGGCAGGCTGCGCCGTATTTTTGCGTACGTCCGCTTCGTTGATTTCGTAGCTTAAGCCCAAGCCCAGTTTGTGTCGGTCGTCAAACTTGTAAGACAAGGTATCGGCAATGCGCCAGCGGTCGATATGCACATCGGCGAAACGGTAGCCGTTGAGGAAATCACGCATGGCGGTGTGGGCGTTGCGTTCGCCGTTTTGGCTGTCGTTGCGGTAGCTGACGGCGGCGGTGTTGTGGAATTTGCTGAAGTCCGCATCGTGTTTGAGCGAGAAGTCGTACACTTTTCGGTCAAGCTCTACGAATACTTGCTGCGGTGTGTTGTTTGGGCGCAGGGAGTAATTGTCGGCATGGCGTTTGAGTTTGATGATGCCTGCTTCTGCGCTGACCGTATTGCTCAAATCGGCATTGCCCCAACGCGCGTTGAGTTTGGCGATGTGTCGTTCGGTATCCAATGCGTCGTTGACGAACTGCGG
>NZ_JAPWBC010000024.1:0-5972 GCF_041433255.1 Neisseria sp. 20925_1_37 | reverse complement strand
GAGGAAGCAGGGAACTATCAGGAAGTAGTTGTAGCTCCCTTTCTCATTTCGCAGTGCTACAATATCAGGCTTTATGACAAGCAATCAGTTAAAGTTGTAGCTCCCTTTCTCATTTCGCAGTGCTACAATTTGACTGCTTCGATAGCTGGTCTTCAAGAGGTTGTAGCTCCCTTTCTCATTTCGCAGTGCTACAATTAGGTACGGTATCGTCTGCAACAGGCAGTGGTTGTAGCTCCCTTTCTCATTTCGCAGTGCTACAATCTTATACGCAAATGACGTCTTATATTTGACGTTGTAGCTCCCTTTCTCATTTCGCAGTGCTACAATCTTGTGTGTAAAAGCCGTCTTATATTCAACGTTGTAGCTCCCTTTCTCATTTCGCAGTGCTACAATGAAAGGTTAGATGGCATTCGGGATAGTGATGTTGTAGCTCCCTTTCTCATTTCGCAGTGCTACAATGGCATTGTACAAGACAGGGGATATATGCAAGTTGTAGCTCCCTTTCTCATTTCGCAGTGCTACAATCAGACGGCGAATTTGATTGGGCCAATGTATGTTGTAGCTCCCTTTCTCATTTCGCAGTGCTACAATATATAGCTACTAGGAATCAATAGCTTAGATGTTGTAGCTCCCTTTCTCATTTCGCAGTGCTACAATATGCACCAATTTATATCAATTTAATGCCTAGTTGTAGCTCCCTTTCTCATTTCGCAGTGCTACAATAGATGGCTTGTGTTCGTTTGTTTGATAAGGGTTGTAGCTCCCTTTCTCATTTCGCAGTGCTACAATTTCCCGTACCGAGATAATGTAGCCAATCCCGTTGTAGCTCCCTTTCTCATTTCGCAGTGCTACAATGGAAATTGCAATTGACCGTTACGATTGATAGTTGTAGCTCCCTTTCTCATTTCGCAGTGCTACAATAGAAAACCAACTGATTGATGCTTTGATTAGGTTGTAGCTCCCTTTCTCATTTCGCAGTGCTACAATGATTATCGTATAACCCTTTTGTTATTAGCCGTTGTAGCTCCCTTTCTCATTTCGCAGTGCTACAATGGGCGCGGATAAGGACGGCGTTTGTAAGAGGTTGTAGCTCCCTTTCTCATTTCGCAGTGCTACAATACCTCAACGGGAAATCCTTATTCTATAAGGGTTTCCCGTTTTATTTGGGCTGAAAAAATGGGCTTAAAATAATAATAGTTGGTCGGAATTTACCCTTTTTTCTTGGGTTTTCAGCTCTCCCAACAGTAGTTTCATGGTGGCATATTGCTTTTCTGTTACTTCCAAACAGCGGATTGAGCCTTCTTGCGGTAGGTTTGCACATAGCCTATTGTGGTGTTTTTGCAACGAATCTCGACCTTTGACAATACGGCTGTATACGGAAAGTTGGAGCATTTGGTATCCATCTTTTAATAGAAACTGGCGGAATTGATTGGCGGCTTTGCGCTTGGCCGCTGTGGTAACAGGTAGGTCGAAGAAGACGATAATCCTCATAAATTTGGCCTCACTCATATTGGTATTCTTTCAATGGCAAGATTTCAGGCAGTTTCAGCTGTTTGGCGTTTTTGTCAGTTACGCTGACTTGAAATGAAGAAATCATTTTGTCTATGCCGGCCAAGGTACTGAAATGTTGCCGTTCGATGCAGATTTGAC
The DNA here is from genome assembly GCF_041433255.1 of Neisseria sp. 20925_1_37. Lineage (NCBI taxonomy): Bacteria > Pseudomonadati > Pseudomonadota > Betaproteobacteria > Neisseriales > Neisseriaceae > Neisseria > Neisseria sp. 20925_1_37. The sequence continues at coordinate 4,322 of NZ_JAPWBC010000024.1, read as the reverse complement.
AGTGAAGGGTCTTGATAAGGTTTTGTTTGATGTTAGGGGTCAGATCAGTTTTCAGACGGCCTTGTTCATGCAAATATATAACGACCAGGTCGGCCAATGGGCGTAAGGGTTCGATAAAGTCATCGGCGAGGTTGAATGGATTTAGTTCGCTTCTATGAAACAAGCCTAATGCAGGCAACCAGCCATATAAGGTCAGGGCGCGTGCAACTGCTGCACGGAGCACGGCGTAGGTGTAATTCAATGCGGCATTGACGGCGTTGTTGTCATTACGGGTAAACTTTTCCCCAAAGAGGGCTTGGAAGTAGAGGGCGGCAGCTTGGGCTTCACGGTTTCCTGTATCGCCTGAACGGACTTCGACTGCCAAAGTGCGCAGCCGTTTGGCCGCAAGATCATTGCCTGTTTCGTCTGCGACAAATGCTTGATTCAGGATTTTTTGACGGACGATATGTTGCCAGAGTTGCTTTTTTAAGGGTTCGCTTATATTCAGTTGCAGCTTGAGGATTTTAAGTTGGCGGTGATATTGGGCATAAGGCAGCCATTGTCCGCAGGGCAGGAATTGCTCGTCACATGTCAGCAGGGTTGAGCCATGCTCAGCTAAGGCTGACAAGAGCGGGGCGGTAATCAGGGTTTCGCGGTTTTCGATGATGATAACGGCGATGTCCTCTAATGGTACGGTATGGGAATCGCCGTTTTGTTGAATCAGCAGTTGCCGGCGTTGCAAGGATAGTTTGCCGCCATTTTGAATGAGCAGGCTGCGCCAAGTCATGTTTTTTCCCTTATTTTTATATAAAAAATCCCTGCTTCAGGCCGTCTGAAACAGGGATAGATTAATTTAACGGACAGGTGGGCGTTTTTTCAGACGGCATGATCTGATTTCTTTGCCGAGTTCGTCGATTTGGTATTTTTGGAATGAAAGGGCGGTTTTGACGCCGATGCCTTCCAGAATTCCGTTTTTCCCGACTTTATTATCTAGATCGTGGATACGGATATTAATATTACCTGTACCTCGATGACAGCTAGCAAAGTAACCAAATATTCTAGCTTTTCTAGTTATTACCTCAACTAAATCATTAGGATGTAATGGGAATTTAAAGTTGAAACTATCATCAATAAGTTGCCAATCTTCTTCATCTTTTCCTTGTACAACAGCCCTATCCGGCAAAATCCCTTTCGCTACCTGCCAACTGTAAATCGGTACCAGATAATACTTGCCGCCTTTCTCAAACACATCTACGCGCACCATGGTTGCGTTGTCGGCAATACCGTTATGGTTGCGCACCCATACACCGGTTTTCTGTACTTGCTCTATGCGTACGGCTTTTACCTGTTGGGTGCGGTTACCTGCTTTATCGTATTTGTAAAACGGCTCGGCAAAGGCTTTGGCAGGATCGTCTTTATGTGCTTCTAGCCGTGCTTTCAGCGCTTCGTATAGCTTAGGTTCACGTTCCCGATTGACCATTTTTTCCAAGTCTTTCAGTTTTAACTGTGTCAGCGGTACGCGCAACACGCTGATGCCTTCGTCCAGTCGTTTGGCGGATTTGACGGTCTCCATATGGCCTTGCCCGCTCATCTTCCGATTGGGCGCGCGTGAAACAAACAGTGGCGTAATGTATTCGTGTACGGCTTCGGGGTGAGATGATAATTTTTCGGCAAGCAACGCGCGCAGTTTTTCTGGGGTATCGGCTTCTTCAAATTCGGGTCTGCCGTCCGGTTTGCCGAAGACGCGAATCATGACTTCTTGTGCGAAAAAATCCCAAGGTTGCGGGAAGTGTGTTTTTTGATGCAGCACTTCTCCTGTTTCTTTATCTATGGTTTTACCGTCAAACGCGTTCATCTCTTTATAGCGTACAAAACGGGTAATTTTCTGCTGCATGGCAACGGTTGAGCAGGCAACGACGACGGCGTCCAAGGCGTGATGGCGGTCGTTTTCCGCACGCACTTTGCGTAATCCCCAAAAGCCGCGCAACAGATTGGTAATTTGTCCATTGGATGCAAAGACACGTCTTTTCCCTTTACCTGTCAGCCGCATACGGTCGGCAACGAATTGGCACAGGAAACGGTTGACGTAGCGCGTATCGTTCAGATTGCGTTCTTTAAAGCCCTCTTCGTCGAATTTTTGCAGCAGAATCCGTTGTTTTTTACTGCGAGGAAAACGGCTGGTTTCAACACGCGCTTTAAATTCCTGCCATTCGCGGCTGTTGTCTTTGCCGTTGAAGTATTCGTAAGGGGTTTGGTTGCCTTTGTTTTGGTTTTCGCTGCCCAATACCAGCACTTTATTGTTGAAACTGTCGTCCCATGTGCGCGAGAACGGCAAGGCATGGTCGATTTCGACGTAGCCTTTTTCGTTCAGATGGCCTAAGTTGATTTCTTTGCCCGAATACAGGCATTTGCCGTGTTGTTGCTCGTACAGACGCAGTTTCAGAATATCTTTGGATTTGGGTTCGCCGACAAAATTGGGGAAATACTCTCGGAATTTGGAGGCGGCTTTTTCCCGGTCTTTACGGTTTTCTTCTTGGCGTTTTTCGATTTCTTTGCGGTCTTTAAACGATTTTCCTACTTCCCTTGCCGTTTCAATATGGATACGAGCAGGGGAGCCGTAACGGCGTACAACGGCGTTAATGACTTTTCTGGCTTGAGATAAGGCGCGCAAGACGACGGGGTTGCGGATTTCGTCGGCGGGAATCGGCGGCAGATAAATCTCTTCTTCCGTATTTTTCTTGCCGTAATGGTCTCCGTAGATTTCGGCGCAGGCTTCATCGTAACGTTTGCCTTGCTCCATTAGAGGCACAATTCGGCGCAATGCCTTCAAGGAAATTTGGATGAACTTATCGAAGCTAATGTGTTTCAATAGCGCTTCTAAGATTTCAGGCTGTACACGGTCTTTCAGACGGCCTGTAATGTCTTCATCGGTTTTGAACAGGGAGAATGCCGTGCCGATTTCATCTTGTAATTCGGGAGAAAGGTTTAATGGGGACTTTTTGTCTTTCAATCCTTCTTTTTCCAGCGCACGGCTGATGGCATGGTAGGCCTTCATTTCCATCAGTATCGCAGATTCGGCATTGTCTTTACTATAGCGCAAGCCTTTGAAAAAGGCGGTATCTTCTAAACCCAGCAGCTTACGGGCTTGTGCGTAAGTCAGTTTGGATTTTCTGTATGGTTCGTCCATAAGCGTGGCGCGTTCGGTAGCGGTCAATGGCCGCTCGCTGCCTTGCTCTAAAATACGCAGGTTGTTCAGCTTAGTCAGCCAGATGAAACGTTCGGCGGTATAGGTGTTCTTAGCGGCTTTCGGCTCTGTCGGCTCAAAGGTGCAATACCCCAACATTTTTTGAACAGCATCGCCAGACAGGGCAGGGCGTTGCGCCATCAGCAGGGTTTCAATACCTTCTTTAAGGCCGTCTGAAACATGCGGATTACCGAATTCTTTTTGTTTTTCAAACAGTAAATTCAGCTCTGCCTGCAAATCTTTGCGGCTGAACGTATGCGAATAATCGCCGCGCTGGTTGCGGATATGGCCGCTTTCTTTTTCAAATTTATTTAAAGCCAATTCGGCCGGTGTGCGGAAATCGCCTGTCTGTAAGGTATGGGCATTGTCGGCTACGCCTTTAAGCAAAGCGCCAAGCTCCTTATCGGCAGTTTCGCCCTCGTTTTTTCTTTGCGACAAATAGCCGCGGTGTTTGATTAAATGCAACAAGACTGCCGACCACTCTAAAGGCGTCAGTTTGCGGTCTAATGCGGCTGCGCGAAGTTGCCATGGTGTATTCGGTAAGGATTTGATCAAGCCGTTTTCATCAAAATCGGCAGTCTGTAATACGCCTTCGCGTTTCAATAGGCGGCGGGCCCGAAGCAGGCGATGGGCGCGACGGCGGGTTAGGCGGCGGACGCTGCGTGCTAAGCGTCTTGCCGCTGCGAGAGAGTCGCCTGTTTTCGGTACTTCCGCACGCTCAAATACGCGCACGCCCAAATCAATCAGGCGGATGGGGTTTTCTTCTTCGTCAATTTCTACCATCGCCCAGCCGACTGATGCGATGCCGATATCGAGACCGAGGATGTAGTTGATTGGATTGGGTTTGAATGCAGCCATCAGTTTCTCCGTAATATGATGTTTGGTAAGTATAAATATATCCTAGGTAAGTATTACCATGCAAATGAAATACTTGACTGGGTGTCGATTTGGAATTAGAATCTGTCCATATTGTTGCACTGCGAAATGAGAAACGTTGCTACAATAAGGCCGTCTGAAAAGATGTGCCGCAACGCTCTGCCCCTTAAGGCTTCTGCTTTAAGGGGCATCGTTTTGTCTAAATGGCAGGGATTAAAAAGGC
>NZ_JAPWBC010000023.1:0-7633 GCF_041433255.1 Neisseria sp. 20925_1_37 | reverse complement strand
GCCGCATTGACGGATTGGCCTTCTTCAACAGGAATGGCGACCACGGTGCCGTCCATGGTGGCGGTAATCCGCGTGTGGCCCAGTTCGGATTCAGCCGTATTAATCGAGATTTTGGATTGTTTGATGGAGGCCTTCAGTTCGGCGACATTCGCTTTAGCTGCGGCTAAAGAGTCTTGTGCAGATTCCAAGTTTTCCTTGGAAGTTGCCTGTTCTTTCCATAAGGCAAGTTCGCGTTTATATTTTTTCTCCGCACTGGAAAGCGCGATTTCGGCAGAAACCAATTTTGCCTGATAGGTTTCCAGTTTGGATTTTTCGGTATTTAAGGTATTGATCTGATTGGTTGAGTCGATTTCCGCAATCAGATCGCCTTTTTTCACTTGTTGGCCCAGTTTCACATACAGTTTTTTAATCTGACCTGAAGCTTCCGCGCCTACGGATACTAAATTGGAAGGTGAGATTTCTCCGGTTGCCGACACTGTTTGACGGATATCGCCGCGTTTGACTACTTCAGTAATAAAAGAAGACTGAGGCTCAGGCTTCATCAAAGACCAGCCGCCGAAAGCTGCTGCTACTACAACAGCCGTACCGGCCGCCCACTTGAAAACTTTAGACATATAAAAGGAACCAATTCAATAAAATAACGTTGCAGACAAACAATAAATGTATGTTGGAGACAAAAAACAACTGGATTTTACTGTAAAGACCAAGGCCAACCAAGAGACGGTCGGCTCAAATTGAAATTTAACTTATTGAAATAAAAAATAAAAGGATGAAAATATTTTTCAGAACTTGTACCTCGTTTACATAAATTCCCAAACTTCCTCCGAATCTGAACATTTAAGCCGCAAGAAAACGACTATAATATTTATGTCTTATTCTAATTATTAACGACACAAATAAAATGAAACACCAACAAGGCTTCACGCTTATCGAGCTGCTGATAGTCGTTTTGATTGCAGCCATTCTTGCTACCATCGCATATCCGTCTTATCAAAACTACATCCGCCAAACGCGTCTCGCATCCGTCCGCACACAGATGCTGCATAATGCCCAACAACTTGAACGCTACTACACTCAAAAAAGTACTTTTGTAGGGTTTCCTCCTGAAAATTTGCAGCAGAATCAATATTTCGATATTAGTTTTTCCGAAGGTTCGGATCCTTCCGATTCAGGTTATATTTTGAAGGCTGTACCCAATAAAGAAACCAATGCCGATGAAACTTGTACCGTTTTTTACAACGACAGCGGTATCATCTGGGCAAGCAGCGACAAGCAAAACTGTCCCGGTTATGAAATGCCAAAATCAGAATAAATCGAAGTATAAAAGGCCGTCTGAAATTCAGACGGCCTTTTTGATGGTTTGGCTGTATAAGCACATTAGCTTAAACAGGGCAAAGATCGGCAATCCCGACCCGATATGAAGTCAATTTTAGCCTTTGCGGCGCGGTTCGTCAGGGCGGATGCGGGAAGCCAGTTGGTCGAGGATGCCGTTGACGAATTTATGGCCATCGGTACCGCCGAAAGTTTTGGTAACTTCGATGGCTTCATTGATGATGACGGGGTATGGGGTCTCAGGCATGGTGCTCAGCTCATGGCAGGCAACCAGCAAAACGGCGCGTTCGATAGGGCTGAGGTCTTTTTCGTCGCGGTCGAGTAGGGGGCTGATTTTTTCCATGTATTCTTCGGCATGGGTTTGCGCGCCGAAAAACAGTTTGTTGAACAGCTCTTCATCCATATTGGAAGATTGGGACAGTTCGTGGATGTTTTTAGCGATTTCAGGAGCGGCAGTTTTGTTGATGCCTGCTTGATAAATAGCTTGTACGGCAAGCTCGCGTGCGCGGCGGCGTGGGCTTTTCATGGGTATTCCTTGTGAAGAGAGTGCCGATGGTTGACGGCTGAATATTGAATGATTCAGACGGCCTCAATGTCATGATTGAGAGGCCGTCTGAAAATATGCGGTATTCAATACGAAGAGAAGCTTATTCTTCGTTGTCTTCGTATTGTTCTGACAAAAGATGATTGACCAAGTTGGCACATTCTACGGCAACTTTGGCGGCATCGGAGGCTTTTTCTTCGATGCGTGCGACAGCCTGTTCATCGTTTTCGGTCGTCAGGATGGCGTTGGCGATAGGGATGTTGTAGTCAAGGGCAACGCGGCTGACACCTGCGCCGGACTCATTGGATACCAATTCAAAGTGGTAGGTTTCGCCACGAATGACAACGCCGATAGCAATCAGGGCATCGAATTGTTCGGATGAAGCGAGGTTCATCAACGCGATAGGCACTTCAAGCGCGCCGGGAACGGTGGCAAGCGTGATGTTGTCTTCGGATACGCCCAATTCTTTTAGGGTGCGGCAGCATACTTTGACCATTTCGCTGCCGATTTCGTTGGTGAAGCGGGCTTGAACGATGCCGATGCGCAAGTTGGTGCCATCGAGGCGTGGTTCGATAATGTTCATGATGATTCCTTCAATATTTGTGAAATAGGGATTCGGCTCGGTTTCAGACGGCCTTGTTATAAAGAAGGCCGTCTGAAACAAAATGGGGATGGATTATTCTTGCGGCTGCCAATCGGCAACGGCTTGGAACTCGCCGTCTTCGTTCAATTCCCACGCGCAGCCTTCTGCCTGAGTCAGCAGGGGCGCGATGTCGGGATTGTCTGCGGTAATGGCGGAGAGACTGACAATGCTGAAATTGTCGGGATTGTCGGTGTATTCGTCGGTTTCGTCGCCGCTGAAAATACGCCAGCCGCTGTCGTTTTCAAATACGGGGGCTTCGCGGTAGAGGAAGCCGACGGGCTCGCCTTGTTCGGCGACGGTGTTGGTAACGATGCAGCGGTCGAGCGCTGCGGCCAATGCTTGGGCAAATTTGTTCATGGAGTTGGCAAAGAGATAATTTGGCATGATTTTACACGATTCGCCGCTTTTCCGCACGGATGTGTGCAGGGGCGGTTTGATGGTACAATGTCGGTAAGTGCCGTCAGATTTGAACATGACGGCTTTTGATTGTTTATCGGCTTGAGGGACGCGAGAAACAATGAGCCAAAATAAAAAAGTTGCCGGTGTAGCCTTTTTATTTTGTTTCACTGCGGATGAGGCGTATTTTCGGGCTGTTTTTTGAAAGTATGGAATGAAACCTGATTTGCTCAAACAGCAGGCGCATCGAGCGATTCAAAAGCGTCTGGGCTATGAGTTCCGCAATATGGAGCTGCTTCAGCAGGCTTTGACCCACCGCAGCTACAATGCCAAACACAATGAGCGTTTTGAATTTGTCGGCGATTCGATTTTGAACTATTCCGTGGCGCGGATGTTGTTTGACGCGTTTCCGAAATTGTCGGAAGGTGAGTTGTCGCGGATGCGCGCGGCTTTGGTGAATGAAGGCGTGTTGGCTGAAATCGCGTTGGAAATGAATGTCGGCGACGGTTTGTATCTAGGGGCCGGCGAGTTGAAGAGCGGTGGTTTCAGACGGCCTTCGATTTTGGCCGACGCAATGGAGGCAATGTTTGCGGCGGTCAGCTTTGACACTGATTTTTCTGCGGCGGAAAAAGTGGTTCGCCATTTGTTTGCGGAACGCGTGAAACGTGCGGATTTGAATATCGGCAAGAAAGACAGTAAAACCGCTTTGCAGGAAGCCTTGCAGGCACGCCGCTTTGCCCTGCCGAAATACCGAATCGAAGAGCAGGCGGAGCAGACGGCTGATGCGATGTTTGTGATTTCCTGCGATTTGGGCGAACTTGGTTTCATCTGCAATGCACGCGGCAGCAGTCGGAAAGTGGCTGAGCAAAAAGCGGCATGTGAAGCCTTAGAGTGGTTGGAACAGAAGTTTCCTTTGAAAAAAGCTAAAAAATAATATTTCAGACGGCCTTTGAGAAAATGCAAAGGCCGTCTGAAACAATCAAGAAAGTCATATAAATGGATATCGAAACCTTCTTACAAAACGAGTCGCAACACCCGACAGATTATCGTTGCGGCTTTGTGGCCATCGTGGGTCGACCAAATGTCGGCAAATCCACGTTGATGAACCATTTAATCGGTCAGAAAATCAGTATTACCAGTAAAAAAGCACAAACCACGCGCAACCGTGTAACCGGTATTTACACCGACGATACGGCGCAATTTGTGTTTGTCGATACGCCGGGTTTTCAAACCAATCACCGCAATGCTTTGAACGACCGTCTTAATCAAAACGTAACCGAAGCGTTGAGCGGCGTGGATGTGGTGGTTTTTGTGGTGGAAGCCATGCGCTTTACCGATGCGGACCGCGTGGTGTTGAAGCAGTTGCCTAAGCATACGCCTGTGGTATTGGTGGTCAATAAAATCGATAAAGATAAAGCCAAAGATAAATTTGCGCTTGAGGCTTTTATCAATGAAGTACGCCAAGAGTTTGAATTTACTGCCAGCGAGGCAGTCAGCGCGAAACATGGCCTGCGTATTGCCAATCTTCTGGAACTGCTCAAGCCGTATCTGCCGGAAAGTATCCCGATGTATCCGGAAGATATGGTGACGGATAAATCCAGCCGATTCCTGGCGATGGAAATTGTGCGCGAAAAATTGTTCCGCTATTTGGGCGAAGAGTTGCCCTATGCGATGAATGTTGAAGTGGAGCAGTTTGAGGAAGAGGAAAGCGGACTGTTCCGTATTTATATCGCGGTATTGGTCGATAAAGACAGCCAAAAGGCGATTTTGATTGGCAAGAGTGGGGGGAAATTGAAGAAAATTTCTACTGAAGCCCGCCTTGATATGGAAAAATTGTTTGATACCAAAGTCTTTTTGAAGATTTGGGTGAAAGTAAAATCCGGTTGGGCAGACGATATTCGTTTCCTGCGCGAATTGGGTTTGTAATTTAATGTATTCAAACAAAAGGCCAACAAAAGGCCGTCTGAAAAATTTTCAGACGGCCTTTTGTTTTTTGTTTTATCAAGACAACAATTCAGCCAGGCGTTGGACGATTTCATCTGCTGCTTGGCGTTTCGATGTTTCCGGAAATGAGGTTTCGGCAAGGTCATCAATAATGGTGATTTGATTGGTTGGCTTGCCCATGGAAACAGAGACTTGGTTGGCCACCAGCATCGGTACGTTTTTACGCAAACGTTTTGCCCGAGCAAATTCCAAAACCTGATGGCTTTCTGCAGCAAAGCCGACGCAGAATGGTGGGGAAGGCAGGGCGGCAACGGATGCGAGAATATCCGGATTTTCCGTCAGCTCGATAACCGGAGGCTGATTGCCGTTTTTCTTTAGTTTCTCGTTGCTGCTGTTTTTGACTTTGTAGTCTGCAACGGCTGCAACGGAAATAAAGACATCTTGTTCATGGATATGGCGGTGAACTGCCTGATACATGGCTTCTGCGCTGACAGCCTGTTCAGAATGAGTTAAGCCTGCGGGCAAGGCTGTCTGAATTTGACCGTAAATCAGCGTGACTTTCGCTCCGGCAGCACGGCACGCACGCGCTAAAGCCATGCCCATTTGTCCACTGGAAATATTGGTAATGCCGCGGACAGGATCGATGGTTTCAAATGTTGCGCCGGCGGTAATCAGAACTTTTTTGCCGCTCAATAGCTTGGGTGTCCATAAATCCTCTAACAAATCTGCCAGATCGACCGCTTCGACCATTCTGCCAGTGCCTGTTTCTCCGCAAGCCTGTTCGCCACTGTTTGGGTAAAACACGGTAATGCCGTCTGAAGCCAGTTGTGCAATATTGCGCAGGTTGGCAGGGTTGTTCCACATTTCAACATTCATTGCAGGCGCAATGGCCAAAGGACATTTTCTGGCTGCGGCTAAAGTAGTCAGCAGGTTGTCGGCTAATCCGTTGGCAATTTTGGCAATCGTATTGGCAGTTGCAGGCGCAATAAGAAATGCGTCGGCTTCGCGCGTCAGATTGATGTGTGCCATGCCATTATTGGAAGCGCCTGAATAGGTGTCCGATAACACGGGATTGCCGCTTAATGCTTGGAAAGTCAGCGGAGAGACAAATTCCGTCGCAGAATCCGTCATCACCACCGAAACAGAATGTCCCTGTTTTTTCAGCAGTCTGACCAGTTCACACGATTTATACGCCGCAATACCGCCGGTAATGCCGAGGAGAATGTGTTTGCTCATAAATAATGGGTTCATGAAATGAGAGATATAGGAATCAAATCAAAATTAGATTTGTTCGATGTTGATTCTGGCTAGTTTTGCTTTAATCGCATTGCCATATCTCTTCGGCAAGAACGCTGAAACCGCTCCGTTTTTCACTTCAGTCACATAACTACAGACCTTAAATTCAGGAACAACATTGAGTGAGTAGTCCGGATTGACCAAAGGCGAAGCACTGGAGTACAGCGTCCATCTTGCCAGACTGCCGTCTTCATAATCAGTCGTTGCGTTAAAGCTGGTAACCCCTTCGCTGAAAGCGATTTGATAATTAGAGTAGAACTCGCCGGGAATTTCGTGTGCATTACAGAAATCAAATAATCTGTCATGTGCAAACAGATTCTGACGGATATAGGCCCACAATTCTTTTTCTAGAAAATCTTGGTCGGCAAAATGTCTGGAAGGATAGCCCTTGTCGACAAAGTTTTGAATCCTTTCCTGCATATCTGGGACTGCGCCCGCTTTAGCGCCCCACATACCCGCAAGAATTAGGGCAGTATGCGAGCCTGAGTCGCGAATAGTGTGGAATAGTGTGCCACTTTTTATCCATTCGGATACGGCCGCTGCATCACGATAACAAATAATAGAATCTGCATCACGGAAAATAACGTATTCAACCTCGGGATCATTGATGGCAAGAAAGCGCCACATCGTACCCGGCCAGTTGTCTAATGGAGTGCCAACCTTAATCACTTCTGCACCGTTATTTCTAAATCGTTGAATAGCTTCAGCTGATACAGAATCGTCGACATAAAAACGACATGTCCAACCGGGGAAAAGCACAGGCGCAAGCTGGGTATTTAATACGGCAGGCTCAATATATTTGGAATTATTGCCAAATAAAGAAAAGGAGATAATCCGTTTGCCGTTTTTTGGAGCTGGTGTTGGAATGATTTCATGTTCTAGGTCTGGGATGGCTTTATCTTTTAGAACCAAAGCTTGATGACCGTAAAATCCGGTTTTTTCCCAGTTATCTAGAGCGCCGTAAGCATGGGCAAGTAAATCCAAAGCAGGAATATAGGTGCTATCCAGCTCTAGCGTTTTCATTTCAGCCTCAGTGGCTTTTTCCCATTTCAATTGCTTCAGATAGGCATAAGCAACTTTGTGATGAAATTCGACAGATTGTGGATTGAGAAGGCAAAGAATCTCGGCGCGTTTAAGCGCTTCCTCGTAATTTTCCTCTTCGATAAAAGAGTGATATGCTTGTTCAAATTTTTGTTGAATCTTTTCGTTACTCATAATAGGGACTATTCTAAATTTATGATTGTTTTATTGGAGAAAGTAGAGATTGTAAGAGTAGATGGGACTAAAGCACCAGTAGTATAGAGATATAGAGTGTTTGAATGTGGCAATTAAGAGTAAAACTGCAGGACTATTTATCTTTGGATATCTGTTTTATCTATCGAACGATAAAATCCAATAAATTTTAAATTATTTAAATACAGATAGTTGTGAAAAAATTTTAATTTTTTTGAAGTTGGGTGTTGACTGGTTTTGTTTTG
>NZ_JAPWBC010000022.1:0-8019 GCF_041433255.1 Neisseria sp. 20925_1_37 | reverse complement strand
CAGACGGTAAGAACGCTAAAGCCAACGTTAAAGACAACGGCAACGGTACTCACACTGTAACCATCACTGATGGCGAAGGTAACACCACTACTACCATCGTTAAAGACGGTAAGAATACTGAAGCCAACGTTGAAGACAACGGTAACGGTACTCACACTGTAACCATCAAAGACGGTAACGGTAACACCACTACTACCATCGTTAAAGACGGTGCAACTGGCGCTACCGGTGCAACTGGTGCCGACGGTAAGAACGCTGAAGCTAAAGTTGAAACTACAGGCAAAGGCGAACATACTGTAACCATCAAAGACGGTAACGGTAATACCACTACCACCATTATTAGAGATGGTAAAGATGGTAAAAATGCTGATGGCAAGTTCGGTCTGGTTGACGAGACTGGTACTACTGACGGCTCTATCTCCAAAGAACTGAATAACACTATTCAGATTAAAGGTGATGCGGGTACTAAAGTTCAAGTATTTGACAAAGAAACCGGTAAGACTTCAGAGAAAGAAGTTCAAAACATCTTCGTTAAGAAAGACGGCGATGCGCTGAAAGTCAGCTTGAACCCTAATCTGACCGTTAACAGTGTTACTACTAACGAACTGAAAGCAGGTCCTGTAACCATCAACCAAGGTGGTATCGATGCCGGCAACACTACTATTAAAAATGTTGCTCCAGGTAAGAACGGTACTGATGCGGTTAACGTTGACCAGCTGAACCAAAAATTCGGCGATGTGAACAGCAATGTGAACAAGGTTGACAACAATGCCCGCGCAGGTGTGGCTCAAGCTTTGGCTACCGCCGGTCTGCCACAAGCTTACTTGCCAGGTAAGAGCATGCTGGCTATCGGTGGCGGTCACTACCGCGGTGAAACCGGTTACGCTGTCGGCTTCTCTAGCATCTCCGATGGTGGTAACTGGATCATCAAAGGTACTGCTTCCGGCAACTCACGTGGTCACTTCGGTGCTACCGCAGCAGTTGGTTACCAATGGTAATCTGACTTTCAGACGGCCTGAAAAGGTCGTCTGAAAAGACGAAGCAAAGTAAATGCGGCCTATTTAGGCCGCATTTTTTTATGCTTAGATTATGTTTTGGGTTGATTCGATGAATTAATCGTAATAGTAGCCAAAGAGAAATGAATATATCTTTAGCAGTCTGTTGTAATTTTAAAGGCCGTCTGAAACATCATTGGATGCTTCAGACGGCCTTTCTTTTATTCGCACTATATGGCATTAATCCCAAATATTTGCGCGTTCGACTTCTTTCCATGCGTCTAAAATCAGGCTGCCGTCGTTGTCTTTCAGCAAAGTAGCATCTGAGAGCATACGGCGCCAAGTGCGGGCATTTTTTAGGCCGTGCATCAGGCCTAGGGCATGGCGGACGATATGGCGTAGGATGGTGCCGCGTCCTAAGGCGATTTGTTCGCGGCTGTATGCGTATAGCCAAGCTGCTAAATCTGCGTATTGGATTGGTGCGTGTGCGCCGTTGTAAAACATTGTATCCCAATCGCGCATCAGCATTGGATTGTGATAAGCCTCGCGCCCGATCATGACACCATCGACAAATTTTAAGTGTTCGGCGATTTCTTCGTTGGTGGTGATGCCGCCGTTAATCAAAATTTCTAAGTCTGGAAATTCTTGTTTTAAACGGTACACGTATTCATATTTGAGAGGTGGGACTTCGCGGTTTTCTTTCGGGGATAAACCGTCCAACCAGGCATTACGCGCATGGACGATAAATGTGCGGCAGGCTGTTTTTTCGTGTAATGTTCCCACAAAATCTGCCACGACTTGATATTCTGTTTGCCTGTCTACACCGATGCGGTGTTTGACCGTTACCGGAATTTCAACTGCATCCTGCATCGCATTCAAACAATCTGCCACCAAATCTACATCATTCATCAGGCAAGCGCCGAAAGCGCCTTTTTGTACGCGTGGGCTGGGGCAGCCGCAATTTAGGTTGACTTCATTATAGCCATACGCTTCAGCCGCTTTGGCAGCGATTGCCAAGTCATGCGGATCTGAGCCGCCAAGCTGTAAAGCTACCGGTTGCTCGCCTTCGTTGAAACTCAAAAAGCGGTCTTTATCTCCATAAACCACTGCGCCTGAATTGACCATTTCGCTATAAAGCCAAGCATTGCGTGTAATTTGTCGCGCCATAAAGCGATAGTGTCGGTCTGTCCAATCGAGCATAGGTGCGACAGACAAGCGGCGGGAAGGTAGGGAAGAAGCAGGCATTGAGATGACTTTCAAACAAAATAACGCATTATATAGTGTATTAAATTGACTTTCGATATCGGCCGGTAAATCAAAATTATATATAAGGTAGCACTGGGTGCAGCTGTGTTGTAGCTGAGGCTAAATCCATTCATAGTGGTGGAAATCCAATATTCAGACGGCCAAATAAGTTTTAAAATGTCAAACAACAAACCATTAGAATGATAAGGAAAAAAACATGGCACAATTTTTCGCCATCCATCCCGATAATCCCCAAGACCGCCTCATCAAGCAAGCCGCCGATATTGTCCGTAGTGGTGGCGTTATCGTTTACCCTACGGATTCCTGCTATGCGCTGGGCTGCAAACTGGGCGACAAAAACGCGATGGAGCGCATTCTCGCGATTCGTAAAATCGATCAAAAACACCATCTGACCCTGATGTGTGCCGATTTGAGCGAATTGGGTACTTACGCCAAAGTAGATAATGCCCAATTCCGCCAGCTCAAAGCAGCTACGCCCGGCAGTTATACCTTTATCCTGCAGGCAACCAAAGAAGTACCCAATCGCACGCTTCATCCCAAGCGCAAAACCATCGGTCTGCGTGTTCCCGACAACGCCACTGCCTTGGCGCTTTTGCAAGAATTGGGCGAACCTATTTTAAGTTGCACCCTTATGCTACCCGAAGACGAAGAGCCATTGACCGATCCATACGAAATCCGAGACCGTCTTGAGCATGCTGTTGATTTGGTTATTGATGGTGGCTGGTGTGGTACTGAGCCGACGACGGTTATCGATATGACCGATGGCACTGAGCTGATTCGTCAAGGCAAGGGCGATATTGCCGTATTCGGTTTGTAAAACCATCCGCGTCTGTATAAGTAGGGATATACGTATTCTTTCTATGACGTATTAAAAGCATATTGCCAATTTTATTGATAGTTTAAAAAACAAATTATTCAATTAAGCAATTGTTCAAAATCATTTCATCAAAGGCCGTCTGAAATTTTTCAGACGGCCTTTCCCATTTTTTTTTTAAAATAATTCATTTTAAATAAAATTCCGAGCAATTGGCACGATGCTTGCATGATTACCGTGATTGCTGATGACTTGTCGACGGAATACAACATTACGCTTATTAATAAAAACATTACTGGAGAACTTTTGATGATTGGTTTTTCTGTTCAAACGTCATGATTTTGTTTAAAAATTAAAGATAATCGGTTGATATTTTAGACTAGCGGATATTTTGTAAGTATGAAATACTATACCGTTGCGGGATAGTCAAAAGCCTAAATTTCGTCTCAAAGTGACAATAAACGTCAGCTTGAGATAAGCATTTTGCTGGGAAAACCCCGCATAAATTCTTAAAGTAGCGTCATGCTCATGCTCACGCTTTTACCTATCATAAAAAGAGAAAGACACACCTATGAATAAGATATTTAAAGTTGTTTGGAACCGTACGATTCAATCTTTTGTCGTAACTTCCGAATTGGCCAAAGGCCGTGTGAAATCGTCTGCAGAACAAAACAGTACAGATGTATCTGCCGAATCCGGTAAAAATGGTATCGCGACAGTTTTCAGATTGACAGTAATTTCGGCAGCTCTTTTTGGGGCAAGCAATGCATATGCGGCAACTGCTCAGGTTGGACGAATTGCAGTTGATAACACAACTAGTGCTACTGCGATCAGCGGTGCAACAGCAACAGGTGTTGGTGCATTAGGGGTAGGATTAACGGCACAAGCCAATCAAGGTAACGCTATTGCCATAGGTAATTCAGCCAAAGCTCAAGCTGGAAATACCATTGCCATCGGTAAAGATGCAGTGGCAAATTCTCCAGGTTCGGGTAGTGCGCCATCAAGTGCTATTGCACTTGGTGCAGACGCGAATGCAACCGGCTTTGGTACGATTGCTATTGGACGTGCATCTGAGGTTCTTTCCCCAAATATTATGAATGTGAATGTAACTCACAATAATATTGCTATTGGTAATACGGCTCGAGTAGGCGATTCAAATAGTCCTAAGATAACTCAGGCTATTGCTATTGGTTCAGGTAACCGTGTTGATCCACAGGGCAGACCTGAGGGTGCGTGGGCAAAGGGAGACCAATCTATTGCGGTTGGTGGTAATGTCTTGGCTAATGGTAATTCATCTGTTGCTATTGGTGGTGATGATTTAGATGCGGTAGGTGGTACTCGATATTCTGGCAATGCAACGGATAAATTCATCAAATATAATGAAAAAGGTGCAAAGACCGGTGAATATACGCTGAGCGGTAAAAGTCTGCGTGATATTTATAAAGAGATGACTGGTGATACGATGTATAGCGGTTCTTATGGTAATACTATTGCCGGTCAAGGTTCTGTTGCATTGGGTGTGCAGTCTAATTCATCTGCCGATTTGTCTCTGGCTATCGGTACCAAATCTCAGGCCACTGCCTTTGGTGGTGTAGCTTTGGGTACAGGTGCGAAGGCTACTTTGCTGAACTCTGTGGCTTTGGGTACGGCTTCTAAAACCGATAAAGAAGGTAAGGCATACGTTCAACGCGAAATCATGGGCGAAACCTACACTTGGGCAGGCGGTGCAACTACCGATGCCGGTGATGTTGTGTCTGTCGGTTCCAAAGGTTACGAACGTCAAATCATTAATGTATCCCCTGGCGATATTTCCGCTACTTCCACTGATGCGATCAACGGCTCACAGCTTTATGGTGTCTTGAATGCAATTGAGCGTGTCCGCTATTTCTCTGTTAAGTCAGAAGAAGGTAAAACTGACGGTACGAAAAACTGGAACAATGACGGTGCAAAAGCAACCAATTCGATTGCCATCGGACCGAATGCGGCAACAAGTACTGGTGCGACGGGTAGTGTTTCCTTGGGTCATAATGCCAACGTACTTGGCGAAGATTCTGTTGCTGTTGGTCCAAATGCAACGGTAACTTCGAGAACTGTTGGCGCTGTTGCCTTAGGCTCTAATGCCAATTCCCGCGGTACAGGTTCTATCGCCATAGGTTTGAATACAGAAAATAATTACAATTACTCTGTAGTCGTTGGTGCTCACAGTAGAGCCAACTATGGAAATGCAACCGTTGTCGGTGCAAGGGCAGCGGCACAAAATAACGGTACGGCAATGGGCTATTTGTCAAATGCAGTCGGTGATGATTCTGTTGCAATCGGTCATCAGGCGCAGACAACGCAAGCTTATTCTATTGCCATTGGTAAACAGGCAAACAGTTCAGGCCTTTATTCCACCGCTATTGGTTCCTCAGCCCAAGCTGCCGGGCAGAATAGTTTTGCCGGCGGTAATAATG
This sequence comes from Neisseria sp. 20925_1_37, assembly GCF_041433255.1. NCBI lineage: Bacteria > Pseudomonadati > Pseudomonadota > Betaproteobacteria > Neisseriales > Neisseriaceae > Neisseria > Neisseria sp. 20925_1_37. Next base: position 2,491 of record NZ_JAPWBC010000022.1, on the reverse strand, counting down.
CAAAAGCGACTGGAAGCGATTCAGTTGCTTTGGGTAATGGCGCGACGACTACGATCGGTAGCTCTGTTGCATTGGGTAATGGTGCTGTTGGCACTGCCAATAATTTTGATGCAACAGCTAAAAATGCAACATTCAAAAACGATAGCGGTGCGACAACTAATGTCAGCTATGCAGCTTCTTCATCTGCTAAAACAGGCGCGGTTTCTGTAGGCAGCGCAGGCAATGAACGCCAAATCCAGAATGTTGCCGCAGGCCGTATTTCCGCCACTTCAACCGATGCAGTCAATGGTAGCCAGCTGTACACCGTTATGAACAATGTTGGACACAATATCCAACAAAACGGTACAGACAAATCTCGTATCAATAACAACGGTACAGTCAACTACGCCGATGGCAACTTGACGACCGTTGCGGTCACCGATGGCGAGAATGCGTCAAAAGTTCAAATCAATGTCACTCAAGGCACATTGTCTGTCGATAATAATGGCACAGTGTCCGCACCGACTGCCGGTGTAGCGACTGCCGGTGATGTAGCCAATGCCATCAATAATGCCAAAACCACAACCAAGGTGGAGGCAGGCAGCAACGCGCACGTTAATAAAACAACTTCAGGCAAAGAAACCACTTATACCGTCAGCGCAGATAAAGCAACGGTACAAGTTTCCAATGCTTTGAATTTGACTTCCAATACTACAACTGCAGCCAATGGTGCAGTCACAACCGATTACAGCATCGACTTGGCGCAAGACACCAAAGACGACATCCAAAAAGGAGTGGACGCCAAAACCACCGTTGACACTAAAGGCCTGACCTTCAACGGCGACAGCGGCAGCACCAATATCGAAAAACTCGGCTCCACCGTGACCGTTGCCGGCGACGACAACATCACCACCGAAGCCCAAGACGATAAAGTGACGGTCAAGCTGAACAAAGACCTGGTTGTAGACAGCGTCAAAGCCGGCGATACCACCGTTAACAACGACGGTGTGAAAGTCGCAGGCGGTCCTAGCCTGACCAAGTCCGGTATCGATGCCGCCGGTAACAAAGTGACCAACGTAGCGAATGGCGACCTCAATGCCAACAGCAAAGACGCCGTTAACGGCAGCCAACTGTTTGCGACCAACCAAAACGTAGCCAACAACGCCGCCAATATCGCCAAAGGCATCAACTTCGGCGGTACCACCGGCAGCAACAACTACGCATTGGGCGACACCATCAATGTCAAAGGCGACAGCAACATCATCAGCGAAACCGTAGCTGGTGGTGCACAGCTGAAACTGGCCAAAGACATCACCGTCGACAGCGTTACCGCAGGCGACAGCAAACTGAATTCAGACGGCCTCACCATTACCGGTGGTCCAAGTGTGACCAAGTCAGGCATCGATGCCGCCGGCAACAAGATCACCAACGTAGCCGCCGGTACCGATGACGCCGACGCCGTCAACTACAGCCAGCTGAAACAGCAAAGCGCCGCCGCCCGTACCGAAGTTGCAGCCGGCACCAACATCAAAGACGTGGTGAAAACGACCGGCGCCAACGGCCAAGACATCTACACCGTCAACGCCAAAGGCACGACTGCGAGCGCCGGTTCGAACAAAGTGACCGTCACTGCTTCAGCAGCAGACGCGAACAACGTGACCGACTACAGCATCGACTTGGCACAAGACACCAAAGACGACATCCAAAAAGGTGTGGATGCCAAAACCACCGTTGACACCAAAGGCCTGACCTTCAACGGCGACAGCGGCAGCACCAATGTCGAAAAACTCGGTTCTACCGTGACCGTTGCCGGCGACGACAACATCACCACCGAAGCCCAAGACGATAAAGTGACCGTTAAGCTGAAAAAAGACCTGGTAGTGAACAGCGTCGAAGCCGGCGACACCACCGTGAACAACGACGGTGTGAAAGTAGGCGACGATGTTGCATTGACCCAAGACGGCGTTAAAGCAGGTGATGTCAAACTGACCAAAGACGGTTTGAACAACGCAGGTAACAAGATTACCAACGTAGCCGCCGGTACTGACGATACCGACGCCGTCAACTACGGTCAGCTGAAAGAGACCAACGCCAATGTGGCCAAAGGTCTGAACATTGCCGCCGACAACGGCAGCGACGACAACGTCCAACTGGGCGAAACCGTTGCCTACCGCAGCAGCGACCGCAACATCGTCACCACCGTGTCCGACAACCAGATTGACTTCAAACTGGCCAAAGACATCACCGTTGACAGCGTTACCGCAGGCGACAGCAAACTGAATTCAGACGGCCTCACCATCACAGGCGGCCCAAGTGTGACCAAGTCCGGCATCAATGCCGCCGGCAACAAGATTACCAACGTTGCCCCGGGTACCGATGACACCGACGCCGTCAACTACAGCCAGCTGAAACAGCAAAGCGCCGCCGCCCGTACCGAAGTTGCAGCCGGTACTAACATCAAAGACGTGGTGAAAACGACCGGTGCCAACGGCCAAGACATCTACACCGTCAA
>NZ_JAPWBC010000021.1:0-9542 GCF_041433255.1 Neisseria sp. 20925_1_37 | reverse complement strand
CAACGTAGCGGATGGCGACCTCAATGCCAATAGCAAAGATGCCGTTAACGGCAGCCAACTGTTTGCGACCAACCAAAACGTAGCGACCAACGCCGCCAATATCGCCAAAGGTATCAACTTCGGCGGTACCACCGGCAGCAACAACTACGCATTGGGCGACACCATCAACGTTAAAGGCGACAGCAACATCATCAGCGAAACCGTAGCCGGTGGTGCACAGCTGAAACTGGCCGATGTATTGAATGTTGGTCAAGCGGCTCCGGTGAAAATCGATGGCGATAAAGGTGAAGTCAGCGGTTTGAGCAATACGACTTTGGGCGGCAGCGACTTTGCGCAAGGCAAACGTGCGGCGACTGAAGAGCAGCTGAATGCAGCTCAAGATCAGTTGGTGAATGTGTTGGGTGGCAATGCGGCCAATAATGGCGGCAACATCAGCATGACTGATATTGGCGGTACTGGTGAGAACAACATCCACGATGCAATCAAAGCTGTTAATGCAACTGCCAATCTGCCTTTGACTTTCGGCGGCGACAGTGGCAAAGATGTTGAACGCAAACCGGGTACGAAGCTGAATATTGTTGGCGGTCAAACCGATGCAGCGAAACTTTCAGACGGCAATATCGGCGTTGTAGCGAATGGCTCTGATAAGTTGGAAGTCAAATTGGCTAAGGACTTGGCAGTTGACAGCGTGAAAGCTGGTGATACCACAGTCAATACTGACGGCGTGAAAGTTGGTGATGTCAACCTGACTAAAGCCGGCTTGAACAACGGCGGCAACAAGATTACCAACGTTGCAGCCGGTACTGATGATACTGATGCGGTGAATGTTGCTCAGTTGAACAAAGCTGCGGCTGCGGCTAAGACTGAAGTTGTTCAAGGCGATAACATTGTTGTTACTCAGGATGTCGGCGCCAATGGCCAAACCATTTACAAAGTGGCTACCGATAAAAACCTGAAAGTCGACAGCGTTACCGCAGGCGATACCGTGATGAATAATGACGGTGTGAAAGTTGGCGATGATGTTGCCTTGAACAAAGACGGCTTGAAAGCAGGCGATGTGAACCTGACCAAAGCTGGCTTGAACAATGGCGGCAATAAGATTACCAACGTTGCGGCCGGTACGGATGACACCGATGCAGTCAATGTTTCTCAACTGAAACAAGCTGCTGCTGCGTCTAAGACTGAAGTTGTTCAAGGTAAGAATATCGTTGTGACTCAGAAAACAGGCGGCAAGGGTCAGACTGTTTACGAGGTGGCAACCGATAAAGACTTGGATGTTGACAGCGTGAAAGCCGGCGATACCGCAGTGAATAATGATGGTGTCAAAGTGGGTGACGATGTTGCATTGAACAAAGACGGCTTGAAAGCAGGCAAGGTAAACCTGACGAAAGACGGCTTGGACAATGCGGGCAACAAAGTAACCAACGTAGCCGATGGCGATCTCAATGCGAACAGCAAAGATGCCGTCAACGGCAGCCAGTTGTACGCAACCAACCAAAACGTAGCCAACAACGCTGCGACGATTGCCAAAGGCATCAACTTCGGCGGTACGACCGGCAGCAACAACTACGCGTTGGGTGACACCATCAACGTTAAAGGCGACAGCAACATCATCAGCGAAACCGTTGCCGGTGGCGCTCAACTGAAGTTGGCTGACGAGATTAGCGTGAAGACAGTGAATGCCGATACCTTCAAAGCAGGCGATACTGTGATGAACAATGACGGCGTGAAAGTCGGCGATAAAGTTGCGTTGAACAAAGACGGTCTGACCGCAGGCAATACAGTGGTCAACAACGATGGCGTAACCATTGCTGCACCGACTGAAAGCAATCCGAACAACCAAGTTAAACTGTCTCCTGTCGGTCTGAACAACGGCGGCCAACGCATTACCAATGTGGCTCCGGGTAAAGACGGTACAGACGCGGCAAACGTGAACCAGTTGATTGGCTTGGGCAACGAATTGCAGAACAACATCAACCAAGTAGGTAAGAAAGCCTACGCGGGTGTGGCCGGTGCGATTGCCCAAGGCTCGATTCCGCAAGTAACCCGTCCGGGTGCGACCGGTATCGGTATCGGCAGCGGCTACTACGGTGGTCAGTCTGCCATGGCCATCGGCGTATCTGCGATGAGCGACGGCGGCAACTGGATTGTCAAAGGTAACTTCTCGGCCAATACCGACGGTCATGTCGGTGTCGGTGCCGGTGCGCTGTATCAGTGGTAAGTTGGCAATGACAGGCAACTAGATTTGCTGCCTGAATAGGGAGGCCGTCTGAAATTTTAGGTTTCAGACGGCCTTTTTTTCTGAAAACACTTGAATTTAGGCTATATGAAACGATATGCTTCATCTATTTACCGCATGACTCTGAAAGAGAACAAATGAGCAAAACCATCCATTATTTGAAAGACTACGCCGCGCCAGCGTACCGTATTCTGAAAACCGACCTGCATTTCGATATTTTAGAACCGCAAACCATCGTCAAATCCAGTCTGACCGTTCAATCTGAAAGAGCAGGGGAGCCATTGGTATTGGATGGTTCGGCAAAACTGCTGTCTGTGAAAGTAAACGGCCGAGCCGTAGATTATGTGTTTGAAGACGAAAAACTGACGATTGCAGGCGTGCCGTCTGAAAACTTCACGCTGGAAGTGGAAACCGAAATTCTGCCTGCTGAGAACAAATCTCTGATGGGTCTGTATGCTTCCGGCGGCAATTTGTTTACCCAATGCGAACCGGAAGGTTTCCGCAAAATTACGTTCTATATCGACCGTCCGGATGTCATGTCTAAATTTACCACCACCATCGTTGCAGACAAAAAACGCTATCCGGTGTTGCTGTCTAACGGCAATAAAATCGATGGTGGCGAGTTTTCAGACGGCCGTCATTGGGTGAAATGGGAAGACCCGTTTGCCAAACCGAGCTATCTCTTTGCTTTGGTGGCAGGCGATTTGGCGGTAACGGAAGATTATTTTACGACCATGAGCGGCCGTAAGGTCAAAATCGAGTTCTACACCACTGAGACAGACAAACCTAAAGTCGGTTTTGCAGTTGAATCGTTGAAAAATGCGATGAAATGGGACGAAACACGTTTCGGCTTGGAATACGACTTGGATATTTTCATGGTCGTTGCCGTGGGCGATTTCAATATGGGCGCAATGGAAAACAAAGGTTTGAATATTTTCAACACCAAGTTTGTGCTGGCCAACAGCCGTACCGCGACCGATACCGACTTTGAAGGCATCGAATCTGTGGTCGGCCACGAATATTTCCACAACTGGACGGGCAACCGCGTGACCTGCCGCGATTGGTTCCAATTGTCGCTGAAAGAAGGTTTGACCGTTTTCCGCGATCAAGAGTTTTCCGGCGACCGAGCCAGCCGTGTGGTACGCCGTATCGACAATGTCCGCATGCTGCGCTTGTTCCAATTTCCTGAAGATGCGGGCCCGACTGCGCATCCTGTCCGCCCGGCCAGCTATGAAGAGATGAACAACTTCTACACCATGACCGTCTATGAAAAAGGTGCGGAAGTAGTGCGTATGTATCACACCTTGCTCGGGGAAGAGGGCTTCCAAAAAGGCATGAAGCTGTATTTCCAACGCCACGACGGTCAGGCTGTGACTTGTGATGATTTCCGTGCCGCAATGGCAGACGCAAACGGCATCAATCTTAATCAGTTTGCTTTATGGTACAGCCAAGCCGGTACGCCGGTTTTAGATGCCCAAGGCCGTCTGAAAGATGGTGCGTTTGAATTGACCATTAAACAAACCATTCCGGCAACGCCCGATATGGCGGACAAACAGCCGATGATGATTCCGGTCAAAACCGGTTTACTGAATGAAAAAGGCGAAGCGGTTGAGTTTGAATATCAAGGTAAACGTGTGAAAGAGGCGGTTTTGGTATTGACTGAAGCCGAGCAGACTTTTGTGTTGGGCGGCGTCAATGAGCCGGTTACCCCGTCTCTGCTGCGAGATTTCTCTGCACCGGTTACCCTGAACTATCCGTACAGCGAGCAAGAATTGGCCACTTTGCTGGCGGCAGATGAAAATGAGTTTGCCCGTTGGGAGGCTGCTCAAACCTTATATCATCGCGCCATTAACGCCAACCGTCAGGCATTGGCGGAAGGTCGTCCTTTGCCTGAACACAAAGCATTGATGGATGCTTTGGCTTTGGTGGTTTCTGGTGACTTCGATCCGGCATTCCGTGCCATTTTGCTGCAAATGCCGTCTGAAACCGATGTATGGGCGGAAGAAGAAAATATTGATCCGATTCAGGTTCATCAGGCGCGTGAAGCCTTGCTCAATGCCGTTGCCGTCAAGTTCCTGCCTCAATGGCGCGAGCTGAACCGTCAAGCTGCCGAGCAAGAAAACCAAGCCGATGCCGCTGTTCGTTATGAATACAGTCCGGAACTGGCCGGCTGGCGTACTTTGCGCAATGCTTGCAGGGCATTTGTCCTTCGTGCTGACGCTGCGCATATCGAACACGTTGCGGAGAATTACGAAGCAATGGCGCAAAACATGACCCACGAATGGGGTATCTTATCCGCAATCAACAGCAATGAAAGCGAAATCCGCGATCGTTTGTTGACACAATTTGCCGATAAATTCGCCGATGATGCCTTAGTAATGGACAAATACTTTGCCCTGATTGCTTCAAGCCGTCGCAAAGATACTTTACAGCAAGTTCAGACGGCCTTGAGTCATCCTAAGTTCAGTATTGAAAACCCGAACAAGGCCCGTTCTTTGTTGATCAGCTTCAGCCGCAATATTCCGCATTTCCATGCAGAAGACGGCAGCGGCTACCGCTTTATAGCCGACAAAGTGATGGAAATCGACCGCTTTAACCCGCAAGTTGCCGCCCGCCTGGTGCAGGCTTTCAACATCTGCAACAAATTGGAAGCCAACCGCAAAGCTATCATGATCAAAGAATTGCAACGCATCAATGCACAAGAAGGTTTGTCCAAAGATGTGGGCGAGATTGTCGGTAAGATTTTAAATGAGAAATAAATCTTGTCTGTTGACCTTATTGTAATTTGGCAATAAGGATAGATAGACTAAAGGTCGTCTGAAACTGATTGGTTTCAGACGGCCTTATATATTACGCCCCGTGAAAGGGGCAATTAACCAAACTTAACAATCCCCTTTCATTAGCCAAGTGAAAGGGGCTTTTTTATGTCAGCAAACATTATTTTCAGTTCGTCTTACTGGCGAATATTCAAATCAAAAAATTCATGTGTTTTGTGCTTTTACCGATTCCAAGTAGGAAAAGCTCATGAGCTGGAAACGCAAGAAACGTTTCCAGATTTGTTGGAAACACTGAAACAAATAGATTCGGCAGGCTCTTACTATCCTGTCATTTTAACTTCGGACGGTTCGCCGTTTATTGTTCTTTAATAGTTTGTCGGAATGAAGGGCTTTCGGTCGCAGACCGTCGGGCGCGCGCCAGCGCGGCAGACGGGAAGCGGCAGAAAGCCCCCCCCCTTGACTAACAGGGGGGGAGCAAAAATCAAAGCCCCGAAATTCCAAAAGAGGGGAGCAGATGAGCCAAATAGAATATTTCTCACATTTCATCACGGATGAGCGGGGGAAACTGATTGAAGTTCCGCAAAGGCGGGGCATACAGGACGGCGTTTTCATAGACTGGCTTTCTATAACATTCCATGAAGACACATTGGTAAAAATCGCCGGATGTCCGTTGGTATCTGATACCGAATACATGTACGTCTTGAGCAGGAAGTTGGAAGAAATTTTAGGTTTCGGCATTACCCGAAAATGCAAGTCCAAAGGTAACAAGTTTTACGAATCTATGTACCGGCTCGGATCGGACGATGTGGATTATGGAGAAGTCCATTATGGCGGCCAGCGGGATACCGTTTTGATTGAGCTGAAAGGCGTCGGGTGCAATCTCGCGCAAGCGGGTTGGGAAGCACGAATGAAGCAGTTTTTAGACGAAGCAGTCCGACCTAGAATAACCCGTGTAGATTTGGCATTGGATTTTTTTGATGGAAGCTACACACCTGATCAGGCACTGTTAGACCACGATAACGGCTTTTTCGACAATCACAATATGCGCCCGAAGTCTGAAACAGTCGGGTCGGCATGGCGTAAGGAAGACGGCACAGGTAAGACGTTCTATGTTGGTCGGAAGAAAAATTCCCGCTTTGTCCGTGTATACGAAAAAGGCCGTCAGTTGGGTGATAAGGACAGTCCATGGGTCAGGTTTGAAATACAGTTTAACCACGGAGATATAGAAATACCGTTTGAGATTCTGACAGACGAAGGCGGTTATTTTTGCGGCGCATTTCCAATATGTAGCACTTTCAAAAATATGCCGCAAGAAAAACGGTTTGAGCCGAGAAGTAAAGCACTGAATCTGACGTTCGGTCACAAACTGAAACACGCAAAGAACGCCGTCGGCAAGCTCGTCAATTTCATGTCCGATTTAGGTTTTACGGCTGAAGAAATTGTTAGGCATCTAAAAGCAGAACAAGGTTATCCCAAAGGTCTGGAGCCTGAAAAATATGATTTGAACGAATTGAGGCAGGCAGAAAGAAGCGGGTTTATACATGAATCGGCGGAAGCGGCACTTGATTTTGAAGTCATGGCTTTAGATTTAGATTCAGTCTGTTTCAAACTGTCTGAAGGTTACGACCCACATAAACGTCTTTTTGACGTTCAGTATGAAGCAGACAGAAAACGCAAAGAAGACGAATCGTATGAACAATTTTTGCAGCGCAAATATGAAGAAGGTTTACCGCTAGCCGAGCAGATGAAGCGAAGGACGGCGCGATGGCATGAAACAACAGCGCGAAACCGTATTAAAAATTCCAAGTATCGGCTGTATCGCGGTGAATATAGGGCTTATACCAAAAAGCCCGTCAAATTTGATTGGTATGATTTTTAAGAAAGGAAATATCCATGTTTAACCAAACCCAGATTATCACTTATCCAGCAACCTTTTTAGGTGCAAAAAAATTCAAAGGCGAAATTGACGGCTCGAAGATTGACAGTTGTTCCGTCTTGGTGGCTACACCGCTCCCGTCTCAATCGGGTAACGCCGTAGGATTCACCGCAGCGCAGATGAAGTTCGGTTCAAGCGATAACTTTGCAAAGTTGGAAAACCTCAGTTTCCCTTGCGAAGTCATGATTACCGTAGAGATGACTTCGACAGGCAAAGGCATGGTTCCCTCCCTGAAAGAGTTCCAAGTACAAACAGAGGCAAAGCCGAAAGGCTAAATCATGAAATATAAAGAACGGTTCATAGTTCAGGATTTGGAATCACATGAATTCATCTATCCCGATCCGTTTGGCGATACAGGTTTTACCCAAAATCTAAAATCTGCCGGGCATTTTGAAAGCTATGAAGACGCATTTAATGCCGGAATGGACGAAATAGGTGGTGGATTTCAAATTTTCGCGTTTTATCTGAAAGAAGAATAAGTTCACAGGCTCGGCGGGCGGTCTGTAAAACCTTTCACAAAGCCCGCATTAAAGGACTTGGAGATGAATCAAAAAATACCTCTTTCTTTTAAATTAAGTTTAGGCGGTCTGATTTTTTTTCTTTTTATTTTATTCGTATCGGTTTATTACCTGTATGGATGAAAGACGTGGGATAGTCTTAAAAAATCCCAATTTATTTTTATTAACCTGAAAGGAAAACGCTATGAAACTCGTTAACGTAGCAAAAAAATATGGCAATAAAATCTTTGCCGCAACAGCCCTGACAACCGCTTCTGCTTTGGCCGCTGCCGATGGCGTCGATTTGTCCGGTATTGGTACTACTGCTGCCGCAGAAATTGCAAAATTTGCCGTAATGGTGTCTGCAATTGGTGCTGCTGTTTTGTCAGTTATTGTGTTGATGCAAGGCTTCCGCATGGCCTTCAGCATGGTTAAAACGGCTAAATAACTGAAAGGGTAGGACATGGGGTATCGCGTCGGATTGCAATGCTTTTCTACGATGGAAGAAGCGCATGATTATGTATTGTCTCAAGTCCTACCCACCATAACGGCGGATGGCAGATTTGTACGTCCTTACAAAAATGGTAAAGACTGGTATTTGAGCGAGCAGAAAATCAATTTGAGTTTTCCGCAATGCGACATAGCCGAACAAATACAATTCGGCGTATTGGTAGGCGCGCCGTTCATAGTCTTATTAGTGCTTGTATTCGGTATCAGAATGATAAAACGGTTGATTGAATCAGTTACGGAGCATCAAGGGGGTGGAGATGATTGACTTTTGGTTTTTATACGGATTCGGAGCGGTCTGTTTGGCATCGCTGATATTTTTTTGATATTCAAAAAGGGTATAATCCCGACTTTCTGAAACCGTTACGAAAGTTAGGATTATGAAACCGTTTATTACAGAAGCTCAATTGGCACTTTTTAAATATCAAGCAGGCGGAAAATATTTTAATTGTCCGATGTCGTATATAGCTCAGCAGGAATTTGTAGAGTTTTCAAGAAATAATCGTACTGAAGATTTAATTTTTTATTTTTCTCATTTTTGGAATCGTGAAATAAAAAAAGATATTTGGGAAATTTCTTTTTCTGATAATTCCTCGCTTTTAATTAGAAAAGTTTTTAAAAATGGGAAAATTATATTTCAATCAAAATCAACTGATTCGACTGATAATTCTGATTTTGATGTTATTTTTAGTTAAAAACTCTTATGCAGAATGGAAAGCTGGTCCTCCATTTCCCGGATCTAATGGAACTGTCCGTCCATTATATGATTCGTCTAAAGTTAATTTAAATCCTAAAACTATGTATAAGACAGATACAGGTCATTATGGGTTTAAAACAACTATAAGCCAAACTATAGAACATGTTCCGACTGGTGCAACGCGCGCTGGCGTACCTACAATTTTTGAAGCCCAAGTATCCCGAAAAGCCGTCCTTTCAGGCGCATTTAACCTGGTAAAAAGAGGCGCGGCATTAGGTACACGTTTAAGCGGTTGGGGTACAGCTGCATATTTTGCCTACGAAGCCTATCAAGCTGTTAAATCTGATCTTGAATTTGAAGGTTATAAGTATGATGAAGGTTCCAATGAATTTTTGAGAGAATGGCCGGCAAGAAATTGTATTTGGGTTAGAGACGAAAGAGACATAGTGCAAGATGTTGCATGTTATGGCGTAGATAGTTCTGTTTTAAGTGCTTACAGAAAAGGCGGTAAAAGTCAACGCGAAGCAGAAGAACTTATGAAAGGCCAAATGGAAAAACTGGCTGGCCCTTTTTGGGAAAAACGTAAAAAGGAACTTGATAAAGATTTAAGTTCAAAATTTTGGGAATATTACCATTTAGATGAATGTCGATTCGATTTAAATGGAGGTGGTTGTTCAGTTAAAAGAGGTAGTGACGGCAGAAGTTCAGTTTTTTTTCGTTTAAAAATGCGAGATACACAAGTCCTTGATCAAGAAACATTTTTAAAAATTTCAACCAATTCAATAGATAGCAACCCAACGCCCTTTGTCGAAGGAACAGGCAAACCAGAATATAACGAAAAAGTTTCAGTTCCTGCCGGTACTGTTGTAACCATTGGACCTGTCACTCC
>NZ_JAPWBC010000020.1:0-15918 GCF_041433255.1 Neisseria sp. 20925_1_37 | reverse complement strand
GCCTAGTTCTGGCTCGCGCGTATTGTTCCATTGTAGCACTGCGAAATGAGAAAGGGAGCTACAACCGTCAAGGCTCGCTTCTTCGTCAGGGTATTATTGTAGCACTGCGAAATGAGAAAGGGAGCTACAACGCTTAGGAAGCGGATACATACGGTACAGACATTGTAGCACTGCGAAATGAGAAAGGGAGCTACAACCATGTTCTGAGGTTGTACTCATACTCAGCTATTGTAGCACTGCGAAATGAGAAAGGGAGCTACAACATAAGGGGCATGATGTAGGATAAGACAGGGATTGTAGCACTGCGAAATGAGAAAGGGAGCTACAACCGCAAATCATCGTCTATCCGACCCCGGACTATTGTAGCACTGCGAAATGAGAAAGGGAGCTACAACAAAAGGGACAAAAGGAAGTTTTTCTGTTGTATTGTAGCACTGCGAAATGAGAAAGGGAGCTACAACAACATCTGCCTGCGTTGCGTGATGTATTTCATTGTAGCACTGCGAAATGAGAAAGGGAGCTACAACTGCAGATGTTGCGAAACTTGCAAAGTTTTTATTGTAGCACTGCGAAATGAGAAAGGGAGCTACAACACGAGAAGCGGTTGCCATCCCATACCGGCAATTGTAGCACTGCGAAATGAGAAAGGGAGCTACAACTATTCATAATAAAACCCTCTCATTAATAAAATTGTAGCACTGCGAAATGAGAAAGGGAGCCACAACGGTATTCAGGCGGCTGGCTCTGCGTTGTCAATTGTAGCACTGCGAAATGAGAAAGGGAGCTACAACAAGCCTAAAAGGCAGGAAGGTAGTTTTAAAATTGTAGCACTGCGAAATGAGAAAGGGAGCTACAACCGAAAGCCAACCCATGAGCCAACAATATTAATTGTAGCACTGCGAAATGAGAAAGGGAGCTACAACAGCATGTGTGCATTAAATCCCGTCAAGGCCATTGTAGCACTGCGAAATGAGAAAGGGGTTATCCAAATAAAAAAGCACCACCTAAACAGGTAGTGCTTTCATATTAATTTGCTTATTCAGCAGAATCAGCTGCTTTATCAACCAATTCAACCAATGCCAAAGGAGCATTGTCGCCTTTACGGAAACCGTATTTCAGTACACGAACATAGCCGCCGTTACGAGCAGCAAAGCGTGGACCCAATTCGTCAAACAATTTAACTACAACATCACGATCGCGAGTGCGGTCAAAAGCCAAACGACGGTTTGCCAAAGAAGGTTTTTTACCCAAGGTAATCAAGGGCTCAACTACGCGGCGCAATTCTTTTGCTTTAGGCAAAGTTGTCACGATAGTTTCGTGAGTCAACAAGGAATTCGCCATATTGCGCAGCATCGCAGCACGGTGGCTGCTAGTACGGTTTAATTTGCGGTTGCCATTACGATGACGCATGTCATTATCCTTTAATCTTCAAACTTACGGCTTTTCTAAGCCTACAGGCGGCCAAGCTTCTAATTTGGAACCTAATGTCAGACCTTTAGAGGCCAACACTTCTTTGATCTCATTCAAAGATTTACGACCCAAATTAGGGGTCTTGAGAAGCTCGGTTTCAGTACGTTGAATCAAATCGCCAATATAGTAAATATCTTCAGCTTTCAGACAATTAGCTGAACGTACGGTTAATTCCAAATCATCTACAGGACGCAGCAAGATAGGATCGATAGGAGGCACTTTCTCTTCAACCTCTTCAACCGGAGTACCTTGCAGATCTGCAAAAATAGACATTTGGTCAATTAAGATACGTGCGGCACTACGTACAGCTTCTTCTGGATCAATAGAACCATTGGTTTCAATATCCAAAACCAATTTATCTAAATCCGTGCGTTGCTCTACGCGTGCAGGTTCAACTTCAAAGCTAACACGACTGATGGGCGAAAAGCTCGCATCCAACTGAATCGCACCAATCTGTTTGTTCTCATCACGCAATACGCGACGGCCTGAAACAGATTGATAACCACGACCTTGCTCTACTTTAATTTCCATGTCGATTTGACCATTGTCGGACAAGTGGCAAATAACATGTTCAGGATTAATGATTTCCACATCGTGTGGCAAATCAATATCACCGGCTACAACAGCACCAGCACCTGTTTTCTTCAAAGTCAACTGAACTTGGTTACGACCGTGAAGCTTGAATACGATACCTTTAATGTTCAAGAGAACGTCAACAACATCCTCCTGAACACCATCAATAGTAGAGTATTCATGCAATACACCGGAAATAACTACTTCAGTTGGGGCAAAGCCATTCATGGATGACAGTAAGATACGACGCAAAGCATTACCTAAAGTATGACCAAAACCACGCTCAAATGGCTGCATAGACACCTTAGCTCGAGTAGAAGACAAGGTATCTACATCGATTTGACGAGGTTTCAAAAATTCGGTTGTGCTATTTTGCATTTAACTGTCCCTCATTGAGCTAGCATTATTTAGAGTAGAACTCTACCACCAGCTGTTCATTAATATCGCCAGACAATTCTGAGCGATCCGGCATATTTTTGAATACACCTTCCAATTTGTCGGCATCAACAGATACCCAGCTTGGCAAGCCAATTTGAGTAGCCAAGCTCAATGCCTCTTGGATACGTACTTGTTTCTTAGCTTTTTCACGAACAGCTACAACATCGCCTGCTTTAACTTGGAAAGAAGGGATATTAACAACCTGACCGTTTACAACGATAGCTTTATGAGAAACCAATTGACGTGCTTCAGCGCGGGTAGAGCCAAAACCCATACGATAAACGACATTGTCCAAACGGGACTCCAGCAATTGCAACAGCAATTCACCGGTAGAACCTTTACGACGATCAGCTTCCGCAAAGTAACGACGGAATTGGCGTTCTAACACACCATAAATACGACGGATTTTTTGTTTTTCACGCAATTGCAAACCGTAGTCTGACAAACGTGGTTTTTTCGCACCGTGCTGACCAGGTGCAGAATCCATTTTACATTTTGAATCCAAAGAGCGACGTGCACTCTTCAAAAACAGATCCGTACCTTCGCGACGTGCTAATTTACATTTAGGGCCAATATAACGTGCCATGTTTTAAATCACTCCAATATTAAATACGACGTTTTTTAGGCGGACGGCAACCGTTATGAGGCAACGGGGTAACGTCAGTAATGCTGGTAATCTTGAAACCAAGAGCGTTTAAAGCACGTACAGAAGATTCGCGACCAGGGCCAGGGCCTTTAATGCGGACTTCTAAATTTTTAACGCCATACTCTTGGGCAACTTTACCAGCTGCTTCTGCTGCAACTTGTGCTGCAAATGGTGTACTTTTACGAGAACCTTTAAAACCAGCGCCGCCAGAGGTAGCCCAAGACAATGCATTGCCTTGACGGTCAGTGATTGTAATGATGGTATTGTTGAAAGATGCATGAACGTGCACAATACCTTCGCTTACGGTTTTACGTACTTTTTTACGTACACGCGAAGCTGTGTTTGCTTTAGCCATTAATCAAATTCCTTAAAATTTATTTCTTACCGGCAATCGCTTTGCGCGGACCTTTACGGGTACGGGCATTTGTGCGAGTGCGTTGACCACGACAAGGCAAGCCACGACGATGACGGAAGCCGCGATAGCAACCCATATCCATCAATCGTTTAATGCTCATCGTTACTTCACGACGCAAATCGCCTTCAACTTCATATTTAGCAACTTGCTCACGCAAAGCGTCTAATTGAGCCTCGTCCAAATCTTTTGCTTTAGTAGTAGGAGCAATATTTGCTGCCTCACAAATCAATTTAGCACGAGTCGCACCAATACCATAAATAGCCTGAAGGCCAATTACGATATGGGCATTATTAGGGATATTTACCCCTGCAATACGAGCCATATTTTTTCCTTTTTAGGGCAAAGTGTGTCACTATACCACAAAATCAATAGTTAAGAAAACTAGCTTCTTAACCTTGACGTTGTTTGTGACGTGGGTCAGTACAAATTACGCGAACTACACGATTACGACGAATAATCTTGCAATTGCGACAAATTTTCTTTACAGAAGGTTGTACACGCATTTTATTTCCTTTTATCGTTTATCTTGCTCGGAAAACAATCCGAGCACGGGTTAAATCATAAGGAGTTAATTCAACTGTTACCTTATCACCTGGAGAAATACGGATATAATGCATCCGCATTTTGCCAGATATATGACCAAGTACTACATGATCATTTTCCAGTTTTACTTTAAATGTTGCATTGGGCAAAGTCTCAAGGATTTCGCCCTGCATCTGTATGGTATCTTCTTTAGCCATAAGCCTACTTACGTGATAAAGATTTCATATCTGGACGACTCATCAAATCCTCATACTGACTACTCATTACGTAGGAATTGATTTGTGTCCTAAAATCCATTGTAACGACAACCAAGATAAGCAAAGACGTCCCTCCTAAATAGAAAGGCACATTCAATGCTGTCGTTAAAAATTCAGGTATCAGACAGATTGTAGTAATGTACAAAGCACCAAACAATGTCAGCCTTAGTACCACTTTTTCCAAATATCTAGAGGTTTGCTCACCTGGGCGAATACCTGGCACAAATGCACCACTCTTCTTCAAATTTTCAGCCATCTCTTTAGGGCTAAATACTAAAGCAGTATAGAAATAGCAGAAAAAGATGATAGTTGTGGCAAATAATACAATATACAAAGGCTGTCCGTGTTGCAGCATTGCAGCAACCTTATGAAGAACAGAATTCGTACTATTCGAACCAAACCAACCTAAAAGTGTAGATGGAAATAAAATGATACTGGAAGCAAAAATAGGAGGAATAACACCTGCCATATTTAGCTTGAACGGCATATGAATGCTTTGTCCCGGCATCATTCCAGAGCCAAACTGTCTTTTAGCATAATGCACAGGAACTTTACGCTGAGCACTCTCAAAATAAACTACAGCATAGATCAACAGCAAAATACCAATCACAATTGATACCGCCATCAACATACTCATAGAGCCTTGTTCAGTCAAAGTTAATAACCGAACAATACCGGATGGGATACCCGATACAATGCCTGCTGTAATAATTAAAGAAATACCATTACCAATACCACGCTCGGTAATTTGCTCCCCTAACCACATCAGAAACATAGTACCTGTAACCAAACAGACCACTGTAGAAATATGAAACTCAAGCGAACTCGTTACAACAACACCTTGTTGATAAACAAATGTTGCAACACCAAAGCTTTGCAATACAGCCAATAATACCGTCCCATACCTAGTATATTTTGTAATTATTTTCCTACCAGCCTCACCTTCCTTCTTTAAAGCTTTTAAAGAAGGAACAATTTCAGAAGCAAGCTGAACAATAATCGACGATGAAATATAAGGCATGATACCAATTGCAAATATACTAAAGCGCTCCAACGAACCACCCGAGAACATATTTAACATTCCGAATATGCCGTTTGCAGCGCCTTCGTATAACTTAGCTAATGCAACAGCATCTACGCCCGGTACCGGTATATGAGCACCAATACGGAAAACGACTAAAGCACCTAAAAGGAACACCAGACGTTTTTTCAGATCACCAAATTTGGATAATCCTGATAAAGATTGTTGATTAGCCACTGTAGTGCAAGCCTTATTCTTCTACTTTACCACCGGCAGCTTCAATAGCAGCTTTAGCACCTTTAGTAGCTTTTACACCTTTCAAGGTAACTGCTTTTGAGATTTCACCAGAAGCAATAACTTTTACATTAGAAGTAGTTGCAGGAATCAGACCAGCTTGTTTAAGAACCAAGACATCAATCTCGTTCACAGCAATCAGATTCAATTCACTCAAACGAACTTCAGCATTAGCGGCTGCAGTCAAAGATTTGAAACCACGTTTCGGCAGACGACGTTGCAAAGGCATTTGACCGCCTTCAAAACCTACCTTGTGGAAGCCACCAGAACGGCTTTTTTGACCTTTATGACCACGACCACCTGTCTTACCTAAGCCGCTACCAATACCACGGCCTACACGACGACTAGCGTGAGTAGCACCCTCAGCAGGTTGAATAGTATTCAAAAACATATTAAGACTCCACTTTCAACAAGTAGCTGATTTTATTGATCATGCCACGGTTTTCAGGGGTATCCAAAACCTCTACAGTATGTTCACGACGGCGCAAACCTAAACCGCGAGCACATGCACGATGAGATTCAATTGTACCGATCAGGCTCTTAACCAATGTAACTTTAATCTTTTTTTGCTCAGTCATGGTTAGCTCCAAAAATATCTTCTACTGTCAAGCCACGTTTAGCAGCAATATCAGCAGGGGTATACAGTTTAGACAAACCGTCTAATGTAGCGCGTACAATATTGTAAGGATTAGTAGAACCATGTACTTTAGCTGAAATGTTATGAATACCCATAGCATCAAATACTAAACGCATTGGACCACCAGCTTTCACACCGCTACCTTCTTTAGCAGGTTGCATAAATACCTTAGTAGCACCATGACGACCAATAACTTCATGATGAATAGTACCGTTTTTCAAAGGTACTTTAATCATAGAGCGTCGAGCTTGATCCATTGCTTTTTGAACAGCAACTGGTACTTCTTTTGATTTACCTTTGCCCATACCGATGCGACCATCACCATCACCAACAACAGTCAGTGCAGAGAAAGCCATGATACGGCCACCTTTAACTACTTTAGTCACGCGATTAACTGCGACCATCTTTTCAATCAGGCCGTCACCGCGTTCTTCAATTTCATGTTTTGCCATCTGAAAGTCTCCAAATATTAGAAGCTTAAACCATTTTCACGTGCAGCTTCAGCCAAAGCTTTCACACGACCGTGATATTGGAAACCTGAACGGTCAAAAGCAACTTTTTCAACACCCACTGCTTTAGCTTTTTCAGCAATACGCTTACCAACTACAGCTGCTGCTTCAACGTTGCTACCTGATTTCAGGCTACTACGTACTTCAGCTTCCAATGTAGAGGCTTGGGCCAATACTTTATCACCTTCAGCACTAATTACTTGAGCATAAATATGATTATTGCTGCGGAACACACATAATCTTACCATTTTCAAGTCCGCAATACGCGCACGGGTTTTGCGTGCACGACGGAGTCGGGTTGTATGTTTATCCATTAGTGAACCTCAATTATTTTTTCTTGGCTTCTTTCATCACTACTACTTCACCTACATAACGAACACCTTTACCTTTATAAGGCTCAGGAGAACGGAATGCACGAATTTCAGCAGCGACTTGGCCAACCACTTGTTTATCTGCACCAGTCAAAACGATTTCTGTTTGGCTAGGGGTTTGAACAGAAACACCTTCAGGCATTTCGTACACGATTGGATGAGAGAAACCCAAAGACAAGTTCAAAACTTTGCCTTGAGCTTGGGCACGATAACCCACACCAATCAATTGAAGTTTTTTCTCAAAACCTTCAGAAACACCCTTAACCATGTTATTAACCAATGCACGAGCAGTACCAGACATAGCATTAGCCTGTTTACTGTCATTTTTTGCAGCAAAAGTCAATTTACCATCGTTCAGTTCAATAGCAACATCGGAATGCAAAGGAAAAGACAACTCACCGTTTTTACCTTTGATAACCAATGCATCTGTTCCGAATTTTACTTCTACACCAGCAGGAACAGTCACTGGGTTTTTTGCGACGCGTGACATTTACTTTTCTCCACTAGGCTACGATGCACAACAACTCACCACCAATACCCTCAGAACGGGCTTTGCGATCAGTCATTACACCTTTAGAAGTACTAACAATAGCGACACCCAAACCATTCATTACGCTAGGGATCTCACTTGATGCTTTGTAAATACGCAAACCTGGACGTGAAACACGTTTAATTTGCTCAATCACAGGACGACCTGCATAGTATTTCAATTGAATTTCCAATACCGGTTTTGCATCAGCAGAAACCGCAAAATCCTCGATATAACCTTCTTCTTTCAGAACTTTTGCAATTGCACATTTCAGTTTAGAAGAAGGCATGGCAACTGCTGCTTTATTAGCACGTTGCGCATTGCGAATACGAGTCAACATATCGGAAATAGGATCATGCATACTCATTATTTATACTCCTATTACCAGCTAGCTTTAACAACACCAGGGATCTCGCCACGCATAGCGATTTCACGGATTTTAATACGGCCCAAACCAAATTTACGGAAAGTGCCACGAGGACGACCTGTTAAAGCACAACGACGACGTTGACGTACAGGTGCTGCATTACGAGGAATGGATTGAAATTTCAAACGCGCTTCAAAACGTTCTTCTTCAGTCGCATTAGCATCATTAATAACAGCGAAAATTGCCTCACGTTTAGCTGCAAACTTTTTCGCCAATGCTTGACGTTTCAGCTCACGATTAATAAGTGCTTTCTTAGCCATGATTATCCTTTAAACGGAAACTTGAACAGTGACAACAAAGCTTTCGCTTCTTCATCAGTTTTTGCAGTAGTTGTAATAGTAATATTCAAACCACGCAAAGCATCGATTTTATCGTATTCAATTTCCGGGAAAATAATTTGCTCACGAACGCCCATATTGTAATTGCCACGACCATCAAATGATTTACCGCTTACACCACGGAAGTCACGTACGCGAGGCAACGCAATAGTAATCAAACGATCCAAAAATTCAAACATTTGATCACGACGCAATGTTACTTTGCAACCAACTGGATAGTTATCACGGATTTTAAAACCTGCGATAGATTTACGAGCAACAGTAACAACTGGTTTTTGACCAGCAATTTTCTCTAAATCAGAAACAGCGTGTTCCATAACTTTTTTATCAGCAACAGCCTCACCTACACCCATATTTAAGGTGATTTTTTCAATACGTGGAACTTCCATTACTGATTTGTAACCAAATTGTTTAACCAATTCAGGAACAACTGTATCTTTATAAAACTCTCTCAAACGAGCCATGTTATCTCCTTATGCTCCAATGATAGAGCCATTTGATTTGAAGAAACGAACGCGTTTAACTTTGCCTTCATTTTCAATCAGCTTAATACCAACACGGTCTGCTTTATTAGTTTCCGGATTCAGGATTGCAACATTAGAAATATCCAAAGGCATTTCTTTAGTAATAATACCACCCTCAATACCACGCATTGGATTAGGTTTTTGATGGCGTTTGACAACATTCACACCTTCAACAACAACTTTATCACCCAACACTCGAACTACTTGACCTTGCTTACCTTTATCTTTACCGGTAATCACTACAACCTGATCGCCTTTAATGATTTTATTCATCGCGCTATTCCTTATAATACTTCAGGCGCCAATGAAACGATTTTCATAAATCGCTCAGTACGCAATTCACGGGTTACCGGGCCAAAAATACGAGTACCCAGAGGCTCAAGTTTATTATTTAATAACACAGCGGCGTTGTTATCAAATTTAATTAGCGCACCATCAGGACGACGCACACCCTTTGCAGTACGAACAACTACCGCATTGTATACATCACCTTTTTTGACACGACCACGTGGGGCTGCATCTTTAACTGCAACTTTAATAATATCGCCAACAGAAGCGTAGCGACGCTTAGATCCGCCCAATACCTTGATGCACATCACGCGACGCGCACCAGAGTTATCAGCCACATCTAAGATGGTCTGCATTTGAATCATATTAGTACCTTTAAATTAACCAACTTAATTTACCACTTTCATATAACTCGCACCTTACTTTAAGCTGCTTATTAAATGAAACCATCACGGTTCTAGTAAACCAGTCTTGGATCCCGAAGGGAGAGAAACTTCCATAAGAAGCTGGAAGATAAGAAACGAAGTTTACACGCAAATTAACTTTGCTGCAAGACTTCGTTTCTTATTAAGCTACATTACTGTGTTTTAAATCAAACAGTACGGGCTTTCTCAACCAATTCTTTTACAACCCAAGACTTGGTTTTTGACAAAGGACGAGATTCCTCGATTACCACTACATCACCAGTGCCATATTGATTGTTTTCATCATGAGCATGGATTTTAGTTGATAAACGAATAATTTTACCGTACAGAGGGTGTTTAACCTTACGTTCAACCAATACTGTAACAGTTTTGTCCATTTTGTCGCTTACCACTTTGCCTTGCAAAGTACGAACATTTTTAGCTTCGCTCATTACTTAGCACCTTTTTCAGTTAAAATGGTTTTAATACGAGCAATATCGCGACGTACACGTTTCAACTCGCTAGATTTACCCAACTGACCGGTTGCATTTTGCATGCGTAAGCCAAACTGAGCTTTCAACAAGTCCAACAAATCAGAGTTTAATTGCTCAATAGATTTGTCTTTCAATTCATTTGCTTTCATTATTGACCCACCTGTCTTACTACAAAGGTTGTAGGAATAGGCAATTTGGCAGCGGCCAATTCAAATGCTTCACGAGCCAAAGACTCAGGAACACCGTCCATTTCGTACAATACTTTGCCTGGTTTAATTTCAGCAATGTAATATTCCACATTACCTTTACCGCCACCCATACGAACTTGGATAGGTTTCTCAGTAATTGGTTTATCAGGGAATACACGAATCCAAATGCGACCGCCACGTTTAATATGACGAGTCATAGTACGACGAGCAGCTTCGATTTGGCGGGCAGTCAAACGACCACGGCCTACGGCTTTCAAACCGAACTCACCGAAACTTACTTTGTTACCGCGAGTAGCAATACCGGTGTTACGGCCTTTTTGTTGCTTGCGATATTTCAGTCTAGTTGGCTGCAGCATTACGTCCACCTGCCTTTCTTTGTTTCTTCTCATGCTCAGGTTTAGAAGATTTAATATTACCTTCTGTATAAACCCAAACTTTCAGACCCAGTACACCATAAGTAGTGTGCGCTTCGCTAGTTGCATAATCTACATTTGCACGCAAAGTATGCAAAGGTACGCGACCTTCACGGTACCATTCGCTACGAGCGATATCAGCACCATTCAGACGGCCTGAAGTCATGATCTTGATGCCTTTGGCACCAGAACGCATTGCATTTTGCATTGCACGTTTCATTGCACGACGGAATTGGACGCGTTTTTCAAGTTGCTGGGCAATACCATCAGCAATAATTTGCGCATCCAACTCAGGACGGCGAATCTCTTCAATATTTACATGAACTGGCACACCCATCAGAGCTTGCAAGTCACGTTTCAAGATTTCGATATCCTCACCTTTTTTACCAATAACCACACCTGGACGAGCAGAGTGGATAGTGATACGTGCAGATTTAGCAGGACGTTCGATTACTACGCGACCAACTGAAGCATTTGCCAATTTTTTGCGCAAGTAATTACGAACATCAATATCTTGTTTCAAAACAGTTGAAAAGTCGGTGCTTTTAGCAAACCATTTTGAAGCCCAGTCTTTAGTTACCGCCAGGCGAAAGCCTGTAGGGTTAATCTTTTGTCCCATAGCTTTTCCTTAGTTGCCCACTGTCACATTAATATGACAAGTTTGTTTCTCGATGCGGTTACCGCGACCTTTGGCACGAGCTTGGAAACGTTTCAAGCTTGGGCCTTTGTCAACAAAGATAGTTACCACTTTCAGTTCGTCAATGTCAGCACCATTGTTGTGCTCGGCATTAGCGATTGCTGATTCCAATACTTTTTTAATCAGCTCAGCACCTTTTTTAGGGCTGAATGCCAAGATATTCAAAGCTTGGGCAACGTCTTTACCACGAATCAAATCAGCTACCAAGCGAGCCTTTTGAGCTGAAATACGGGCATTTTTATGTTGTGCACTTACTCTCATGATTCACCTTATTTCTTTTTAGCCTTTTTATCGGCCAAGTGGCCTTTAAAGGTACGGGTCAATGAGAACTCACCTAATTTATGACCAACCATGTTGTCACTGATAAACACAGGCACGTGAGTGCGACCGTTGTGGACAGCGATAGTCAGACCAATGAAATCAGGCAAAATGGTAGAACGACGTGACCAAGTTTTAATTGGGCGTTTGTCGTTGCTTGCACGAGCAGCATCTACTTTTTTCAGCAAATGCAGGTCTACATATGGGCCTTTTTTTAATGAACGAGCCATACTAATTAACCTTTATTTGAGTAACGACGACGAACAATCATGTTATCCGTGCGTTTGTTATTACGAGTGCGGTAGCCCTTAGCAGGAGTACCCCATGGACTAACCGGTTCGCGAGCTTCACCAGTACGGCCTTCACCACCACCATGTGGGTGATCGACAGGGTTCATGACAACACCACGAACGGTCGGACGAATACCACGCCAGCGGTTAGCACCAGCTTTGCCGATTTTTTTCAGGCTTTGTTCTTCGTTACCAACCTCACCGATAGTTGCACGGCAATTTACGCTAATTTTGCGCACTTCACCAGAACGCAAACGAACTTGAGCGTAAGCACCTTCTTTTGCAAGCAATACCGCAGAAGCACCAGCTGAACGTGCAATTTGTGCACCTTTACCTGGTTTCATTTCGATACAGTGAATAGTTGTACCAACTGGAATATTGCGAATCGGCAGAGTGTTACCTACTTTGATAGCAGCTTCAGCACCGGAAACCAATACTGCACCGGCCTGAATACCACGAGGAGCAATAATGTAGCGACGTTCACCATCTGCATAGCACAACAGTGCGATAAATGCAGTACGGTTAGGGTCATATTCGATACGCTCTACTTTTGCAGGGATACCGTCTTTGTTACGTTTAAAATCTACAACACGGTAATGGTGTTTATGACCGCCACCTTTATGGCGGGTAGTGATATGACCATTGTTGTTACGACCGGCAGTAGAATTTTTCTTTTCCAACAGAGGTGCATAAGGTGCACCTTTGTGCAAACCTTCTGTTACCACGCGAACCATGCCGCGACGGCCTGCAGAGGTCGGCTTCATTTTAACGATTGCCATTTTGTTTATTCCTTATCTGCAGCTGCAGCAGCGGCTTCCAAATCTAACTCTTGACCGGCAGCCAGGCTTACGTAAGCCTTTTTAACATCGCTGCGACGACCTAAAGTGCGACCAAAACGTTTAATTTTACCTTTAATGGTAACAGTAGTAACGTCTGCAACTTGAACACCGAACAGTAACTCAACTGCTGCTTTAATTTCAGGTTTAGTTGCATTTGCCAAAACTTTAAACGTCATTTGGTTACGTTTTTCAGCCAATACGTTGCTTTTTTCAGAAACGATAGGTGCCAAGATTACTTGAGTCAAACGTTGTTGATTCATACCCATTGCTCCTCTAATTGTGCAACTGCATCTTTAGTGATAACGACTTTTTTGTAACGCAGCAAGCTGTAAGGATCAACTTGTTGGGCTTCCAAAACCAATACGTTAGGCAAGTTGCGTGAAGCCAAGTAAACATTCTCGTCGAGCTGTTTAGTTACAAACAGAACTTGCTCCAAACCCAAGTTTTTCACTTGTTCGGCAAAAACTTTGGTTTTAGGAGTTTCAGCAGTCAATGCTTCAATTGCAAACAAACGTTCGTCACGAGCCAATTGGGACAAAATAGTCGCCATACCGGCACGGTACATTTTACGGTTCACTTTTTGAGTAAAGTTTTCGTCAGGTTTGTTTGGGAATGCACGACCACCTTTACGCCACAGCGGAGAAGAAGTCATACCGGAACGAGCACGACCGGTACCTTTTTGGCGCCATGGTTTTTTAGTAGAGTGGTTTACTTCGGCACGAGTTTTTTGAGCACGGTTACCAGAACGGGCATTTGCCAAGTAAGCAGTAACCAGTTGGTGAACCAGAGCTCCATTGTATTCGCGAGCAAACAAAGCATCAGAAACAGCCAAGCTGCCAGATACTTGTCCTTTAGCGTCAATTACTTTCAATTCCATTACGCACCTACTTTCACGCTAGGACGAACCACGACGTCGCTGTTAACCGAACCCGGAACAGCACCTTTAACCAACAAGAGTTGGCGTTCAGCATCAACACGTACAACTTCCAATTTTTGAACAGTTGCTTTAGTGTTACCGTATTGACCTGCCATACGTTTACCAGGGAACACGCGACCAGGGTCTTGTGCCATACCGATAGAACCAGGAACACGGTGAGAACGGGAGTTACCGTGGGAAGTACGTTGAGCACCGAAGTTATGACGTTTGATCGTACCAGAGAAACCTTTACCTTTAGAGGTACCGGTTACATCTACCAATTGACCAACTTCAAACATAGAAACGGTAATTTCATCACCGGCTTTCAATTCAGCCAGTTTTTCTTCAGTCAAAGCAAACTCAACCAAACCGCGACCAGCTTCAACACCTGCTTTAGCAAAGTGACCGGCTTCAGTTTTGTTGACACGATTAGCTTTTTTCTGACCAAAGGTAACTTGCACAGCAGTGTAGCCGTCAGTATCTTTGGATTTCACTTGTGTAACGCGGTTGGCAGACATATCCAAAACAGTTACCGGAACAGAAACACCCTGTTCGTCGAACACGCGAGTCATACCAACTTTGCGTCCAACCAGACCTAAAGTCATGATTATTTTCCTTTTAAGTAAAGGGGCGGGCTACGATTGGCCTGCCTTTCAGACAAAGTTAAACTTGATACGGATGTACCAAGTCCGCCATTATAATTGACAAATCAAAGAAATATCAACAAAAATTTCAATTTAACTTCTTAAAACCATCATTTTTTTCGGATGAAGTGTTGCCAAATATCTGAAAATTTTCAGACGGCCTAAGAATTCTATAAAAAACCGAACAGCTAAGCTGTTCGGTTTTTCAGTTCTTATTGAACTTTAATTTCTACATCTACACCCGCTGGAAGATCCAGTTTCATCAGTGCATCAGTAGTTTTGTCAGTCCAATCCACGATGTCCATCAGACGCAAGTGGGTACGGATTTCCAATTGTTCACGAGAAGTTTTGTTCACGTGAGGAGAACGCAAGATGTTGAAACGTTCGATTTTAGTTGGCAAAGGAATCGGACCTTTAACAACAGCGCCAGTACGTTTGGCAGTTTCAACGATTTCTTGCGCAGAACGGTCAATCAGACTGTAATCATAAGCTTTCAGGCGGATACGGATTTTTTGGTTTGCCATTTATCAATATCCCTCAATTAAGCGATTACAGAAGAAACCACACCCGCACCTACGGTACGACCACCTTCGCGAATCGCAAAGCGTAGACCTTCTTCCATAGCGATAGGCGCAATCAGTTCTACAGTAATGGTTACGTTCTCACCTGGCATTACCATTTCTACGCCTTCTTCCAAAGTAACTGCACCAGTTACGTCAGTAGTACGGAAGTAGAATTGTGGACGGTAGTTAGCGAAGAATGGAGTATGACGACCACCCTCTTCTTTGCTCAGTACGTATACTTCTGCTTTGAACTTGGTGTGAGGAGTGATAGTACCTGGTTTAGCCAATACTTGACCACGCTCTACGTCTTCACGTTTAGTACCACGCAGCAATACACCTACGTTGTCACCTGCTTGACCTTCGTCCAGCAGTTTGCGGAACATTTCAACACCGGTACAAGTGGTTTTTTGAGTTTCTTTCAGACCTACGATTTCGATCTCGTCACCAACGTGGATGATACCGCGCTCTACACGACCGGTTACTACTGTACCACGGCCAGAGATAGAGAATACGTCTTCGATAGGCAACAAGAAAGGTTTGTCCACAGCACGCTCAGGTGTTGGGATGTAGCTGTCCAGAGCAGCAGCCAATTCGAAGATTTTTTCTTCGTAACCAGCATCACCTTCCAAAGCTTTCAGTGCAGAACCTTGTACGATTGGGCAGTCGTCGCCTGGGAAGTCGTAGCTTGACAACAAGTCACGGATTTCCATTTCAACCAGTTCCAACAGCTCGGCATCGTCAACCATGTCGCATTTGTTCATGAATACGATGATGTAAGGTACACCTACTTGGCGAGCCAACAGGATGTGTTCGCGAGTTTGAGGCATAGGACCGTCAGCTGCGGAACATAC
>NZ_JAPWBC010000019.1:0-16406 GCF_041433255.1 Neisseria sp. 20925_1_37 | reverse complement strand
GTATGTTCCGCAGCTGACGGTCCTATGCCACAAACTCGCGAACACATCCTGTTGGCTCGTCAAGTAGGTGTGCCTTACATCATCGTATTCATGAACAAATGCGACATGGTTGACGATGCCGAGCTGTTGGAACTGGTTGAAATGGAAATTCGTGACTTGTTGTCAAGCTACGACTTCCCAGGCGACGACTGCCCAATTGTACAAGGTTCTGCACTGAAAGCTTTGGAAGGTGACGCTGGTTACGAAGAAAAAATCTTCGAATTGGCTGCTGCTTTGGATAGCTACATCCCAACACCTGAGCGTGCTGTGGACAAACCTTTCTTGTTGCCTATCGAAGACGTATTCTCTATCTCTGGCCGTGGTACAGTAGTAACCGGTCGTGTAGAGCGCGGTATCATCCACGTTGGTGACGAGATCGAAATCGTAGGTCTGAAAGAAACTCAAAAAACCACTTGTACCGGTGTTGAAATGTTCCGCAAACTGCTGGACGAAGGTCAAGCAGGTGACAACGTAGGCGTATTGCTGCGTGGTACTAAACGTGAAGACGTAGAGCGTGGTCAAGTATTGGCTAAACCAGGTACTATCACTCCTCACACCAAATTCAAAGCAGAAGTATACGTACTGAGCAAAGAAGAGGGTGGTCGTCACACTCCATTCTTCGCTAACTACCGTCCACAATTCTACTTCCGTACTACTGACGTAACTGGTGCAGTTACTTTGGAAGAAGGCGTAGAAATGGTAATGCCAGGTGAGAACGTAACCATTACTGTAGAACTGATTGCGCCTATCGCTATGGAAGAAGGTCTGCGCTTTGCGATTCGCGAAGGTGGTCGTACCGTAGGTGCGGGTGTGGTTTCTTCTGTAATCGCTTAAGTTTAGAGGCCAATAGCTCAATTGGTAGAGTATCGGTCTCCAAAACCGAGGGTTGGGGGTTCGAGACCCTCTTGGCCTGCCAAATAAAAAATTAACCGGCCTTGTGCCGGTTAATTTTTTTGTACTTAAGTTTTAAGATTATTTGGAATTAATTAATGGATCAATGCCACTATCTAAAATGAAGGCGGGTGGGGTATTGATAAGTGAGTAAAGATGACAGAACATCCGTCTGGACGCAAAGAAGACCATCAGAAAAAGGAAGTTGTGGTAAGTAATAAGCCGGCTCCTGAAAAGAAAGAAGGTCTGTTTGCATATTTTAAGAGCTCTTGGACTGAGTTTAAGAAGGTAGTTTGGCCGAGTCGTGATGAGGCGGTCAAAATGACTGTATTCGTGATTATCTTCGTTGCAGTTTTAGCGGCCTTCATTTATGCGGCAGATACAATTATTTCATGGTTGTTTTTTGATGTTTTATTAAATAGGAAAGGGTAAAGATGTCAAAGCGTTGGTATGTGGTACAGGCCTATTCCGGTTTCGAGAAAAATGTTCAAAAAACATTGAAAGAGCGTATTGCTCGTGAAAACATGGAAGAATATTTCGGTCAGATTCTCGTTCCTGTGGAGGAAGTGGTAGATATCAAGAATGGCCGAAAAACCATCAGTGAGCGTAAATTCTATCCAGGCTATGTGTTGGTTGAAATGGAAATGACTGATGATTCATGGCACTTGGTTAAGAGTACCCCTCGAGTAAATGGTTTTGTAGGTGGTAGCGGAAATCGTCCAATCCCAATTTCTCAAAAAGATGCAGATGCTATTTTGCAACAAGCCAAAACAGGTGTTGAGAAGCCAAAACCAAAAGTTCAGTTTGAAGTTGGTCAGCAAGTTCGAGTAAACGAAGGCCCATTTGCTGATTTTAACGGTATTGTTGATGAAGTTAATTACGAACGTAATAGACTGCGTGTTTCTGTTCAGATTTTTGGTCGCGAAACACCGGTTGAATTAGAGTTTGGCCAAGTTGAAAAGATTTAAGTGGTTTAATTCGCTTGAAAATTTTTTTTTAAGCGGATATAATCGCGAATTCTGTTTGGGAAGCGGAATGGTTCCGCGTTATACCCGTTTTTAGGAGTCCTTTAAGTGGCAAAGAAAATTATCGGCTACATTAAACTGCAAATTCCTGCAGGTAAAGCCAATCCATCTCCCCCAGTTGGTCCAGCCTTGGGTCAACGTGGTTTGAACATCATGGAATTCTGTAAAGCATTTAATGCTGCAACCCAAGGTATGGAACCTGGTTTGCCAATTCCAGTCGTGATTACTGCATTTGCAGATAAGTCATTCACATTTGTGATGAAAACACCACCAGCTTCTATCTTGTTGAAAAAAGCTGCTGGCCTGCAAAAAGGTAGTTCTAATCCTCTGACTAACAAAGTGGGTAAATTGACCCGTGCTCAGTTGGAAGAAATTGCTAAAACTAAAGAGCCTGATTTGACTGCTGCTGACTTGGATGCGGCTGTTCGTACTATCGCAGGTTCTGCTCGCTCAATGGGCTTGGACGTGGAGGGTGTTGTATAATGGCTAAAGTATCTAAACGCTTGAAAGCTCTTCGCTCTTCTGTTGAAGCTAACAAACTGTACGCAATCGACGAAGCAATTGCTTTGGTTAAAAAAGCTGCTACCGCTAAATTTGACGAGTCTGTTGACGTATCTTTCAACTTGGGCGTTGATCCTCGTAAATCTGACCAAGTTATTCGTGGTTCAGTCGTTCTGCCTAAAGGTACCGGTAAAACAACTCGCGTAGCTGTGTTTACTCAAGGTGCAAATGCAGATGCTGCTAAAGAAGCTGGCGCAGATATTGTCGGTTTTGAAGATCTGGCTGCTGAAATCAAAGCTGGTAACCTGAACTTTGACGTTGTTATTGCTTCTCCTGATGCAATGCGTATCGTTGGTCAATTGGGTACCATCTTGGGTCCTCGTGGTCTGATGCCAAACCCTAAAGTAGGTACTGTTACTCCTAACGTTGCTGAAGCAGTTAAAAATGCAAAAGCAGGTCAAGTACAATACCGTACAGATAAAGCCGGTATCGTTCACGCAACTATCGGTCGTGCTTCTTTCGCTGAAGCTGATTTGAAAGAAAACTTCAATGCGTTGCTGGATGCTATCGTTAAAGCCAAACCTGCTGCTGCTAAGGGTCAGTACCTGAAAAAAGTTGCTGTATCCAGCACTATGGGTTTGGGTGTTCGCGTTGATACTGCAAGCGTGAACAACTAAGAAATTTTCAGGTGATTCGGTTTTCTGGATTGCCTGAATTTGGGCTACTTAAAATTAAGTAGATGTCCAAGACCGTAGGGATCGTAAGATTTAATCGTAACTGCCCTACGCAGACGGTAGTCCTGAAACACATTGCAAGATTGCTTGTAAGATGTCTTTTTAGGTTACCGCGCTGGTGGGATATCATTTCGGTATCCTGTTTATAAACAGTGGGAGGTAGACCTTGAGTCTCAATATTGAAACCAAGAAAGTGGCCGTAGAGGAAATTAGCGCAGCAATTGCTAACGCTCAAACTCTCGTAGTCGCTGAATATCGCGGTATCAGTGTTTCCAGCATGACTGAGCTTCGTGCGAATGCACGTAAAGAAGGCGTTTACTTGCGCGTTCTGAAAAATACTCTGGCTCGTCGCGCAGTAGAGGATACTTCATTCGCAGGTTTGGCCGATCAAATGGTTGGTCCATTGGTTTACGCTGCTTCTGAAGATGCTGTTGCTGCTGCTAAAGTGCTGCACCAATTCGCGAAAAAAGATGACAAAATTATCGTTAAAGCCGGTTCTTACAATGGCGAAGTGATGAACCCTGCTCAGGTTGCTGAGTTGGCTTCTATTCCAAGCCGCGAAGAACTGTTGTCCAAACTGTTGTTCGTTATGCAAGCTCCTGTATCAGGCTTTGCACGTGGTTTGGCTGCTTTGGCAGAGAAAAAAGCTGGCGAAGAAGCCGCTTAATCGATTTTGTTTCATTTAATCAATTATTTTTTAATACAATATTTGGAGTAAAATAGCATGGCTATTACTAAAGAAGACATTTTGGAAGCCGTTGGTTCTTTGACCGTAATGGAATTGAACGACCTGGTTAAAGCTTTTGAAGAGAAATTTGGCGTTTCTGCTGCTGCCGTTGCAGTTGCAGGTCCTGCAGGTGCTGGTGCAGCTGCTGCTGAAGAAAAAACTGAATTTGACGTAGTATTGGCTTCTGCCGGTGATCAAAAAGTTGGCGTGATTAAAGTTGTCCGCGCTATCACTGGCTTGGGTCTGAAAGAAGCTAAAGACATCGTTGACGGTGCACCTAAAACTCTGAAAGAGGGTGTTTCTAAAGCTGAAGCTGAAGACATCCAAAAACAACTGGAAGAAGCCGGCGCTAAAGTCGAAATCAAATAATTTGATGCTTCCTATGAAGGCTGGCAGTTTTCTGCCAGCCTTATTTTGCTTCTTAAAATAAGCATCAGGCATTGTTTACATTTATTTGCATAGTCTTTATAAAATCATTGCAAATAAATGTAAATATCAGGTTGATACATGCCGTTGTTTCAGACGGCCTATTATTTAAAATTGCTTTTCGGAGTGTATATGAGCTATTCGTTTACCGAGAAAAAACGTATCCGTAAGAGTTTTGCAAAGCGAGAGAATGTCTTAGATGTTCCTTTCCTGCTGGCAACCCAAATTGATTCTTATGCGAAATTTTTGCAGCTGGAAAATGCTTTTGACCAACGTACTGATGATGGTCTGCAAGCGGCATTTAATTCTATTTTCCCGATTGTGAGCCATAACGGTTATGCGCGTTTGGAGTTTGTGCATTACACATTGGGCGAGCCTTTGTTCGATATTCCTGAATGTCAATTACGCGGCATTACTTATGCGGCTCCATTGCGTGCCCGTATCCGTTTGGTGATTTTGGATAAAGAAGCATCTAAGCCGACAGTAAAAGAAGTTCGTGAAAACGAAGTGTATATGGGCGAAATCCCATTGATGACGCCAAGCGGCTCTTTTGTCATCAATGGTACTGAGCGCGTGATTGTTTCCCAGCTGCATCGTTCTCCTGGCGTGTTCTTTGAGCATGACCGTGGTAAAACACACTCTTCCGGTAAGTTGTTGTTCTCTGCTCGTATTATTCCTTACCGTGGTTCATGGTTAGATTTCGAATTTGATCCGAAAGATTTGCTGTATTTCCGTATCGACCGCCGCCGTAAAATGCCGGTTACGATTTTGTTGAAAGCTTTAGGCTACAACAATGAACAAATTTTGGATATTTTCTACGATAAAGAAACTTTCTATTTGTCTTCAAACGGTGTTCAAACTGATCTGATTGCAGGCCGTCTGAAAGGTGAAACTGCCAAAGTTGATATCTTGGATAAAGAAGGCAATGTACTGGTCGCCAAAGGTAAACGCATTACTGCGAAAAATATCCGTGATATTACCAATGCAGGCTTGACTCGTTTGGATGTGGAGCCAGAAAGTCTGATTGGCAAAGCATTGGCTGCGGATCTGATTGATCCGGAAACCGGCGAAGTATTGGCTTCTGCTAACGATGAAGTTACAGAAGAACTGTTGGCCAAACTTGATATCCATGGTGTAAAAGAAATTACGACCCTTTATATCAATGAATTGGATCAAGGTGGTTACATTTCCAGCACTCTGCGTACAGACGAAACTGCTGATCAGCAGGCTGCACGCGTAGCAATTTACCGCATGATGCGTCCTGGCGAACCGCCTACCGAAGAAGCTGTTGAGCAGCTCTTCAACCGCTTGTTCTTCAGTGAAGACAGCTATGATTTGTCTCGCGTAGGCCGTATGAAATTCAATACGCGCACATACGAGCAAAAACTGTCTGAAGCACAACAAAACTCTTGGTATGGCCGTTTGCTGAATGAAACTTTGGCCGGTGCTGCTGAAAAAGGCGGTTACGTTCTGAGCGTTGAAGACATTGTTGCTTCCATTGCTACATTGGTTGAACTGCGTAACGGTCATGGCGAAGTAGACGATATTGACCACTTGGGTAATCGTCGTGTTCGTTCTGTGGGTGAGTTGACTGAAAACCAATTCCGCAGCGGTTTGGCTCGTGTAGAACGTGCAGTTAAAGAGCGTTTGAACCAAGCAGAATCTGAGAACTTGATGCCGCATGACTTGATCAATGCGAAACCTGTTTCTGCCGCGATTAAAGAATTCTTCGGTTCCAGCCAATTGAGCCAATTTATGGATCAGACCAACCCATTGTCTGAAGTAACCCATAAACGCCGTGTATCTGCATTGGGCCCGGGCGGTTTGACTCGCGAACGTGCAGGCTTTGAGGTGCGAGATGTACATCCGACCCACTATGGCCGTGTATGTCCTATTGAAACACCTGAAGGTCCAAACATTGGTTTGATCAACTCATTGTCCGTTTATGCGCGTACCAATGATTATGGTTTCTTGGAAACTCCTTACCGCCGTGTTGTCGATGGTAAAGTAACTGAAGAAATCGACTACTTGTCTGCTATCGAAGAAGGCCGTTATGTGATTGCACAGGCAAATGCCGATTTGGACAAAGACGGTAATTTGATTGGCGACTTGGTCACTTGTCGTGAAAAAGGCGAAACCATTATGGCAACGCCTGATCGCGTTCAATATATGGACGTGGCAACCGGTCAAGTAGTATCCGTTGCAGCATCTCTGATTCCATTTTTGGAACATGATGACGCGAACCGTGCATTGATGGGTGCCAACATGCAACGTCAGGCCGTACCGTGTCTGCGCCCTGAAAAACCGATGGTTGGTACCGGTATTGAGCGCTCTGTTGCCGTTGACTCTGCAACTGCAATCGTTGCCCGTCGTGGCGGTGTGGTTGAATATGTAGATGCCAACCGTGTGGTGATTCGTGTCCATGACGATGAGGCAACTGCCGGTGAAGTGGGTGTCGATATTTACAACTTGGTTAAATTTACCCGTTCCAACCAATCTACCAACATCAACCAACGTCCGGCTGTCAAAGCAGGCGATGTTTTGCAACGCGGTGATTTGATTGCTGACGGTGCATCCACCGATTTGGGCGAGTTGGCTTTGGGTCAAAATATGACCATTGCCTTTATGCCATGGAACGGTTACAACTACGAAGACTCGATTCTGATTTCAGAAAAAGTGGCAGCGGACGATCGTTATACTTCGATTCACATTGAAGAGCTGAACGTTGTCGCACGTGACACTAAACTGGGTGCAGAAGACATTACCCGCGATATTCCGAACTTGTCTGAGCGTATGCAAAACCGTTTGGATGAATCCGGTATCG
This sequence comes from Neisseria sp. 20925_1_37, assembly GCF_041433255.1. Classification (NCBI taxonomy): domain Bacteria; kingdom Pseudomonadati; phylum Pseudomonadota; class Betaproteobacteria; order Neisseriales; family Neisseriaceae; genus Neisseria; species Neisseria sp. 20925_1_37. The sequence continues at coordinate 9,239 of NZ_JAPWBC010000019.1, read as the reverse complement.
TGTATATCGGTGCAGAAGTAGAAGCAGGTGACGTCTTGGTAGGTAAAGTAACACCTAAAGGCGAAACCCAACTGACTCCTGAAGAAAAACTGCTGCGTGCCATCTTCGGTGAAAAAGCATCTGACGTAAAAGATACTTCATTGCGTATGCCTACCGGCATGAGCGGTACCGTTATCGACGTTCAAGTCTTCACTCGTGAAGGTATCCAACGCGACAAACGTGCTCAATCCATTATTGATTCTGAATTGAAACGTTACCGTCAAGATTTGAGCGATCAATTGCGTATTTTCGATAATGACGCATTCGACCGTATCGAACGTATGATTGTGGGTCAAAAAGCCAATGGTGGTCCGATGAAGCTGGCTAAAGGCAGTGAAATCACTACCGAATATTTGGCAAGCCTGTCCAGCAAACATGATTGGTTTGACATCCGTCTGGCTGACGAAGATTTGGCCAAACAGTTGGAACTGATTAAATTGAGCCTGCAACAAAAACGCGAAGAAGCGGATGAGTTGTATGAGATCAAGAAGAAAAAACTGACCCAAGGCGACGAGCTGCAACCGGGTGTACAAAAAATGGTGAAAGTATTTATCGCCATCAAACGCCGTCTGCAAGCCGGTGACAAAATGGCGGGTCGCCACGGTAACAAAGGTGTGGTATCACGCATTCTGCCGGTGGAAGACATGCCTTACATGGCTGACGGCCGTCCGGTAGACATTGTACTGAACCCATTGGGCGTACCTTCCCGTATGAACATTGGTCAGATTTTGGAAGTTCACTTGGGTTGGGCGGCAAAAGGTATCGGTGAACGCATCGATCGTATGCTGAAAGAGCAACGCAAAGCCAGCGAGCTGCGTGAATTCTTGAACAAACTCTACAACGGTAGCGGTAAGAAAGAAGATTTAGACAGCCTGACAGATGAAGAAATCATCGAATTGGCTTCCAACCTGCGCAAAGGTGCGTCTTTCGCCTCTCCTGTATTCGACGGTGCGAAAGAATCTGAAATCCGCGAAATGTTGAACTTGGCTTACCCAAGTGAAGATCCTGAGGTTGAGAAACTGGGCTTCAACGACAGTAAAACTCAAATCACGCTGTATGACGGCCGTTCCGGCGAAGCATTTGACCGCAAGGTTACAGTCGGTGTGATGCACTATCTGAAACTGCACCACTTGGTTGACGAAAAAATGCACGCCCGTTCTACCGGTCCATACAGTCTGGTTACCCAGCAGCCTCTGGGCGGTAAAGCTCAGTTCGGTGGCCAACGTTTCGGTGAGATGGAGGTTTGGGCATTGGAAGCATACGGCGCAGCATACACGCTGCAAGAGATGCTGACTGTGAAGTCTGACGACGTGAACGGCCGTACTAAAATGTACGAAAACATCGTCAAAGGCGAACACAAAATCGATGCCGGTATGCCTGAATCCTTCAACGTATTGGTTAAAGAGATTCGCTCACTGGGCTTGGATATCGATTTGGAACGTTACTAAACAGAAGTTTTCAGACGGCCTTTCAAGGTCGTCTGAAAAAGTGGTTTCAGAATAAGAATGAAGCAATCGGCATTTAGGCCGTCTGAAATCAAAAGTACCGTTTCCCAATATCGAAAATCCGCCATGCGGTAAAAATACTTCCTTCAAGGAGCAAAAATGAATTTGTTGAACTTATTTAATCCGTTGCAAACTGCCGGCATGGAAGAAGAGTTTGATGCCATCAAAATCGGTATTGCCTCTCCCGAAACCATCCGCTCATGGTCTTATGGCGAAGTTAAAAAACCTGAAACCATCAACTACCGTACGTTCAAACCTGAGCGCGACGGTTTGTTCTGCGCCAAAATCTTTGGCCCGGTCAAAGACTATGAATGTTTGTGCGGTAAGTACAAACGCTTGAAATTTAAAGGCGTAACCTGTGAAAAATGTGGCGTAGAAGTTACCCTGTCCAAAGTGCGCCGCGAACGCATGGGCCATATCGAATTGGCTGCACCTGTTGCCCACATCTGGTTCTTAAAATCCCTGCCTTCCCGCCTGGGTATGGTATTGGACATGACGTTGCGTGATATCGAACGCGTATTGTACTTTGAAGCATTCGTGGTGACCGATCCCGGCATGACTCCGTTGCAACGCCGTCAATTGCTGACTGAAGACGATTACTATAACAAACTGGACGAGTACGGCGACGACTTCGATGCCAAAATGGGTGCAGAAGGTATCCGCGAATTGCTGCGTACCTTGGACATTACCGGCGAAATCGAAATCCTGCGTCAAGAGTTGGAGTCTACCGGTTCTGATACCAAAATCAAAAAAATCGCCAAACGTTTGAAAGTATTGGAAGCCTTCCATCGTTCCGGCATGAAGCTGGAATGGATGATTATGGATGTGCTGCCGGTATTGCCGCCTGATTTGCGTCCGTTGGTTCCATTGGATGGCGGTCGTTTTGCCACTTCCGATTTGAACGATTTGTACCGCCGTGTTATCAACCGTAACAACCGTCTGAAACGTCTGTTGGAACTGCATGCGCCTGACATCATCGTTCGTAACGAAAAACGTATGTTGCAAGAAGCGGTTGATTCCCTGTTGGATAACGGCCGTCGCGGTAAAGCCATGACCGGCGCCAACAAACGTCCGCTGAAATCATTGGCTGACATGATTAAAGGTAAAGGCGGCCGCTTCCGTCAAAACCTGCTGGGTAAACGTGTGGACTACTCTGGTCGTTCCGTGATTACCGTAGGTCCATACCTGCGTCTGCACCAATGTGGTCTGCCGAAAAAAATGGCGTTGGAACTGTTCAAACCATTCATTTTCCACAAATTGGAAAAACAAGGTTTGGCGTCTACCGTTAAAGCTGCGAAAAAATTGGTAGAACAAGAAGTACCTGAAGTATGGGATATCTTGGAAGAAGTGATCCGCGAACATCCGATTATGCTGAACCGTGCGCCAACCCTGCACCGTTTGGGTATTCAAGCGTTCGAACCTATCCTGATCGAAGGTAAAGCGATTCAGTTGCACCCATTGGTGTGTGCCGCATTTAACGCCGACTTTGACGGTGACCAAATGGCTGTACACGTTCCATTGAGCTTGGAAGCACAAATGGAAGCACGCACGCTGATGCTGGCTTCAAACAACGTATTGTCTCCAGCCAACGGCGAACCAATCATCGTACCTTCTCAAGATATCGTATTGGGTCTGTACTACATGACCCGCGACCGTATCAATGCCAAAGGCGAAGGCAGCCTGTTTGCCGATGTGAAAGAAGTGCATCGTGCATACCATACCAAACAGGTTGAACTGGGTACGAAAATTACCGTACGTCTGCGCGAATGGGTGAAAAACGAAGCAGGTGAGTTTGAGCCTGTCGTTAACCGTTACGAAACAACCGTCGGCCGTGCATTGTTGAGCGAAATCTTGCCTAAAGGCCTGCCGTTCGAGTACATCAACAAAGCGCTGAAGAAAAAAGAAATTTCTAAACTGATTAACGCATCATTCCGTCTGTGCGGCTTGCGTGATACAGTTATTTTCGCCGACCACTTGATGTATACTGGTTTCGGTTTTGCGGCTAAAGGCGGTATTTCCATTGCGGTTGACGATATGGAAATTCCGAAAGAAAAAGCAGCCTTGCTGGCTGAGGCTAATGCCGAAGTTAAAGAAATCGAAGACCAATACCGTCAAGGTTTGGTGACCAATGGCGAACGTTACAACAAAGTGGTCGATATTTGGGGTCGTGCCGGCGATAAGATCGCTAAAGCGATGATGGACAACCTGTCCAAACAAAAAGTCATCGACCGTGACGGCAACGAAGTTGATCAAGAGTCCTTCAACTCTATTTACATGATGGCCGACTCTGGTGCTCGTGGTTCTGCAGCTCAGATTAAACAGTTGTCCGGTATGCGTGGTTTGATGGCCAAACCTGACGGCTCTATTATCGAAACGCCGATTACCTCTAACTTCCGCGAAGGTTTGACCGTATTGCAATACTTTATTGCGACCCACGGTGCGCGTAAAGGTTTGGCGGATACCGCGTTGAAAACGGCAAACTCTGGTTACCTGACCCGTCGTCTGGTAGACGTAACTCAAGACTTGGTCGTTGTTGAAGATGATTGCGGTACTTCAGACGGCTTTGTCATGAAAGCAGTAGTACAAGGCGGTGACGTAATTGAAGCGTTGCGCGATCGTATTTTAGGCCGTGTTACAGCATCAGATGTTGTTGATCCTTCAACAGGAGAAACATTGGTTGAGGCAGGTACACTGCTGACTGAGAAATTAGTCGATATCATTGACCAATCTGGTGTTGACGAGGTTAAAGTCCGTACGCCAATTACTTGTAAAACCCGTCATGGTTTGTGTGCACACTGTTATGGCCGCGACTTGGCGCGCGGTAAACTGGTTAACGCTGGTGAAGCTGTAGGTGTAATTGCTGCACAATCTATTGGTGAGCCAGGTACTCAGCTGACCATGCGTACGTTCCACATCGGTGGTGCGGCATCTCGTGCGGCTGCTGCCAGCCAAGTGGAAGCCAAATCCAATGGTACAGCTCGTTTCAGCAGCCAAATGCGTTACGTTGCCAACAACAAAGGCGAATTGGTTGTCATTGGCCGCTCTTGTGAAGTTGTGATTCACGATGAAATCGGCCGTGAACGTGAACGCCACAAAGTACCTTACGGTGCAATCCTGTTGGTACAAGACGGCGAAGCCATTAAAGCCGGTCAAACTTTGGCAACTTGGGATCCGCATACCCGTCCGATGATTACCGAACATGCAGGTTTGGTGAAATTCGAAAACGTAGAAGAGGGTGTAACCGTTGCGAAACAGACCGATGATGTAACCGGTTTGTCCACTTTGGTGGTCATCGACGGCAAACGTCGCTCCTCCGGTGCTTCTAAACTGTTGCGTCCGACTGTCAAATTGTTGGATGAGAACGGTTTGGAAATCTGTATCCCAGGTACGACTACGCCGGTTTCTATGGCGTTCCCGGTCGGTGCAGTGATTACTGTCCGTGAAGGTCAGGAAGTCGGTAAGGGTGATGTGCTGGCGCGTATTCCTCAAGCGTCTTCTAAAACCCGCGATATTACCGGTGGTCTGCCGCGCGTTGCTGAGTTGTTTGAAGCACGCGTGCCGAAAGATGCCGGCATGTTGGCTGAAATTACCGGTACCGTTTCCTTCGGTAAAGAAACCAAAGGTAAACAGCGTCTGATTATTACCGACGTAGACGGTGTAGCATACGAAACGCTGATTTCTAAAGAGAAACAGATTTTGGTACACGACGGTCAAGTGGTCAACCGCGGTGAAACCATCGTGGACGGTGCCGTAGATCCGCACGACATTCTGCGTCTGCAAGGTATCGAAGCATTGGCTCGCTACATTGTTCAAGAGGTACAAGAGGTTTACCGCCTGCAAGGTGTGAAGATTTCCGATAAACACATCGAAGTCATCATCCGCCAAATGCTGCGCCGTGTGAACATTGTGGATGCTGGTGATACAGAGTTTATTACCGGCGAACAAGTCGAGCGTAGCGATGTGATGCTTGCCAATGAGAAAGCCATCGCTGAAGGCAAAGAGCCGGCACGTTATGAAAATGTGTTGTTGGGTATTACCAAAGCTTCCTTGTCTACCGACAGCTTCATTTCTGCTGCATCGTTCCAAGAAACAACCCGCGTCTTGACCGAGGCCGCTATCATGGGCAAACAAGACGAGCTGCGCGGTTTGAAAGAGAACGTGATTGTTGGTCGATTGATTCCTGCCGGTACAGGTTTGACCTACCACCGCAGCCGTCATCAACAATGGCAGCAAGCCGATCAAGAAACTTCTGAAACCGAAGCTTCAGATGAATGATCCGGAAGGATTTTCGTGAAAATAAAACCGCAAGCCAGTCTTGCGGTTTTATTTTATAGAGGGCTTAGGATAGAGTAGAGAGTGAGGCCGTCTGAATCTTTCAGACGGCCATTGCTTTCAAAATTTTAAAGATAAATAGAAAAACACTAAACTTTATCAGTCATTTGCTTGACTAAACCCTTGCAATAAAAATATAATTCCAATCTTGCCGACATGGTGTCGGCAAGTATTTAACTCAACAGGACGAGAAAATATGCCAACTATTAACCAATTGGTACGCAAAGGCCGTCAAAAGCCTGTGTACGTAAACAAAGTGCCTGCACTGGAAGCTTGCCCGCAAAAACGTGGCGTCTGCACCCGTGTATACACAACTACCCCTAAAAAACCTAACTCTGCATTGCGTAAAGTATGTAAAGTTCGCCTGACCAACGGTTTTGAAGTAATTTCATATATCGGCGGTGAAGGCCACAACCTGCAAGAGCACAGCGTCGTATTGATTCGCGGCGGTCGTGTAAAAGACTTGCCAGGTGTACGTTACCACACTGTACGCGGTTCTTTGGATACTGCAGGTGTTAAAGACCGTAAACAAGCCCGTTCTAAATACGGTGCTAAGCGTCCTAAATAATTATCGGGACTCAAATAGGCACGTCGGCCGCCTAAGCTGAACAACGGCCGAGTAAGTGAATACTCAATTGGGTATTCATGGGAATTGCCCCAACTGAATAGATTAAAGGAAATTAAAATGCCAAGACGTAGAGAAGTCCCTAAGCGCGACGTACTGCCAGATCCTAAATTCGGCAGCGTTGAGCTGACTAAATTCATGAACGTATTGATGATTGACGGTAAAAAATCTGTTGCAGAACGTATCGTTTACGGTGCGCTGGAACAAATTGAGAAAAAAACCGGCAAAGTAGCAATCGAAGTATTTAACGAAGCCATTGCAAACGCCAAACCTATCGTGGAAGTGAAAAGCCGCCGTGTAGGTGGTGCAAACTACCAAGTTCCTGTTGAAGTTCGTCCTTCACGTCGTCTGGCTTTGGCAATGCGCTGGGTTCGCGACGCGGCCCGTAAACGTGGTGAGAAATCTATGGACCTGCGTTTGGCAGGCGAATTGATTGATGCGGCTGAAGGTCGCGGCGGTGCGTTGAAAAAACGTGAAGAAGTACACCGCATGGCTGAAGCTAACAAAGCATTCTCTCACTTCCGTTTCTAATATCGAAAGGCTAACAAAATGGCTCGTAAGACCCCTATCAGCCTGTATCGCAATATTGGTATTTCTGCCCATATTGACGCGGGTAAAACAACCACAACAGAACGTATTTTGTTCTATACAGGTTTGACTCATAAATTGGGCGAAGTGCATGACGGCGCGGCTACTACCGACTACATGGAACAAGAGCAAGAGCGTGGTATTACCATTACTTCTGCTGCTGTGACTTCTTATTGGTCTGGTATGGCGAAACAGTTCCCTGAGCACCGTTTCAACATCATCGACACTCCGGGACACGTTGACTTTACTGTAGAGGTAGAGCGTTCTATGCGTGTATTGGACGGCGCGGTAATGGTTTACTGTGCAGTAGGCGGTGTTCAACCTCAATCTGAAACCGTATGGCGTCAAGCTAACAAATACCAAGTTCCTCGCTTGGCATTTGTAAACAAAATGGACCGTCAAGGTGCCAACTTCTTCCGCGTTGTTGAGCAAATGAAAACCCGTTTGCGTGCAAACCCTGTACCTATCGTGATTCCGGTTGGTGCGGAAGACAGCTTCAGCGGTGTTGTTGATCTGTTGAAAATGAAATCCATTATTTGGAATGAAGCCGATAAAGGTACAACCTTTACCTATGGCGATATTCCTGCTGAATTAGTTGAGACTGCCGAAGAATGGCGTCAAAACATGATTGAAGCCGCAGCAGAAGCCAGCGAAGAATTGATGGACAAATACTTGGGCGGTGATGAGCTGACTGAAGAAGAAATCGTAGGTGCATTGCGTCAACGTACTTTGGCCGGCGAAATTCAACCAATGTTGTGCGGTTCAGCATTCAAAAACAAAGGTGTTCAACGTATGTTGGACGCAGTTGTAGAATTGCTGCCTGCTCCTACCGACATTCCTCCAGTTCAAGGTGTTAACCCTAACACTGAAGAAGCCGACAGTCGTCAAGCCAGCGATGAAGAGAAATTCTCTGCATTGGCGTTCAAAATGTTGAACGATAAATACGTTGGTCAGTTGACTTTCATCCGCGTTTACTCTGGTGTGGTGAAATCCGGTGATACCGTATTGAACTCTGTAAAAGGTACTCGCGAACGTATCGGTCGCTTGGTACAAATGACTGCCGCAGACCGTACTGAAATTGAAGAAGTGCGTGCTGGCGACATCGCAGCCGCTATCGGTCTGAAAGACGTTACTACTGGTGAAACCTTGTGTGCAGAAAGCGCACCTATCATCTTGGAACGCATGGAATTCCCTGAGCCGGTAATTCACATTGCCGTTGAGCCGAAAACCAAAGCTGACCAGGAGAAAATGGGTATTGCCCTGAACCGTCTGGCAAAAGAAGACCCTTCTTTCCGCGTTCGTACAGACGAAGAATCCGGTCAAACCATTATTTCCGGTATGGGTGAGCTGCACTTGGAAATTATTGTTGACCGTATGAAACGCGAATTCGGTGTGGAAGCAAACATCGGTGCGCCTCAAGTGGCTTACCGTGAAACCATCCGCAAAGAAGTTGAAGCTGAATACAAACATGCCAAACAATCTGGTGGTAAAGGTCAATACGGTCACGTTGTGATCAAAATGGAACCTATGGAACCAGGTGGTGCGGGTTACGAATTTATCGATGAAATTAAAGGTGGTGTGATTCCTCGCGAATTTATTCCGTCTGTTGATAAAGGTATTCGCGATACTTTGCCTAACGGTATCGTTGCCGGTTACCCAGTTGTTGACGTTCGTGTACGTTTGATTTTTGGTTCTTCGCATGATGTTGACTCTTCACAACTGGCCTTCGAATTGGCAGCTTCTCAAGCCTTTAAAGAAGGTATGCGTAAAGCCAATCCAGCTCTGTTGGAACCAATCATGGCAGTTGAGGTGGAAACACCTGAAGAATACATGGGTGACGTAATGGGCGACTTGAACCGTCGTCGTGGCGTTGTATTGGGTATGGATGATGACGGTATCGGTGGTAAGAAAGTTCGCGCCGAAGTACCTCTGGCAGAAATGTTCGGTTACTCAACCGACTTGCGTTCTGCAACCCAAGGTCGCGCTACTTACTCCATGGAGTTCAAAAAATACGCTGAAGCTCCTGCTCACGTAGCTGCTGCTGTAACTGAAGCCCGCAAAGGCTAATCAGAAAAGGCCGTCTGAAACTGAAAATAAATTTTCAGACGGCCATTGTTCTTTAATCGATCTTTATATGTAAAGGAATTAGC
>NZ_JAPWBC010000018.1:0-20018 GCF_041433255.1 Neisseria sp. 20925_1_37 | reverse complement strand
TCTAAAAACACCTCAAATCTCCCCTATTCGCTTCCAAAATCCAATCCGGTTCAATACTAAGGCCGTCTGGAATTTTGGTCTCAGACGGCCTTTTGAATTTGACCTATGCTTTAATTTATATTGTTGACGCTTGTTTTTTGGTATGATGTTTCTTTGAGTTTATTTCAGCTTCGAGTTTGCTATGTCTGTCTATACCAGTGTTTCCGACGCTCAAATGAGCGATTTCTTGCTGCAATATGATTTGGGAGATTTTGTCTCTTTGCAGGGGATTGCTCAAGGAATTACTAATAGTAATTATTTCTTGACTACTTCAACCGGTCGTTATGTATTGACTGTTTTTGAGGTTTTGAAATCAGAAGAACTGCCTTTCTTTCTAGAACTAAACCAGCATTTGAGTCTGAATGGTGTTGCCTGCGCCGCTCCGATTGCTCGTAAAGATGGCGGACTGCATTCTATTTTGGCTGGGAAGCCGGCATGTTTGGTTACTTGTTTGAATGGTTCTGATACTGGCTGGCCAACTGAAGCTCAATGCTTCCATACCGGTGCTATGCTGGCCAAAATGCATTTAGTCGGTCAAGACTTTCCTTTAAAAATGAAAAATCCTCGTTATGATGACTGGTGGCATAATGCCTGCACTCAATTGCTACCTGTTTTAGATTCTGAGGATGCCGCACTACTTCAATCTGAAGTTGCTGCTTTAGATAAAAATCTGGGAGAGCATTTGCCTTCCGGTATTATCCATGCCGATTTATTTAAGGACAACGTATTGCTTAATGGAGACGAAGTTTCCGGCTTTATCGATTTCTATTATGCGTGCAACGGTAATTTCATGTACGACCTGGCAATTGCGGTTAACGATTGGGCACGAACAGCTGATAACAAATTAGACCCTGTCCTTTATGATGCTTTTATCCATGGCTATGAAAGTGTACGTCCATTATCTGATGAAGAACGTGCATATTTCCCTACTGCACAAAGAGCCGGATGTATTCGTTTCTGGGTATCGCGCCTGCTTGATTTCCATTTCCCTCAATCAGGAGAAATGACGTTTATTAAAGATCCAAATGCATTTAGGGATCTGTTATTGAGTCTTAAATAATATATAGATAAAAGGCCGCCTGAAATTCAGACGGCCTTTTATCTAATGTCCTCCCCCACTGGAACCGTTAAATGGCGGCTTTGCCAGCCAAATAATGGGGATCATGCTGATGAATATGATGCTGCCTACCAAGAAGATTTCATTCGAACCAATAATAAAGCCTTGTTGGGAAATGGTACTATTTATCGCAGCCAGGGCTTGCTCCTTGCTCAGACCATTGGCCATCATGCCTTGAATAGATTGGTTGCTGATTGAGGACAATGAATTAATATGTTCGGTCAGTTGAGTATGGTGCAGGGCTTCGCGCCGTTCCCACATGGTGCTGACAACGGACACTCCGACACCGCCCATAAAGACTCGCAAGAAGTTAGACAGGCTACTGGCCGAGGCAATTTGGTTGCCTTTCATATGCGACAGCGTGATACTGGTCAAAGGCAGGAAGAACATGGCTACGCCTAAACCCTGCCAAAACTGCGGCCAAACGACATTGCTCATATCCATGCCGGCATAGAAATCGGTTCGCCAATGAAATGTGTAGGCAAACACCAAGAAGCTGGCACTGACAAACAGGCGCATATCGACTCGATTCCCGAACTTACCGATAATCGGCGACAGAATAATCGGCAGGAAGCCCACCGGTGCAGCAGCCAAACCTGCCCAAGTAGCGGTATAACCAAGATTTGATTGCAACACCAAAGGCAGCAGAGTCAATGTGCCCATATAGACCATAAAGCCCAATGATGTAGCAACAACGCCTATCGTGAAGTTTCTATTTTTAAACAATGACAAATCGACAATCGGGTATTTCTCGCCCAGTTCCCAAACAATAAAATAGGTTAGAAACACCAAAGCGGTAACGCCCAAAACGATAATCTCTCCCGAGGCAAACCAGTCCAATTCCTTACCTCTATCAAGCATCATTTGCAATGCGCCGACACCAACAATCATCAACATCAGCCCGACATAATCGATTGGGGCCCTGACGACTTCAGTTTCCCTGTGTCTAAGCTGCTTCCAAGCAATGGTTGCAGACAAAATCCCGATCGGGATATTGATAAAGAAAATCCATCCCCAATGCCAGTTGTCCGAAATCCAACCGCCTAGAATCGGTCCCAATACAGGAGCAACAACGACGGTCATTGCCCATAATGCCAGTGCCAATGTTCGTTTTTCAGGCGGATAGGAAGCCATCAACAGGCTTTGGGACAAGGGAATCAATGGCCCGGCGATGAAACCTTGCAATACACGGAAAAAAACCAAGGCTTGAAGATTATGTGCCATACCGCACAGCCATGACGTTACAACAAACCCGATCACAGCGGCGATAAAGATTTTGACCTCGCCAAACCGCTTGGCCAAAAAACCTGTCAAGGGAACGGAAATGGCATTGGCTACGGCAAATGAGGTAATCACCCAAGTTCCCTGCGTGGTAGCCGCGCCTAAATCCCCTGCAATAACAGGCACGGCAACGTTGGCGATAGTGCTGTCCAAGACTTCCATAAATACGGCCAAGCTGAGCGCCAAAGTTGCCAACACCAGCTTAAACCCTTGTAACGGCGGATAATTCATATTTATAAACTATAAGACAACCGCCAAAGCGGTCGATTGAAGAGAATCAATATTTCAGACGGCCTGAGCCTTCAATAAAAGACTCAGGCCGTCTGAAAAGATTATTTTGCGTATTGCTCGAAGATTTTATCGACTAAAGCATCGGCGGCTTTCCAATCCACACTTTCCGTTTCCGGCAAGGCAGTATTCCGTTCCGCTTCGGCAGTCATGGCTTTACCGCTGCCCTTCTCGGCAATATCGACTTTAACAGTCATCGACAAACCGACACGGAGTGGATTTTGTTGCAATTCTTTAGCATCCAAACTGATACGCACCGGCACACGTTGTACAACTTTAATCCAGTTGCCCGTTGCGTTTTGTGCCGGCAGTAATGAGAACGCGCTGCCCGTACCTGCCGACAAGCCCATTACCTTACCATGGTAAACCACTTTACTGCCGTACAAATCGGCTGTCATTTCAACAGACTGGCCGATTTTCATTTTGCGCAGTTGTGATTCTTTAAAATTGGCGTCCACCCACAATTCAGACAAAGGCACAACGGCCATCATCGGCGTACCTTGCACGATACGTTGGCCGACTTGGACATTGCGTTTGGCAATTTGACCGCTAATCGGCGAACGGATTTGCGTACGTTGCAGATTCAGCCAAGCGTCTTTAATGTGGCTGATGGCCGTCTGAACTGCCGGTTGTTGGCGCAGAGGAATATTACTGCCCAACGCTGCCTGAGCAGAAACTTCTTCTGCCTCAACCGCTTTCAATGCAGCCTGAGCCTGAACCACAGCGGCACGGGCATGGCTGAGCTCTTCTCCGGAAACTGCTTCCGTACCCGCCAAAGATTCGCGGCGGCGCAAATCGGCTTGCGCACGGGCCAAATCGGCTTTGCGCAACAACACTTGCGCTTTGGCTTTTGAATTGACCGCAGTTTGCTGTTTGTTTTGACGGATGGCCTGAATCAATTCATTTTGCGCACGATCGTATGCCAGCTGAAAATCGCTGTCGTCCAAAGCCACCAAAACATCGCCTTTTTTCACGACATCCGTATCGTCATACATGACTTTGCGCACCGTGCCGTTTACCTGCGGCGTAATCATCACCAAATGACCGGCCACATAAGCATCTTCCGTTTCTTCTTCATGCTGCCAAAACAGGAAATACGCCAAAGCAACTACAGCTGCCGTAATAAGGAATAGGAGTGTAACGATAACTAAATTGCGTTTGCGATGCGTTTTAGCGCCGGAAGCGGCTACTTCCGTTTCATTTTGGACATTATTTTTTTCTGATTGAGTATCCATAAGTCCCAACTTTAATTTTGCACATGTGATAACGATATTATTGTCTTGCTGGGCGCTGACTTATACCATCAGTCCCCAAAATACGCGCGTTTAACGCGCTAAAGGGTCATATTTTATAGTTACACTCTATTCATTACAATAATTTCTTCCGGTAGCAAATGTAAATAAGGTAAGCAAAAGGCCGTCTGAAATTACTTTCAGACGGCCTACGTTTTAATAAAACATTTATTTCTTATTCAATTTAAAGCCTCCGCCCAACTGGGCATTGAGGTTACTCCAAGCTGTCAGATATTCTGCATGGTATTGAACCTCCGACATTTTTGTACGCGCAGCCTCGTCTTGTTTTTGCAAGGCGGTCAAGCCGTTATCCAAGCCTGCACGAACACGTCCTTTCGCATTTTGTACAGATTTATCCGCGATATTGACCATCTTATTCCAAGTATCTTGTCGACTTTTCAGGCTTTGATAGTCGACTACGGCATCTGCTGCCGAACGCATGGCATTCAAAACAGTTTGGTCATACACGGCAACCTGCTCATTATACTGGGCACGTTTGCCCGCCAATTTAGACTGTAGCGCACCGGAAGTAAACAATGGCAGATTCAAAGCCGGAACGATGCCCAACATACCGGAAGTCCGTCCGCGAATCAGATTGAACGCATCAATGTGCGTCATACCTGCCAAAACTTTCAACTCGATATTTGGGTAAAACTCTGCCTCGGTCGATTTGACGATATGCCATTTCTCTTCAAGTAAGGCTTTTTGTGCCGCGATATCGGGACGAGCCGCCAACAAGTCCGCTTCAATACGGCTAACCGGCAATGACGGCACAGCCGCCATTTTTTCCGGAACCTGTCCATTTAATGCACCCGGCACTCGGCCGGTCAATACAGCCAGGCTGTTGCGGATTTTCTCATTTTTCTGAGTCCATGCCGATTTTTCAAGCTGCAATTGTTGTTGCGCCATTTCCAGAGCGTGCAAGGCATCGGCAGGAGCCAGCTGCGCTTTAACGCGTTGTTGCATCAGTTTCAACGCTTTATCCGCCAGCTCTATGCGCGTATCTAGCAGCGCCAGTTGTTCTGTCGCCATCTGCCACGCAAAATATTGGGCAGCAACGGCATGAGCCAACTCGGTGCGGATGTGCTGCGCTTCATATACCGCTGCCCGGCTTTTTCCCAAAACGGCTTGAATCTGCTCTCGGTTTTTACCCCAAAAGTCGAAAACCAAGCTGCCTTGCAAGGCTGCGTTCGCCAAAACCAATGTATGGTCGGTATCGACCATACCGGCTTGAGGTTTGGGTGAAACATAAGCACCCAGACCTGTAACGCCCAAGCCGACTTGCGGTTTGTTTGCGGCTCCTACAACGCCCAGCTGCGCCTGAGCCTGCTCAAACCTTGCCTTGACGACACGCAGATTGGTAGACGTCTGAATGGCAGAAGCAATCAAATTGTTTAATTTTTTATCTTTCAGCTTCATCCACCAGCCGTCTTGGGCAGTAGCGGCAGATTGGCCTTGCGGCAGCGGATAGGCTGTTGTCTCATCCAAAGGCGACTGTTTGCCGAACGGCGCACATGCCGCCAACAGCGAAACAGCGGCAACGCATACGCTTGATTTGACCAAACCTAATTTCATACAGACTCCGTTTATGTGTGCCTGCCGCAGACCATCAGGCCGTCTGTTGTCAATTGCCCAAACGGTTCAACAGTTTACCCAACAGGTGTTGCAGCGTATCATAATCCTCTTTCGTGAAATCTTCCCACGCCTGACCGCTCTGACGGGCAATTTGCGGCCATACTTCGTGGATGAAGGTCTCACCCGAAGGGGTCAATTTTAGCACAATCTGACGACGGTCTTTCTGATTGATATAACGCTCTACCCAGCCGCGCTCAACCATGTCGTCCGACAGGCGTGTTGCACTGGTACGCGTCAAGTCCATCAAGTCGCTCAAGCGCGAAGGCAGGATTTCGCTGTTTGGGCTGACGTAAACCGCCATCAGGGAAAACCACAGGTTTTCATTGATGCCGAACGCTTTCAGGTTTTCGTTCAAATGGCTGCTCAAACGTTCGGTTACAATGCGCAACATGCGGGATACTTGGTTTTGCTGCTCCGGAAACTGCGGCAGACGGGTAGAAAGCAAACGCATTGCGTTGACTAATTCGGTTTGTGAAAAACTCATAAATTCCTTCTTTCTGAGTGAATTATTTTATTCGATATCAATTAAAATAAAATATGATGTAATAATTTACTTTAAGATACCAATTACTTACTTTAAGACGTTATACTAATTCAGATGATTATTTTAGTGTATGAAAATCTGATAATCGGTTACATGCTCCTACTAAACGGAGTTTTCTATGCCTAAATCATGAAAATTCGACCATAAAAAAGGCCGTCTGAAAGCTTGATGACAACTTTCAGACGGCCTCCATAACGGATTAAAATAAGTTTTTCCACTTGTACCGGATTCAAACCATGAACACTTCCGCCTTTTTTCCCCATATCACCCTTATCGGCGTCGGTTTAATCGGCGGTTCGTTCATGCTCGACCTCAAACGCTTGGGACTGGTGCAAACCGTTACCGGCATCGACACCAATGCCGACAACCTCAATTACGCACTCGAATGCGGCATCATCGACCATGCCTATCCGGATATTTGCGCCGAAAGCATCGGCAATGCCGATTTGGTTTTAATTGCCACGCCTGTCTCCGTCCTGCCTGACGTATGCCGCGACATCAAGCCCTTCTTAAAAGACACCGCCTGCGTTTCCGATGTCGGCAGCACCAAACAATCGGCACTCGATGCCTTCCGCACCCACTTGTCCGAGCGCCTGCCGCAATGTTTTGCCGCCCACCCGATTGCCGGCTCGGATCAAAGCGGGGCAAAATCCGCGCGTTGCGGCTTGTTTCAAAACAGCCGCCTTATCATTACGCTACACGGCCAAGAAGCTTCAGACGGCCTGAGACGGCTGAAAAGCCTGTGGCAGGCGGTTGGTTCGCAAATTTCGACCATGAGCGCCGAAGAACACGACAACATTTTTGCCGCCGTTTCCCACTTGCCGCACTTAGCCGCCTTTGCCTATGTCCACGCTTTGGTTGACCATCCGCACGGCAAAGACTACCTCCCCTATGCCGCCACCGGCTTTCGCGACTTTACCCGCATCGCTTCCAGCCATCCTGCCGTTTGGACAGACATCTGCATGGCCAACCGCCCTGCCCTGCTCAAACTGACCAGCGATTTGAAAGAGCAATTATCCAAATTGGAACAGCTCCTTTCAGACGGCAATAAAACCGAGCTTTACCGCTATTTTGAAGAAGCCGCACAAATGCGTAATGACTGGCTGAAAAACCGTTAAATCTGTTTTCAGACGGCCTGATACCTTCTCAGCTAAAATCTTCATCACAATAAAAAGGGCATCTGTTTAGATGCCCTTTTAGATTTCTTACGACTTCAACGTTTCACTCAGTCTTTCAAACGGAACTCAGCCGCTCTGGCGTGCGCGGTCAAGCTTTCGCCATGCGCCAACACGCTGGCGGTTTTGCCCAACTTCTGCGCGCCTTGTTCTGAAACCTGAATCAGACTGGAGCGTTTTTGGAAATCATATGTTCCCAAAGGAGAAGAGAAACGCGCCGTGCGGCTGGTCGGTAAAACGTGGTTGGGGCCTGCGCAATAGTCACCAAGGCTTTCACTGGTATAGCGTCCCATGAAAATCGCACCGGCGTGGCGGATTTTTTTCGACCACTCTTGCGGATTCTCAACCGACAGCTCCAAGTGTTCGGGAGAAATATAGTTGGCGATTTCGCAGGCTTCGTCCAAATCTTTAGCCAAAATCATTGCACCGCGGTTGCCCAATGAAGCTTCAATAATCGCACGGCGCGGCATGGTTTCAATCAAGCGGTTCATGGCCGTCTGAACTTCGTCCAAATACGCTTGAGAAGTACCGATCAAAATCGCTTGTGCAATTTCATCGTGTTCCGCCTGACTGAACAAATCCATGGCCACCCAATCGGCAGGCGTCGTACCATCGGCAATCACCAAAATTTCAGACGGCCCTGCCACCATATCGATACCGACCACGCCGAACACGCGTCGTTTGGCCGCAGCGACAAAAGCATTACCCGGGCCGGTAATCTTATCGACTTGAGGCACAGATTCCGTACCATAAGCCAAAGCCGCAACCGCCTGAGCGCCGCCGACCGTAAACACTTTGGTTACACCGGCCACAAAAGCAGCCGCCAACACAATATCGTTGCGCTCGCCTTTCGGAGTGGGAACGACCATGATGATTTCTTTCACGCCGGCAACGTGGGCAGGCATGGCATTCATAATGACGGAACTCGGATAAGCGGCTTTACCGCCCGGAACATAAATACCGACACGGTCAAGCGGCGTAATCTGTTGGCCCAAAAGCGTGCCGTCTTCGTCTTCGTAAGTCCACGACTCCATTTTTTGGTGTTTATGGTAGCTTTCCACCCGTCTCGCGGCCGTTTTCAAGGCCGTCTGAATGTTTTCGGGCAAACGCTCAAACGCAGACTGCAAATCGTCTTGCGTCAGGATTAAATCGTCGATGGTTTGAGCGGATGTGCCGTCAAAGCGGTTGGTGTATTCAATCAGCGCCGCATCGCCGCGTTTTTGAACATCGGCGCAGATGTCGGCAACAATACGGTCGATTTCAGGGTTTTGTGCAGTTTCAAAAGCGAGTAACGCTTTGAGTTCGGCTTGAAAATCAGGGGATTGGGTGTCGAGTTTCTTCATGGTTTGCTCTCTTCCTTGTTTCGTTCCTATTGTTTTCAGACGGCCTCAGCCACACATAGGCCGTCTGAACATTATTTTTTCAAAAAACCTTTTTTCTGCAAAAACGCCAACATATGCGGCCGCACAGGATTACCCAAGGTTTTGGCCAGCGATTCCTTCCAAGGTATCGGACTGCCCTTGCGTAACTCATAATAATCCGCTACTGCCTGATTATAGGCTTCAACCGCATCGGCATTCAGGCTCGGACAGGCGTTTTCGGCATACACCATTTCCTTAGGCAGACGCGGCTTGAGCGGCGGGTCTTGGTCGGGATAACCGAGGCACAACCCTACCAAAGGCACGCAATAATCCGGCAGGTTCAACACATCCGATACTTTTTGTGCATTATTGCGTAACGCGCCGATATACACGCCGCCCAGCCCAAGTGATTCGGCGGCAAGCAATACGTTTTGCGCCATAATGCCTGCATCGACCGCGCCAATCAGGGTTACCTCTGTCCAATCAATTTGCGCATCGGGAAACATCACCTTGTGTTTAGAGAAATCGATGCAAAACAGTAAAAATTCCGCACAATGGACAATATAAGGTGCGCTTCCTGCCGCTTCATGTATCCCCTGCCTCAGCGCAAGGTCGGATACGCGGATGATAGAAACGCATTGCAGGTTGTTGGAAGTCGAAGCCTGCTGCCCGGCGCGAACTAGCGTATTGAGGATTTCATCGGCAATCGGTTCGGAAGTAAACCTGCGGATGGATCGATGGGAAAGAATCGTATCGAGTGTCGGTTTGCTTTGCATCATGACGGGGCTTTCAAACTGGGTTGGCAGACAGGTTTTGCCAAAAACTTTTCAGACGGCCTTAGCGGCATTTTCAAATGCCTGAATAATCGGATTCAACAACGCATATTTGGTTTTCAACGCCGCTTTGTTGACCACCAAGCGGCTGGAAATATCAGCCACATGTTCCACAGCTTCCAAGCCATTGGCCTTTAACGTATTGCCGCTGGATACCAAATCAACAATCGCGTCGCTCAGACCGACCAAAGGCGCAAGCTCCATCGAGCCGTACAGTTTGATGATGTCCACATGCACACCCTTGTCGGCAAAGTGTTCGGCGGCAATGTCGGGATATTTGGTGGCAATCCGCAAGCGGCTGCCGGGTTTGGACGCAGCGGCGTAATCGAAACCTTTTTTAACCGCAACCATCATGCGGCATGAGGCGATGTGTAAATCTAAAGGTTGATACAGGCCATCTCCGCCATGCTCGATTAGCACATCCTTACCGGCAATACCAAAATCCGCCGCACCATATTGCACATAAGTCGGCACGTCGGTTGCACGTACAATTACCAAACGGATATTGTCATAATTCGTACCAATAATCAGCTTACGCGATTTTTCCGGCTCTTCCGCAGGCACAATACCGGCGGCGGCCAACAGCGGCAGGGTTTCCTCAAAAATCCGTCCTTTGGATAAAGCAATCGTTAAAAGTGTGTCGGTCATTTTTCTTTTCCTTTGCCGTATCAAAAGCAAGAAGGCCGTCTGAAATCCACAACCCATTTCAGACGGCCTAAACTACGGTTTTACAATAAAGTTTTCACATCAGCCGCAATCGTTTCCGGCTCGCTGCCATAAGGAGAGAAAATCGCTACTTCGCCGTTTTTATCAATCAAATATGCACCTGAAGAGTGGTCGACCAAATAGTTTTCGCTGTCTTCTTTCTGGTTTACTTTAGCCGATACCACACGGTATTGCTGTTTGATGACAGGCAGGCTTTGATCGCCGGTAGCCGTTAGGCCGATAAAATCAGGGTTGAACTGTTTGGCGTATTTGCCGATTACTTCAGGCGTATCGCGCTCAGGGTCGATGCTGACAAATACTACTTTCACGTCTTTAGCCTGATCGCCTAATTGTTTCAAAGTGTCGCTGTAAGTCAGCAACTCGGTTGGGCATACGTCAGGACAGTGGGTATAACCGAAAGACAGGATGACCACTTTACCTTTCAAATCGCTCAGGCTGAAAGGTTTGCCGTCGCCATCGGTCAATGTGAAGTCGCCGCCAATATCTTCTTTGCGCATATCGGTACCACGCGCTTGCGCTTTGGCAGTAGATTCACCGGAAGCAGTCGGTGCGGCAGAAGCGGCAGGTGTCGAAGAAGCCTCCTTGGCCTCTTCTTTAGGCTGGCAAGCAGACAGAGCAGCCAACGCAAAAGCACTGAGTAAGAAAGTTCGTGTGACGGAAAGCATAAATTTTCTCCAAAACCGTTTCAAATAAGTGAGGCCAAACAACCGCCCGGCCGATATAAAAACAAAACATCTTCATATTAACGCGTTTGATACATTAAATGTAGCCCTTTTTGCAGATAAATACTGCTTTTTTTGTTTTAAAAATCTGACTTCCATTTAGATAGCCATCAAACGTAAAAAGTTTAATTCATTAAAAATCAAACAAATATAAAAATAATCCGATTTTTTTTCAATTACTGCTTTACAAGATTCGAGAACTCGCTATAATGACGACTTCTTCGCTAGCCCAGGTGGCGAAATTGGTAGACGCAGGGGACTCAAAATCCCCCGCCGCAAGGTGTGTCGGTTCGAGTCCGACCCTGGGCACCAAATTTAAAAAACCTCTTGATTCAGTCAAGAGGTTTTTTGCTATTCTTCATTTGTAAAAACCTTCTCCTTACTCAAACTGTCAACAATCCATTCACACCAAGATCAATAAAACTGTTTTTTTATTTCTTTAAAATCAACCTTCAATCTATTTTCCCGTTTCAAATGTTAAAAGATGAAAGATTTTATCTTGATTGAACAGTCGGTTTGCGTTATCGTTTCTACTCTTTTTCACAAACTCTGTGTTCCTTTCCAATTGTTTGGACAGTCTGACTGTCGCCGTATTCCCTCAATGCGCGTACCCTAAATCGCTGCTTGGCGGAATTGCATTACAGGTGCTGTGGTGAGGCGGATTGTTCCTATTGGTTAGAAACCACATAAAAGAGGTCAATATGCAATTATCAGGCGCACAAATCGTCGTGCAAAGTCTCAAAGCCGAAGGTGTTGAATACGTATTCGGCTATCCCGGTGGTGCGGTTATCGAAATCTACGATGCCATTTTCCAACTCAATAAATTCAAGCACATCCTGGTTCGCCACGAGCAGGCCGCCGTACATGCGGCAGATGCCTATGCCCGTGTCAGCGGCAAAGTCGGCGTTGCCTTGGTGACTTCCGGCCCGGGCGTAACCAATGCCCTGACCGGTATCGCCACTGCTTACAGTGACTCTATTCCGTTGGTAGTCATCAGCGGCCAGGTGGGCAACTCCCTTATCGGGACAGACGCATTCCAAGAAGTGGACACAGTCGGCATTACCCGCCCTTGTGTCAAACACAACTTCCTGGTTACCAATATTGGCGAGCTGGCTGATACGATTAAAAAAGCCTTCCAAATTGCCGCCAGCGGCCGTCCGGGCCCCGTTGTCGTCGATATTCCTAAAGATGTTACTCAAGCGATGGCCAAATTCAGCTATCCGCAAGAAGACATCTTCATCCGCTCCTACCAACCGGTTGTACAAGGTCACATCGGCCAAATTAAAAAAGCCGTACAAATGCTGGCTTCTGCCAAACGCCCCATCGTTTACTTCGGCGGCGGCGTGGTATTGGGCAATGCCTCCGAGGAAATGACCCAATTTATCCGCATGACCGGCGTACCCTGTACCGGCACATTAATGGGTTTGGGTGCCTATCCTTCCAGCGACCGCCAATTCTTGGGCATGTTGGGCATGCATGGCACTTACGAGGCCAATTTAGCGATGCAAAATGCAGACGTCGTTTTGGCAATCGGCGCGCGCTTTGACGACCGCGTTGTTTCCGTACCGTCAAAATTCTTGGACAAACCCAAAAAAATCATCCATATCGACATTGACCCGTCCAGCATTGCCAAACGCGTTAAAGTGGACATTCCAATTGTCGGCGATGTCAAAAACGTATTAACCGAAATAATTCATCTGTGGGGCAAACAAGAAACTGCGCCTTCGGCCGACTCATTGGACAAATGGTGGAAAACCATCGAAGAATGGCGTTCGCACAACTGCCTGTGGTTTGAAAACGACAGCGAAATCATTAAACCGCAATACGTTGTTCAAAAACTGGCAGAAATTACCAAAAACTCAGCCATTATTACTTCCGACGTTGGCCAACACCAAATGTTTGCCGCACAATATTACCCATTCGAGCGTCCCCGCCAATGGCTCAATTCCGGCGGTCTGGGTACGATGGGTGTAGGCCTGCCTTACGCCCTCGGTGCCAAACTGGCGGCTCCGGAACAAGACGTCTTCTGTATCACAGGCGAAGGCTCTATTCAAATGAATATCCAAGAGCTGTCCACCTGCTTCCAATATAATGTCCCCATCAATGTCGTTACATTGAACAATGGCTATTTGGGTATGGTTCGCCAATGGCAGGAGCTGTATTATGGCAACCGCGAATCAGAAACCTATTTCGATTCATTGCCCGACTTTGTCAAACTGGCCGAATCCTACGGCCATATCGGCATCCGTGTGGACAAAAAATCCGACGTCGAAGGCGCCTTGTTGGAAGCATTAAACCAAAAAGACCGTTTGGTATTCCTCGACTTTTTGACAGACAAGAAACAAAACGTACTGCCTATGGTCGGCAACGGCAAAGGTTTGGATGAAATGGTTCTGCCGCCGCACATGCGCGATATTGCAAAAGCGTAAGGAGAAAGAAATGCGACATATCTTATCTATTCTGATGGAAAACGAATCAGGTGCGATGAGCCGTGTGGTAGGTTTATTCTCCGCACGCGATTACAACATCGATTCCCTGGCCGTAGCCCCAACCGAAGACAAAACCTTGTCCCGTATGACCATTGTCACCCACGGCGACGAGCACGTTATCGAACAAATCACCAAACAACTCAACAAACTGATTGAAGTTGTCAAAGTGGTTGACTTGAACGAAAGCCGTTTTGTCGAACGCGAACTGATGTTGGTAAAAGTCCGCGCCGTCGGCAAAGACCGCGACGAATTCCTGCGATTGACCGAAATCTACCGCGGCAGTGTTATTGATGTAACAGACCGCAGCTATACCATCGAAATCACAGGCTCTACCGAAAAACTTGACTCTTTCCTTGAAACAGTCGGTCGTGCTCAAATTTTGGAAACCGTACGCACAGGCGCAGCCGGCATCGGCCGCGGCGAGCGTATTTTGAAAATTTAACGCTGTATCGTTCAGACGGCCTTTTACTTTCAACAAAGGCCGTCTGAAAAACAGTAGGAGACAAACGTGTCAAGCATCCAAATCGTTGCATTAGTTACCGTCAAACCCGAATACACCGAGGCTCTGGCTGCCCAGTTTAAAGAATTGGTCAAAGCCAGCCGTGCAGAAGAAGGCAACATCAGCTACGACCTGCACCAAGAAATCGGCAAACCCAACCGTTTCGTATTCGTAGAAAGCTGGAAATCCCAAGCAGCTATTGACGAACACAATGCCAGCGAACATTTCCAAAACTTCATCAAATCCATCGAAGGAAAAACCGAAGCATTGGAAATTGTCTTGATGAACCAAGTCCCTGCCTAACCCCCTATTACTTTTAACTCAACCCGGATTATCCGGAACCCTCTTACACTAAGGAAATAAAATGCAAGTTTATTACGATAAAGACGCTGACCTTTCTCTAATCAAAGGCAAAACCGTTGCCATCATCGGTTACGGTTCACAAGGTCACGCACACGCAGCAAACCTGAAAGATTCCGGCGTAAATGTCGTAATCGGTCTGCGCCAAGGCGGCTCTTGGAAAAAAGCCGAAGCAGCCGGCCACGACGTACGCACCGTTGCCGAAGCAACCAAAGCAGCCGACGTTGTGATGATTCTGTTGCCTGACGAAAACCAACCTATCGTATACAAAAACGAAATCGAGCCTAACCTGAAAGAAGGCGCAGTATTGGCATTTGCCCACGGCTTCAACGTACACTACAACCAAATCGTACCCCGTGCCGACCTCGACGTTATCATGGTTGCCCCTAAAGGCCCAGGCCACACCGTACGCAGCGAATTCCTGAAAGGCGGCGGCGTGCCTTCCCTGATCGCCGTTTACCAAGATAAAAGCGGCAAAGCACGCGACATCGCCCTGTCTTACGCAGCAGCCAACGGCGGTACCAAAGGCGGTGTGATTGAAACCAACTTCCGCGAAGAAACCGAAACCGACCTCTTCGGTGAACAAGCCGTATTGTGCGGCGGCGTGGTCGAATTGATCAAAACCGGCTTCGAAACCCTGACCGAAGCAGGCTATGCTCCAGAAATGGCCTACTTCGAATGCCTGCACGAAATGAAGCTCATTGTTGACCTGATTTACGAAGGCGGCATCGCCAACATGAACTACTCCATTTCCAACAATGCAGAGTACGGCGAATACGTAACCGGCGTCGAAGTCATCAACGACAAATCCCGCGAAGCCATGCGCAATGCCCTCAAACGCATCCAAACCGGCGAATACGCTAAAATGTTCATCCAAGAAGGTGCCGTCAACTATGCCAGCATGACAGCCCGTCGCCGTCTGACCGCTGATCACCAAATTGAAAAAGTCGGCGCTCAACTGCGTTCCATGATGCCTTGGATTGCCAAAAACAAACTGGTTGACCAAGACAAAAACTAATCTGTCTTCCAATCAAATAAAACCTGCCCGAGCAATCAGGCAGGTTTTTTATATATTTGCAAACCCAATACACTATAAATTCCAATTATCAAGGCCGTCTGAAAACACGATAAACAATATTCATAACCCAATTTTATATACTCCATATTTTATAGCCATCCCAAAATTCCCTTTTAGAAAAACACATTACAAAATAAAAGACCGCCTTATGCTTCTACCCTGTCTGTAAAAAACAACGTTTCCCTGCAAAAATCACTCAAAACAAGAGGAAAATTTGTTTTCCTAGGCCATAACCTTTATATTATGGTCATGGAATCGTTGAAAGAGAACGATATCGTAATAAGAAGAACGAATGCTCGCTTCTTCACACTTAAAAAAGGAAAACAGCAATGAAAAAATCTCTGATTGCCTTGACTCTGGCGGCTCTGCCTGTTGCAGCTATGGCTGACGTAACTCTGTACGGTCAAATTAAAGCAGGTGTTGAAGTATCCAAAGTAAAATTGGGTGAAAAAACCGCTACTGCACTGGGTAAAGAGAAAAGCTCTAAAACTGCTACTGAAATCGCTGACTTTGGTTCACGCATCGGCTTCAAAGGCCACGAACACTTGGGTAACAACCTGAATGCTATCTGGCAAGTTGAACAAAACACTTCTATCGCCGGTGGCAATAAAGAGTGGGCTAATCGCGAATCTTTTATCGGTTTGGAAGGTGGCTTCGGTAAAGTACGTGCCGGTAACTTGGACTCTACTGTTAAAAATACCAGCGACAATGTCGACCAATGGGAAAGCAGCAACGGTGCTTTGAACCTGTCTGTATTCACTCGTGTTGACGACAGTAAACGTGCAGTATCTGTACGCTACGACAGCCCTGTATTCTCAGGCTTCAGCGCAAGCGTACAATATACTCCACGCGACAACGCCAACCCTGCTGACAAATATGACCACAACAAACCTTCTCGTGACACTTACTACGCTGGCCTGAACTACGAAAACTCTGGTTTCTTCGGTCAATACGCTGGTGGTTTCCGTAAAAACTCTGCAGATACTAAAAACGGTTATAAAGACGGTCACGTACAACGTTTGGTAGCTGGTTACGATGCTAACAACCTGTTTGTATCTGTAGCCGGTCAATACGCTAAAAACTGGGAAACTTTGGGTGATTACGCTCAAGCCCAATCTAACGGTGTTGTAACTGATGATATGCGCACTGCTGGTACTAACGCTTCTAACGTAGTATTTGGTACTGCTGCTGGTTTGGATGGCAAAGGTGTTGAAACTATTGAAGTTGCCGCTACTGCCGCTTACCGCGCCGGTAACGTAACTCCTCGCGTTTCTTACGCTCACGGCTTCAAAGCTAAAGTTGATGGCGAAAAACTGAAAGGCACTCAATACGACCAAGTTATCGTTGGTGCTGACTACGACTTCTCTAAACGCACTACTGCTCTGGTTTCTGCCGGCTGGTTGCGTGGTGCGGAGTCTGGCCCTCACAAAGTTGAAACCATCTCTGGTTTGGTTGGCCTGCGTCACAAATTCTAATCTTCGGATTAGTATGAAAAAGAGCCTGTTTTATGCAGGCTCTTTTTTTATTCCTATTACCTACCCTCAACGAAAATTAATTTAAGCGTTGATATATAAAAAGATGATATATTGCCCGTCAACAAGTTAAATGGAATATATTTGTAACTTTATATTTTATATGGTTATTTTGTTTTACGCTTTTTGACGGTATGACAATACACGGTTACATTTCCTGTAACCGTTTTTCTTTTTGTTTAGTTTGTTTTTACAGTTTACGCCTGCGCCGCTTTGTGTCGCGTGCTGTCATATGGCTTGCCCGTTTTGACAATGTAATAGGCCAACTTCGCCAGTTTGCGCATGATGGCGACGATGATGACCATTTTGGGCTTGCCTGCATTCGTCATGTTGAGAACGAGCTGAGGGAATGCACCCGTCCGATAGGCAACCAGTGCGGGCATATACAGGGAGCGTTTAACCCGGCGATGTCCGTAGCGGCTCAATCTGCCTTTCTTATGGACGCTCGTCCCAGACTGTTCGGTCTGAGGACTTAGTCCTGCGTATGATACGAATTGGTTTGCGGTTTGGAAGGTTTTGTCTGTCAGTTGGGCATACAATATGGCGGCGGTGTCTTTGCCTATACCTGCTATGGTTTGCAGGTTTCGATAGTGGCCGTCAGTTTCTGCTTGTCCGATTTGTGCGTCTATGGCGGTTTGGGTTTGGTCGATTTTATCCTGATAGGCTTGGATAAGTTCTTGATGAATCGCCTGTATCATTTCGTCATCTGAACTGTGTAGGCGGTTTTTAATTTGCTTCTGATGGTCTTTAAGTTGCTGTTTCAGGTTGATGAGTTTTTGCAGGTAGCGGTTTTTGGGTTTACTGTACGGTATGATTTTGTCCGCATGCCGTTTGGTGTATTCAGCAATCAAGTTTGAATCGGCTTTGTCGGTCTTCGTGCGATTAAACTGGCTTTTGCCATAGTCTTTGATTTTCAGGGGATTGATGACGTAAACGGTGTAGGTTTCGGACAGATTTTCGGCAGCGGCTTCGTAGTATATGCCCGTTGCTTCCATTCCGATGACGCATTTTCTGACCTTGTTTGCCTTTATCCAGTCTTTTAGGCTTTGGAAGCCTTCGCGATTGTTTCCAACCTTTGTGTAATATGTGCTTCCGTCGGTCTTATGCAGTGTTGCGTCTATCGTTTTTTGCGATATGTCCAATCCGATTGTATTCATGATGGGATTTTCCTTATTTATTCAGCCTGTCGCGGCTATGATGATATTCAATTTCAAGGATGGTAGAAGACGGTCAGCATTTCTTTTTATCGGCTTTTTCTGCCTAGGTCGTTCATCTGCCTAACCGCCCCGGTCTTTGCTTTGCGCTTAAACAAAAACCTGTAAACCGTCTTAAGTAAAACGATTTACAGGTTTCAATTTAATTTACCCAATTTCAAAAAAGCGGGAGTTCCCGCACCCCGTTGATATTTATTTAACCGTTGATTCCGCTTAGGCTACATCAACAATTAAATAAATATCTCTTAACTGCCGACCTTTGCACCGTTTTGTGATCCTGTTGTTTCGCCTGCTTCAACATAGCCGTCATACATCAAATTTTGAGGGCTTTTACCGCCCATCGTAAGGACTTGCCCTTTTTCAGGCTCATAGGCTGTCTGCGGTGCGGTCTGTTGCTGTTGTGCTGCCTGTTGTTCGTCCTTGTATGGGTTGAACGGCAATCCATTTCTTGCGTAGTCTTTGCACATTGCTTTTGTGATCTCTTTAAGCGGTGTACCTTGAGATGAATAACAGGTACATCCGCTTTTGCCGCCATCGACGCAGCCGACAGGGTACTCAAATGTTTTGACTTGACGGACGCCATTATAGATGGGTTTACTTTCGGGCTTTTCGGCAAGAACAGGGACAAAATCTTCAGGTTTGAGGTTTTGCCCCTGAATTCCACTTTGCGGCATCATTTCCTTTTGGTTTTCAGGATCAAGCGGATTTTTAAAACCTGTAGTTTCCTTTGGTTCTTCGACCTGTGTTGTCATTCCTGCTTTATCTTTATAACCCTGATACATCTTATAGCCCATAAATCCGACCAAACCTAAGATACACGGCAGGATAAACAACATTGCGATGATAACGTAATACCACCTTGATTTGACGTGAGAATGCGCAGTATGCACTTCGGCGGATTTGTAGTATTCAAAAACCTCTTGTCTAATTTTATGCGAACTGGACAAGGCGTTTCTTGCCTGTTGTGTAGAATTTAAGGCTACTTCGTTCCATTCGAGCCTAGTCAAACCGCCCATTTTGTTTGCAGCTATATGTATATGCTTATTAACTACTTCGCGCAAATTCACGTCAAGCAACTTAGGCGATTGTGTGATTAGTATCATGTCGATACCGTAATGGCCGTGAATGTTCAAAAAGGCGACGTTTTCGGGCATTTTTGAGCCGCTTGAACGTGTCGGAAACAGATATTGCACTTCGTCATAGATGACGACAGAGCCTATATTCTCTTTCCATTTCAGCCATTCATGCATGTCTTCCCAGCTATGCCCTTCCGGCGGTTTATGATGGTCTATCAAAAGGCCGTTGATATTGGAAAAGATTTTTCTGCCTTTATAGAAGTCATCAAACATAAGCAGTTCAACAGCAAAGGCGGTTTTGCCGATTCTTGGTTTACCTGTAATCAGAGTAATAGCGGCCATCTTTAACCTTTCTTGCCGAAGCTTAATTTAGACAGAGTTTTAAAAGTAACGACAAAGGCGAGCATGCCAAACATGATGTTCAGAACAACGCCACCGCCTGCGATATAAAATATTTGGATCGCTCCGGCGGGAACCGCCCCCATGCTGCTTATAAACTGATTTTTAAGATTGCTCATAAGGGCGTCAAAACCGACATAGGTAATGATAGAAACCCCTAAGGCAGTCAGAATGTATTTGACAACATGGTTTATCAAATATGGAGCAAGAGCAGCTAAAAATTTCATAAATCCCCCTATGCGTTATTTCTGACGACTCTAGCCACGAAAAACGAAGCTACCAACCAAGCCATGGCGATAATAAAAGGGCGCATCATGGCAGCTAAATTACAAGCCGGCTCAAGACTGATTTTATATTC
>NZ_JAPWBC010000017.1:0-21351 GCF_041433255.1 Neisseria sp. 20925_1_37 | reverse complement strand
ATGTTAAACAAAATGCAGATTGCAGAGGGCGACATCACGAAAGTCAAAGCCGGTCAGGATATTTCGTTCACCATTTTGTCCGAGCCGGACACCCCGATTAAAGCGAAATTAGACAGTGTCGACCCCGGCCTGACCACCATGTCTTTGGGCAGCTACACCAGCAGCACGGACACGACTTCCAATGCGATTTACTACTATGCCCGCGCACTTGTACCGAATCCCGAAGGCAAACTTTCTATCGGTATGACCACTCAAAACACGATCGAAATCAATGGCGTGAAGAATGTTTTACTGGTACCGACGCTGACCGTGAAAAAACATAACGGCAAATCCTATGTCAGCATTTTGGGCGCAGACAATAAAGCGGTAGAACGCGAAGTGACCGTCGGTTTGAAAGACAGCATGAATACCGAAATCAAAAGCGGCTTGAAAGAAGGCGAAAAAGTGATCGTTTCTGAAATGAGCGCAGATGAAAAGAATAAGAGCAGTGAACGCGCGATGATGGGTGGCGGCCCTCCTCGCTGATTGATTAAGGCCGTCTGAAAGGTTTGGCTGTGTTTCAGACGGCCTTAGTTCCTGTATTTCTATTTTTCGCCCGGAAAGATTATGAGTTTAATCGAATGTAAGAATATCAACCGTTTTTTCGGTAGCGGTGAAAACCGTGTGCACGTATTGAAAGATGTCAGCCTTTCTATTGAGAAAGGCGACTTTGTGGCGATTATCGGCCAGTCCGGTTCAGGCAAATCGACGCTGATGAATATCTTGGGCTGTCTGGATACCGCCACTTCCGGCTCTTATCAAATCGACGGCATCGAAACATCGCAAATGCAGCCGGATGAGCTGGCGGCTTTGCGCCGTGAGCGTTTCGGCTTTATTTTCCAGCGTTACAACCTGTTAAGCTCGTTGACCGCCCGGGACAACGTCGCCCTGCCTGCCGTGTATATGGGCATGGACAGCAAAGAGCGCGCGGAACGTGCGGAAAAACTGTTGGGCGATTTGGGCTTGCAAAATAAAGAAGGCAATAAACCCAGCGAGCTTTCCGGCGGTCAGCAACAACGCGTTTCGATTGCCCGCGCGTTGATGAACGGCGGCGAAATCATCTTTGCCGACGAGCCGACCGGCGCATTGGATACCGCCAGCGGTAAAAACGTGATGGAAATCATCCACAAGCTGCACGAAGACGGGCATACCGTGATTATGGTTACCCACGATCCGGGTATTGCGGCAAACGCAAATCGCGTCATCGAAATTCGCGACGGTCAGATTATTTCGGATACGTCTAAAAATCCGGATATTCCGCCAAGCAAAGTGGAGCGGATTAAAGAAAAAGCTTCCTGGTCGTTTTATTACGATCAATTTATGGAAGCATTCAAAATGTCTGTGCAGGCGATTATGGCGCACAAAATGCGTTCGCTGCTGACCATGCTGGGGATTATTATCGGTATCGCCTCGGTGGTATCGGTAGTGGCCTTAGGTAATGGCTCGCAACAAAAAATCTTGGAAGACATTAACTCGATGGGCACAAACACCATCAGTATTTTCCCCGGCCGTGGTTTTGGCGACCGTAGAAGCGGACGGATCAAGACACTGACGATTAATGACGCAAAAGCCATCAGCCAACAAAGCTACGTCGCCTCTGCCACCCCTCAAACCAACTCAGGTGGTACCTTGACCTACCGCAACACCGACCTGACTGCCTCGCTTTACGGCGTAGGCGAACAATATTTCGACGTGCGCGGTTTGAAATTGGAAGAAGGCCGTCTGTTTGATGATGACGATGTAAAAACCGATGCCCAAGTCGTCGTCATCGACCAAAACACCAAAACCAAACTCTTCGGCGAAGGCGTCAATCCTTTAGGCAAAACCATCCTTTTCAAAAAACGCCCGCTCACCGTCATCGGCATTATGAAAAAGGATGACAACTCATTCGGCAATTCCGACTCGCTGATGCTTTGGTCGCCGTATACAACGGTCATGCACCAAATTACCGGCGAAAGCTATACCAACTCCATCGTTGTCAAAATCAAAGACGATGCCAACACGCAAGTTGCCGAAAAAAGCCTGACCGAGCTGCTGAAAGCACGCCACGGCACAGAAGATTTCTTTATGAACAACAGCGACAGCATCAAAGAAATGGTTGAAAGCACGACCGGCACCATGACGCTGCTGATTTCTTCCATTGCGGTCATCTCTTTGGTGGTCGGCGGTATCGGCGTGATGAACATCATGCTGGTCTCCGTTACCGAGCGCACCAAAGAAATCGGCGTCCGCATGGCAATCGGCGCACGCCGCAACAATATTTTGCAACAGTTCCTGATTGAGGCCGTCTTAATCTGTATCATCGGCGGCCTGTCAGGCGTATTGTTGTCCGCAAGCATCAGCCTGGTGTTCAACTACTTTGTCACCAACTTCCCGATGAGCATTTCCATGACTTCCGTCATCGGCGCAGTTGTCTGCTCCACCGCCATCGGCGTCGCATTCGGCTTTATGCCTGCCAACAAAGCCTCCAAGCTCAACCCGATTGATGCGCTGGCTCAAGATTGATTATGTTTCAGACGGCCTATTATCTTGGGGCCGTCTGAAATGCTGTTACCCGAAAGATTTTTTATGAAGACGAAACCTTTTTCCCAAGCAGCCTTATCATTGGCTGTTGCCCTTGCCCTAAGTGC
Source organism: Neisseria sp. 20925_1_37 (assembly GCF_041433255.1). Classification (NCBI taxonomy): domain Bacteria; kingdom Pseudomonadati; phylum Pseudomonadota; class Betaproteobacteria; order Neisseriales; family Neisseriaceae; genus Neisseria; species Neisseria sp. 20925_1_37. The sequence goes on along the minus strand of NZ_JAPWBC010000017.1, from coordinate 18,682 downwards.
GTGTGCTGCACCCAAAGCCAATCCGAATCTGACGCTGGAAGCGACCGGCCAAGTCATGAGCGCGACGGAAACTGCCGAACGCTACGATGTAAACGGCAACTGGTGGGAAATCTACCAAAGCCAGCAGCTTAATGCGCTGATGGAGCAGGCGTTGGCGAACAATGTCGATTTAAAACAGGCGGCCATCAGCGTCAACAAGGCTTTGTACCAAGCCAATATTTTGGGCGCGGATTTGGTGCCTTCGTTCAGCGGCTCGTTGGGCGCGAACGCTTCTAAAAACCTGAAAACCGGCAGCCACGGCAATACCTTCAGCAGCCAGCTTGGCTTGAGCTACGAATTGGATTTGTGGCGCAAACTCAGTGCTACTGCCGATGCGCAGGTATGGGAATACCAAGCCACGCATGAAGACATGGCCAACACACGCCTGACTTTGATTAATAATGTTGCCGATGCGTATTTCAATATCGCCTATCTGAACGAAGCGATTGAGCTAGCAAAAAAATCGCTGAAGCAATATCAGGAAATCAACCGCATTGCGAATGCCAAGTTCCGCTACGGCCGAGCCGACTCAAGCCAGCCGACCCAAGCCAAACAGTCATTGCTGAGTGCGGAAAACAGCCTGTTGTCTTTGCAAAACAATTTGGATACGCAAAAACAAGTTTTGCGTAATTTGTTGAATTTAAGGCCATCTGAAAATATAGCCGCCGATCCGGCACAATTCCGCCTGTTGCCTGTCAAAGGCGTGAACTTGGACGTACCAATTACCGTTTTGGCCAACCGCCCCGACTTGCGCGCTGCCGAATACCGCCTGCAAGCGTCGCAACAATCGGTCAACGCGCAAAAACGCAGTTGGTATCCGTCGATTACTTTGGGCGCAAGTTTGAGTACTTCTTCCGATAAAGCGAAAAGCACGTTCAATATCCCCATGTTGGGCGGCTCGGCCACCATCAATCTGCCTTTCCTTAACTGGCAGACCATGAAATGGAAAGACAAAACCGTACAAGCGGAGATGGACAGTGCCAAGCTGAATTTTGAAAAAGCCCTGACCACTGCGCTTAACGAGGTCAACACCAATTACCTTGCCTACAAAAACGCGCAGGCCAGCCTTGCCAATCAGGAACAACGTTATCAGTTGGACAAGAAAAACAGCCATTACTATCAAGTACGCTACCAGCATGGTAAAAACGAACTGAAAGACTGGCTGGAGGCTTTGAATTCAGAATACAGCTCGGCTCAAAACCTGCTGAACCAACGCTATGAAGCCTTAAAATACGAAAATATGGTGTATAAAGCCATGGCGGGACGTTATACGCCGAAATAGTATTTTCAGACGACCTTTGGTTAATTTCCGTCAACGGCCGTCTGAAAAACATTCAAGCAACTGAATTTTCATATATAATCGCGCGTTTATTTGATTTTATCCGGACAACATTATGGCCTTCGCCTCTCTCTTTACGCTTTTGGACGACATTACCGCCGTTTTGGACGACGTAGCGATGATGACCAAAGTCGCCGCAAAAAAAACCGCCGGCGTGGTCGGTGACGATTTGGCGCTCAACGCCAACCAAGTAACCGGCGTATCCGCCGAGCGAGAATTGCCGATTATTTGGGCGGTGGCAAAAGGCTCTCTGGTCAACAAGCTGATTCTGGTGCCGCTTGCGCTGTTGCTTTCCGCTTTCCTGCCTGCGCTGATTACGCCCTTGCTAATGATCGGCGGTGTGTATTTGTGTTTTGAAGGCGTGGAAAAACTGTTGCACAAATTTCTGCACCGCAATGAACACGAAGACGGACACGATACCGAGCCTGAAGTCACAGACGAAAAAACAAAAGTAAAAGGCGCGGTCCGCACAGATTTCATCCTCTCCGCCGAAATCATCATTATCGCGCTGGGCGTTGTTGAGAAATATGACCTGATGACACGTTCTTTGGTGATGGCCGCCATCGGTGTCGGCATGACGGCATTGGTCTATGGTTTGGTCGGCATCATCGTCAAACTTGACGACCTCGGTATGATGTTGATGCGCCAAAAAAGCGCCGCCGTACAAAGTATCGGACGCGGTTTAATTTCATTTATGCCTTGGTTTATGCGCGGCTTGAGCATTGTCGGCACGCTGGCGATGTTCTTGGTCGGCGGCGGACTAATCGCCCACAACCTTGGCTTTTTGCACGATTTCCTCCACGCGCAGCATTGGGACAGCGGCATGATGGAACATATCGCCAATCTGGTGGTCGGAGTAGCCGCCGGTGCATTAGCTTGCGCAATCGTCCTGCCTGCAATGAAATTGTTTCAAAAAGACTGATTTTGTTTCCCTGCCGTCTGAAAACTTTTCAGACGGCCTCAATACCATTTAAAGCATGAATATTTTCCGTAAACTCGAACAATATTGGCAACATCCGCTGCTGTACTGGCCGCTGGTTATCTTGATTGCCGCTGCGACACCGTTCACTTTCGCCCCGTATTATCATTTCTGGCTGATGCCGCTGTTGTTTGGCGCGCTGATACGCCTGATTGAATTGCGTCCACGCTTTGCCGTCATGACTGCCTATCTGTTCGGATTAATCGGTTATACGGCGCAGTTTTATTGGATACACACTGCCTTGCATGACGTTTCGGGTTTGCCGGATTCATACGCCATCCCCCTCACCTTCCTGCTGCCGGCATTTCTTGCGCTTTATCCGGCCATCTGTTTTTGGGTGTGGAGAAAATGCAACCTGTCACGCTGGGCCAAAACCGGCCTCCTGCTGCCGATTTTGTGGACGCTGGCAGAATTTGCCCGCGAACGTTTCCTGACCGGATTCGGCTGGGGTGCAATCGGCTATTCCCAAATCATCAAAGACAGCCCGTTGTCAGGCTTCGCGCCTTTGGGCGGCATTCATATGGTCACGCTGGCAACCGCTTTCCTCAGCGCATGGCTGGTGTTGCTGATTGACAATCATGGCCGTCTGAAACACCGCCTGCTGCCCTTATTCCTTATCGTTGCACTCTGCTCCGTCGGCTACATTTCCCAACAAACCGAATACACCCGCCCCGACGGCAGCACCAGCACGGTTGCCCTGATTCAAGGCAATATCGAGCAAAATCTGAAATGGAAAGAAGAGCAAATCATCCCAACCATTCAGAAATACTACGAACAAATCAGCAAAACCAGTGCCGACATCGTCATCCTGCCCGAGACCGCCCTGCCGCTGATGCGCCAAGACCTGCCCGAAGGCATCTTGGAACAATTCGCCGAACAGGCGCAAAGCAACGGCAGCGCGTTGGCCATCGGTATCAGCCAATATACGCCCGACGGCAACGGCTACGAAAATGCAGTCATCAATTTGAGCGACTATCACAACAGCACTTCCGATGTCATCCCCTACTACGCCAAGAACCATCTCGTTCCATTTGGCGAATACAAGCCATTGCCCACCATTACCGAGCGCCTCTATAAAATGATGGATATGCCTTTGGCCGACTTTCAAAAAGGCGGCGACAACCAAGCGCCGTTGGTAATGAAAGATCAAAAAGTCGCCTTCAATATCTGCTATGAAGACGGTTTCGGCGACGAACTCATCGCAACGGCGAAACGCTCCACACTGCTTGCCAACATCAGCAATATGGCGTGGTATGGCAAATCCAATGCCATGTATCAGCAGCTTCAACAGTCCCAAGCGCGTGCAATGGAGCTGGGTCGCTACATGGTTCGCGCCACCAATACCGGCGCAACTGCCATTATTTCCCCTAAAGGCACGATTGTTGCCGAAGCCCAACCGGATACAGAAACCGTCCTCGAAGGCCACGTTAAAGGCTATATCGGCGAAACTCCTTATATGAAAGCAGGCGGCTCAATATGGCTTATCAGCATTTTGGCCGTTATCGGCGTATTCCTTATCCTGATTAGCAGGAAGAAACCAGAATAAAAAAATTTTAAGACGTTGTTATACAAGGTCTTTTTTATTAATAAAACTATTTACATACAGAAATGTTTGTAATATACTTACCCAAAACCTAGCAAATTACTCAAATTTTCTAAGACAATCAACCCTTGCAATTCAAGCAGTAAAAACTATTGAATCTATCGTTAATTTACAGAAAAAATCCAACCCATAACAAAACAAACCACAGGCAGTGTTATACTGCTTGTCACACAATAAACAAAAAGCCGTTTTCAGACGGCCTAATCAAGGAGAGCATCCTTTATGAATAAAGCTTTTGCATTACCCGTTATCCACAGCGGCAACGGTAGCCTCGAGCAATACATTCATACTGTCAACAGCATTCCCATGCTGACCGCCGAAGAAGAAACACAACTGGCCGAACGTCAACAAAAAGGCGATCTCAACGCCGCCAAACAGCTTATTCTGTCTCATCTTCGCGTCGTCGTATCCATTGCACGCGGTTACGACGGCTACGGCCTCAACCAAGCTGACCTGATTCAAGAAGGCAATATCGGCCTGATGAAAGCCGTCAAACGCTACGAACCAAGCCGCGGCGCGCGCCTGTTTTCGTTTGCCGTGCATTGGATTAAAGCCGAAATTCACGAATTCATTTTGCGCAACTGGCGTTTGGTCCGCGTTGCCACAACCAAACCGCAACGCAAACTGTTCTTCAATCTGCGCAGCATGCGTAAAAACCTGAATGCCTTGTCTCCAAAAGAAGCGCAAGAAATCGCCGACGATTTGGGCGTCAAATTGTCCGAAGTCTTGGAAATGGAACAACGCATGACCGGTCACGATATCGGCATCATGGCAGAAAACAACGATGACGAGGACAACTTCGCCCCTATCGACTGGTTGGCCGACCACGATGCAGAGCCTAGCCGTCAGTTGTCCAAACAAGCCCACTACGCCCTGCAAACCGAAGGTCTGCAGAACGCCTTGGCACAACTGGACGACCGCAGCCGCCGCATCGTTGAAAGCCGCTGGTTGCAAGACGACGGCGGTTTGACCCTGCACGAATTGGCAGCAGAATACGGCGTATCTGCCGAACGCATCCGCCAAATCGAAGCCAAAGCGATGCAAAAACTGCGCGGTTTCTTGGCAGAAGAAGCAGAAGCCGTTTAAGCCTTTCTTGATAAAAAGGCCGTCTGAATCTTTTCAGACGGCCTTTTTGATGGCAAACCTCATTGTATCTTCTCCCCCAACACATTCATTTTAAAGCCCACTTAAGCTATAATACCCACCACACACACTACCCAGTCATACCATAACCATGCAACTTACCGTCGTCGGACTCAATCACCAAACCGCGCCCTTGAGCATACGCGAAAAACTGGCATTTGCAGCTGCAAATCTGCCGGATGCCGTGTCCAACCTCGCGCGCAGTGAGGCGGCGGAAGAAGCAGTTATTCTTTCTACCTGCAACCGCACCGAGCTTTACTGCGTCGGCGAAACCGAAAAAATCATCGACTGGTTGGCACAGTATCACGACCTGCCTGCCGAAGAAATCCGTCCTTACCTCTATACCTTGGATAATAATGAAACCGTCCGCCACGCCTTCCGTGTCGCCTGCGGTTTGGATTCCATGGTCTTGGGCGAACCGCAAATTCTCGGTCAAATCAAAGATGCCGTCCGCGTTGCGCAAGAACAGGAAAGCATCAATACCCACTTAAATGCCCTGTTTCAAAAAACCTTTGCCGTTGCCAAAGAAGTGCGTACTGACACTGCTGTCGGCGAAAACTCCGTATCCATGGCCTCTGCATCGGTCAAAATGGCAGAGCAAATCTTCCCTTCCATTTCCGATCTGAACGTCCTCTTTATTGGCGCAGGCGAAATGATTGAGCTGGTGGCCACTTATTTTGCCGCCAAAAATCCCAAGCTCATTACCGTTGCCAACCGTACACACCAGCGCGCGCAGGAATTGTGCGACAAACTCGGTGTCAACGCCGAAGCCTGCCTGCTGAACGAATTGCCCGATATTCTGCACGATTACGACGTGGTTGTTTCTTCCACTGCCAGCCAACTGCCCCTTGTTGGCAAAGGCATGATCGAGCGAGCATTGAAAAAACGCCACAACATGCCTGTTTTCCTGCTGGATTTGGCCGTTCCGCGCGATATCGAAGCCGAAGTCGGCGAATTGGAAGACGCATATCTCTATACCGTAGACGACATGATGGACATTGTCCAAAGCGGTAAAGATGCGCGCAAAAAGGCAGCGGCGGCGGCTGAAAGCATGGTGGAAGAAAAAGTCAGCGAATTTATCCGCCTGCAGAAAAACCGCCAAAGCGTTCCGCTTATCCGCGCCTTGCGCGACGAAGGCGAACGCGCACGCCGCCAAGTATTGGAAAATGCCATGAAGCAACTGGCAAAAGGTGTATCCGCCGAGGATGTCCTCGAACGCCTCTCCATCCAGTTGACCAACAAACTGCTCCACTCTCCGACACGCACACTCAATAAAGCGGGCTCGGACAACAGCGAATTAATCGATGCCGTGGCGCAGATCTACCATTTGGATCAACACGACTGACCACAATTTAAAGGCCGTCTGAAAAAAGTGAACCGACCGACAGGTCATATTCCAAAGCTTTCAGACGGCCTTAAAAGAATAAAATTCCAATTATCATTTTTTCATTTAAAATGAAATGCTTGAAAAAAAACCGTTAAAGTGTAAAAATCCTATCTTATACATTTAAACAGCATTCAAACAATAAAACTGCCTGCCGGCTCAAACGCATGCCGACAATACGATAGGCACCGGCAAAAGGAACTTTCGTGAATATTAAAACAAACACATATCTGGCCCTCGCTGTCCTCTCAGCTTCCCTTCTTTCAGGTTGCGACAAAGTCAGCACCTTTTTCGGCAAAGACGAAAACAAAGAACTCGTTCAACGCATAGAAACCAATACCGATGACGGAAAAGTCGGCATGTTGTTGCCCGACTTCGCCCAACTGGTGCAAAACGAAGGACAGGCCGTCGTCAATATTCAAGCGACACCGGCGAAACGCACTGCGACATCGGATGACGACCACAGCATGGACCTGAGCCAATTCCCCGACAACGATCCGTTTTACGAGTTCTTCAAGCGCCTTGTTCCCAATATGCCCGATATGCCGCAAGAAGATACTGAAAGCGACGATTTGAATTTCGGTTCCGGCTTCATCATCAGCAAAGACGGCTATATCCTGACCAATACCCACGTGGTTGCCGGCATGGGCAATATCAAAGTCCTGCTCAACGACAAACGCGAATACACGGCCAAACTGGTCGGCTCAGACGCCCAATCCGACGTTGCCCTCTTAAAAATTGAGCCGCAAGAAGACTTGCCGGTTGTCAAAATCGGCAATCCGAAAGATTTGAAACCAGGTGAATGGGTAGCCGCCATCGGCGCTCCTTTCGGCTTTGACAACAGCGTAACTTCAGGCATCGTCTCCGCCAAAGGCCGCAGCCTGCCGAATGAAAACTACACGCCGTTCATCCAAACCGACGTTGCCATCAACCCCGGCAACTCAGGCGGCCCGTTATTCAACCTCCGCGGCCAAGTAGTCGGCATCAACTCGCAAATTTACAGCCGCAGCGGCGGTTTCATGGGCATTTCGTTTGCTATTCCGATTGATGTTGCCATGAATGTGGCCGATCAATTGAAAGCCAACGGCAAAGTCCAACGCGGTCAATTAGGCGTGGTTATTCAAGAAGTTTCTTATGATTTGGCCAAATCTTTCGGTTTGGACAAAGCAAGCGGCGCACTGATTGCCAAAATCATGCCAAACAGCGCGGCACAACAAGCCGGTTTGCAAGTCGGCGATATTGTCCGCAGCGTAAACGGAGAAGAAGTCCGCGCCTCCAGCGATTTGCCGGTCATGGTCGGCTCGATGATGCCGGGTAAAGAAGTGACTTTGAGCATTTGGCGCGGCGGCAAACAAACCGATGTCAAAGTCAAACTTGGCAGCGCAGCCGAACAAACGGAAACTTCTGCAAAAGAGGCTGAACACCCGCAACACGATGGCGGCCATGACGGATTTACCGTTGAAAACGCAGGCCTGACTTTGCAGGTTGAAAACGCAGACGGCAAACAACGCTTAATCGTTCTGCGCGTTAGCGGTGCGGCCGAACGTGCCGGCCTCAAACGCGGCGACGAAATTATTGCCGTCAGCCAAATCAGCGTCAATGACGAATCCACTTTCCGAAGTGCCTTGGAAAGCGCAGGCAAAAACGTACCGCTTTTGGTACAACGCGAAGGCAATACTTTGTTCCTCGCGCTAAATCTGCAGTAGTCCGATTTTTCAGACGGCATGATGATGTGTTAGATGATAAAATACCCATCTGTCAGAGGCGGTGGGTATTTTGTTATCCGTCTTCCAGTTTAGGCCGTCTGAAAATATTTCACCGCTTATATACAATATAATTATGCAACTTATTAATTATTCAAATTCTATTTTATCCATCGTCCCGGCAGCCATTGCGCTCGCCTTGGCCATTGCCACGCGCCGTGTATTGCTGTCCCTGGGTGTAGGCATTATCGTCGGCTCATTCCTGCTGGTAGGCGGTAATCCACTCGATGCTTTGGTTCACTTGAAAGACATGGCAGTCAGCCTCACTTGGGCAGACGGTAATTGGTCTTTGGGCAAACCCAAAATCCTGCTCTTCTTGGTGCTTTTGGGGATTTTCACTTCCCTGCTGACACATTCCGGCAGTAACCAAGCATTTGCCGATTGGGCAAAACAGCACATCAAAGGCCGTCGCGGTGCAAAACTGCTGACTGCCTGTTTGGTATTCGTTACCTTTATTGACGACTATTTCCACAGTCTTGCCGTCGGTGCGATTGCCCGCCCTGTAACCGACAAATTCAAAGTTTCCCGCGCCAAACTGGCTTATATCCTTGACTCCACTGCCGCGCCGATGTGCGTTTTGATGCCGGTATCAAGCTGGGGCGCATCGATTATCGCTACTTTGGCCGGCCTTTTGGTGACTTACAACATTACAGACTACACACCAATGGGCGCATTCGTGGCCATGAGCCTGATGAATTACTACGCCGTCTTCGCGTTGATTATGGTGTTTGTCGTGGCCTGGTTCTCCTTCGATATCGGCTCCATGGCCCGTTTGGAACGCGCCGCTTTGAATGAAATTCATGATGAAACCTTTGAAACAGGCCATCCCAACGGCCGCGTATTCGCGCTGATTGTGCCGGTTTTGGTACTGATTGTCGCCACGGTTTCTGCCATGATTTACACTGGCGCACAAGCTTCTGAGACCTTCTCTTTGCTCAGCGCATTTGAAAATACCGATGTAAATACTTCCCTCGTGTTCGGCGGTACTTGCGGCGTATTGGCCGTCATCCTCTGCACCATCGGTACCATCAAAACCAGCGATTATCCTAAAGCCATTTGGCAGGGCATCATCTCTATGCGCGGTGCCATTACCATCTTGATTTTGGCATGGATCATCAGCACCGTTGTCAGCGAGATGCACACCGGCGAATACCTCTCCACTTTGGTGGCAGGCAATATCCACGCAGGCTTCCTACCCGTGATTTTGTTTCTGCTCGCAGGCGTGATGGCCTTCGCTACCGGCACAAGTTGGGGCACATTCGGCATCATGTTGCCGATTGCCGCCGCCATGGCCGTCAAAGTCGAACCTTCGCTGATTATCCCTTGTATGTCTGCCGTAATGGCCGGTGCCGTATTTGGCGACCACTGCTCGCCGATTTCCGATACCACCATCCTCTCTTCTACCGGCGCGCACTGTAACCACATCGACCACGTTACCTCGCAATTCCCTTACGCGCTGACCGTAGCCGCGTCTGCTGCCACAGGCTACCTCGCACTGGGCATGACCGGCTCTGCACCTTTAGGTTTTGTGGTAACCGGTATTGTGATGGTTGTGTTGATTTTCATCTTAAAAGACAAGAAAAAAGCAACTGCCTAATTCAAAACCAATATTCAGACGGCCTGAGATATTCCTATACTCTCAGGCCGTCTGAACATAACGATTATCCAATATATACATTATTCAGGACAAAACAATGAATACGCCTCATCTTCCACGCGGCCCAGTCATGGCCGACGTCGCCGCCTATCATCTGACCGAAGAAGAAAAACAACGCCTGCTCGACCCTGCCGTCGGTGGCGTTATTTTGTTCCGCCGCAACTTTGAAAATGTCTCCCAGCTCAAAGCTTTGGTTCAAGAAATCAAAGCCGTCCGCACGCCTGAACTCATCATCGCTGTCGACCACGAAGGTGGACGGGTTCAACGTTTTATTGACGGCTTCACCCGCCTGCCGGCCATGAATGTATTGGGCGAAATTTGGGATAACGAAGGCGAAGAAGCCGCCTGTGCACAATCAGAACAAGTAGGCTGGGTTTTGGCAACCGAACTCTCCGCCTGCGGTATCGACCTATCCTTTACGCCTGTATTGGATTTGGACTGGGGTCAATGCGCCGTCATCGGCAACCGCAGCTTCCACCGCGATGCCAACATCGTTACCCAGCTTGCCCTTGCCCTGCAAAAAGGCCTGAACAAAGGCGGCATGAAATCTTGCGGCAAACACTTCCCCGGCCACGGCTTTGTCGAAGGCGACAGCCATCACGTCCTGCCTTGCGACGAACGCAGCCGCGAAGAGCTAGAAGCCGCAGACCTTATCCCCTTCCGCGCATTGAGCCAAGCAGGCATGGCCGCAGTCATGCCTGCCCACGTTGTATACCCGCAAACCGACAGCCAACCTGCCGGCTTCTCTGAAAAATGGCTGAAACAAATCCTGCGCCAAGAAATCGGATTTAACGGCGTTATCTTTTCAGACGACCTGACCATGGAAGGCGCATGCGGTGTCGGCGGTATTAAAGAACGCGCCCGCCTTTCTTTTGAAGCAGGCTGCGATATTGTACTGGTGTGCAACCGTCCTGACTTAGTAGATGAATTGCGAGACGGTTTCCATGCGCCGGAAAACGCCGACTTGGCAACGCGTTGGCAATACATGGCCAACACATTGACCGTACAAGAAGCTGCCGACATCATGGCAACCGAAGCATTCCAAGCCGCCCAACAGGCTACTGCCAAACTGGCAACGCCAAAAGACATCGCAGGCGGTGTCAAAGTCGGCGAAGCATTCTGATTCGAGGCCGTCTGAAACATTGACTGCAAATAAAAAAGGAAGACTTGAAAAAGTCTTCCTTTTTTGATTCAAACCGATTAGCGGTGTTGCGGATTGTAACGGCTTTCCAATCGCAGGAATACCCAACCCAAAAAGCTTGTCAGCACCAAATAAATCAGCGCGATTGTATAAAGCGGCTCTTCATAGACAGAATAGCGTCCGGTAATCGTGCTTTGTACATAAGCCAACTCTGCCACGCCAATAACAGAAAGCAATGAGCTGTCTTTCAATAACGTAATAAACTCACTGGCCAATGGCGGCAACATACGGCGCAAAGCTTGCGGCAAAATCACATAACGCATTGCCTGAGTATAGGTCAGACCCAAAGAACGCGCAGCTTCCATTTGGCCCTTATCAATCGACTGGATACCGGCACGGAAAATCTCACAAATATATGCACCCGAGTTCGCAATCAACGCCAAAGAGCCGGCAATCAACGCACCATAAGAACGGCGCAAATCAATGGCTGCTTCGCCGCTAATCAATACACCGTCGGCCGGATGAACGAAAAATGGGAACCAAACATAAGCCCAAATCACAATTTGTACAAACAATGGCGTACCGCGGAACAGCGTAACATACCAAAAAGAAATCTTACGCAACACCCAAGCCAAGGCACGCATCGGCACACCGGCTTTTTCCGGATTGATCAAACGCGCCAATGCCAGCAGCAAACCCAAAACTGAGCCGCCTGCCGTTGCAACCACCGTCAGCCCCAGCGTCGTCAATACGCCGTATAAAAACATCCAGCGGTATTCATAAATAATGTCAAAACGAAAATCCATAACCCTTCCGTCGGTCAAAATCGGTAACTAATCCGAATATTTTTTAAAATGAAGCTTGATATTTTACAAGAAAATACATTGCTTGAACGGTTTTTTGTTAAATTATTCCGCCCAACCCTGTTTTTTTTACATTTCCAACGTATTGCAGCCCCTTTTCACCTTTGCCCATACAGGACATTTTCCGTATAAAAAACAAAGCGCAAACCCGACACAAAATTGACCGAAACACAAAAACAGCGGATAATCCGCCCATTCTTCAAACATCTTTCAGACGGCCTTCCCTCTTTCCTTGAGGGCCGTCTGAAAACATTTTAAAAAGCATAAAACATGAAAACACCCGAACTCTTATTGCCTGCAGGTGGCCTCGAACGTATGCGCGCCGCCTACGACTACGGCGCAGACGCCGTTTACGCCGGCAGCCCGCGTTACTCCCTGCGCGCCCGCAACAACGAATTTGCCAAACTCGACGTTCTCGAGCAAGGCATTAAAGAAGCGCACGAGCGCAACAAAAAATTCTTCCTGACCGTCAATACGCTACCGCACAACTCCAAACTCAAAACCTTCGTTTCCGATATGGAGCCCTTGATTGCCATGAAACCCGACGCGCTGATTATGGCGGATCCAGGTTTGATCATGACCGTGCGCGAAAAATGGCCGGAAATGCCGATCCACCTATCCGTTCAAGCAAACACCACCAACTACTGGGGCGTAAAATTCTGGCAGAACATCGGTGTCGAACGTATCATCCTGTCGCGCGAATTGAGCATGGAAGAAATCGCCGAAATCCGCCAAGAATGCCCCGACATCGAACTCGAAGTCTTCATCCACGGCGCATTGTGCATCGCCTACTCCGGCCGCTGCCTGCTCTCCGGCTACTTCAACCACCGCGACCCCAACCAAGGCACCTGCACCAACTCCTGCCGTTGGGACTACAAGGTTCACAACGCCACTGAAAGCGATGCAGGCGATGCCCAGCTTCTGCAAGGTTTCAACTTTGAAAAAGCCCAAGAAGAAGCCAACCAAAACTTTGAAGGCATCAACGGTCAAAAACGCCATCCCTACGCCGACAAAGTTTTCCTGATTGAAGAGTCCAACCGCCCGGGCGAAATGATGCCGATTATGGAAGACGAACACGGCACCTACATCATGAACTCCAAAGACCTTCGCGGCATCGAAGTAGTTGAAAAACTGGCCAAAATCGGCGTGGACAGCCTCAAAGTCGAAGGCCGCACCAAATCGCTTTATTATGTTGCACGCGTGGCCCAGTCCTACCGCAAAGCGATTGACGATGCCGTTGCAGGCCGTCCGTTTGATTACAGCCTGTTGAGCGAACTCGAAGGCCTTGCCAACCGCGGCTACACCAGCGGCTTCCTTGAGCGCCACCAAACCCAGGATTACCAAAACTACCTCAGTGGCCATTCGATTGCCAAACAAAGCCAATATGTCGGCCACGTTACCGAAATTGACGAAAACGGCTGGGCGACCATCGAAGTCAAAAACCGCTTTGCCATCGGCGATTCACTCGAAATTATCCACCCGAGCGGCAACCAAACCATCAAATTGGAACAAATGACCCGCAAAGGCCAGCCTGTCGATGTGGCACCAGGCAACGGCATTCAGGTCAAAATCCCCAATATGCAGGGCAAAGAAAAAGCTTTGGTTGCGCGGATTATGAATCCTTAAGCATCAACAAAATAAAGGCCGTCTGAAAGTTTCAGACGGCCTTTTTAAATGATCTATACTGTTTTTTAAGCCTGTTCTTGCAATACAGCGGCAATCAATTCTTCCGCACCATCATCCGCCAGTTTTTTGGCGATCGCGCGACCCAAAGCATCGGCGTATTCGGCTGGGGCTTGCGCGTCTGCCTGCAAAATGACCGAACCGTCAGGATGGCCGACCAAGCCGCGCAAGGTCAGCAAACCGTTTTCTTCAGTGCAATATGCGGCCAGCGGCACTTGGCAGCTTCCGCCCAAAGCGCGCGCCAACGCGCGTTCGGCAGTCACGCAGGCGTGTGTGGTATCGTGGTTTAAAGGCTTTAAGATTTCGTATAAATCTTCGCGATGCGCTGCAATTTCAATACCCAATGCGCCTTGTCCGGCGGCAGGCAGGCTGTCGGATTCCGACAAAATCATGCGGATGCGTTCGTCCAATTCCAGACGCTGCAAACCGGCGGCGGCCAAGATAATCGCGTCGTATTCGCCGTTATCGAGTTTGGACAAACGGGTTTGCACATTGCCGCGCAAAGGCTTGATGACCAAATGCGGATAGCGCGCGCGCAACTGGGCTTCGCGACGCAGGCTGGATGTACCGACGACAGCACCTTTGGGCATTTCTTCCAAACGCGCGTATTGGTTGGACACAAACGCGTCAAACGGATTGGCTCGTTCGCCGATGGCTGCAAGCGCGAAACCTTCAGGCAAATCCATCGGTACGTCTTTAATCGAATGCACGGCCAAGTCGGCTCGACCATCATACAAAGCCTGTTCCAACTCTTTGACAAACAAGCCTTTACCGCCGACTTTTGACAAAGTTCTGTCCAAAATCTGGTCGCCGCGCGTGGTCATGCCCAAAATCTCGACTTCGCAATCGGGATACAGGGCTTTCAGACGGCCTTGGATATGTTTTGCCTGCCACATGGCAAGCAGGCTTTCGCGACTGGCGATAACGAGTTTTTTCGGGTTCATAATGGTTGCCTGAAAGATGGAAAACGGCATGAAGTCTATCATATTTTGGGCAGTTTTTCAGACGGCATGGAGGTGAATATGTTATATTTACGCCTAAAAACCAAATTTTCCGGACAACATGAAACGCGCCAAACAATATCCTTTTTTATCCTTACAGCGGCAACGTTTTCATCTGAACTTTGAAAACGCTTCTTCCGCCGCCAACCTTCCTTCAGAGAACGACTTCTACCGCTGGGCGTGGTCTGCCTTGAAAAACGAATACCGCCGCGCCGACATCAGCCTGATTCTTCTGGACGAAGAAGAAGCCCGCGCCTACAACCGCGACTACCGCGGCAAAGATTACGCCACCAATGTATTGAGTTTCGCGCTCAACGAAGGCGAAATCCTGCCCGACCAGTTTTCAGACGGCCTGTATGGCGATTTGGTGATTTGCCCACAAGTGGTTTTGAAAGAAGCCGCCGAACAAGGCAAAACACCCGAACAGCATTTTGCCCACCTGACCATACACGGTACTTTACACCTGATGGGCTACGACCACATCGAAGACGATGAAGCCGAAATAATGGAAGCCGAAGAAATCCGCCTGATGCTGGCGGCAGGCTTCCCCAACCCCTACCAAGAGGACGAATATTAAAATGGACGGTACGCAGTCGAAACCCAAGTTTTTCGAACGCCTAATCTCCCGACTTGCCGGCGAACCCGACTCCGCCGAAGACGTATTGACCCTGCTGCGCCAAGCGCACGAGCAGGAAGTTTTTGATGCCGACACACTGACCCGGCTGGAAAAAGTATTGGACTTTGCCGAACTGGAAGTGCGCGACGCCATGATTACGCGCAGCCGCATGAACGTATTGAAAGAGAACGACAGCATCGAGCGCATCACGGCCTACGTCATCGAAACCGCCCATTCGCGTTTCCCTGTCATTGGTGAAGACAAAGACGAAGTTTTGGGTATTTTGCACGCCAAAGACCTGCTCAAATATATGTTCAACCCCGAGCAGTTTCACCTGAAATCCGTCTTGCGCCCTGCCGTTTTCGTTCCCGAAGGCAAATCACTGGCCTCCCTTTTAAAAGAATTCCGCGAACAACGCAACCACATGGCGATTGTCATCGACGAATACGGCGGCACATCCGGCCTGGTAACCTTTGAAGACATCATCGAGCAAATCGTCGGCGACATCGAAGACGAATTTGATGAAGACGACAGCGCCGACAATATCCACGCCGTTTCTTCCGAACGCTGGCGCATCCACGCTGCCACCGAAATCAAAGACATCAACACCTTCTTCGGTACGGAATACAGCAGCGAAGAAGCCGATACCATCGGTGGCCTGGTCATTCAAGAATTGGGACACCTGCCCGTACGCGGCGAAAAAGTCATCATCGGCAGCCTGCAATTTACCGTCGCACGCGCCGACAACCGCCGTCTGCACACCCTGATGGCCACACGAATTAAAGAAAACACGGATAAACCATGATTATTCTGGATCACGTCTCCAAACACTATCAAACACGCGACAACAAAGACTTTGTCGCCGTCGAGCCGACCAGCCTCGAAATCAAACAGGGTGAAATCTTTGGCCTGATGGGCTATTCCGGCGCAGGCAAATCTACCCTGCTGCGCCTGATTAATTTATTGGAACGTCCGGATACAGGTACCGTCAGCGTGTGCGGCCAAGAACTGACCGCACTCAACGCCACGCAACTGCGCCACGCCAGACAAAATATCGGTATGGTGTTCCAACAGTTCAACCTATTGAGCAACCGTACCGTTGCCGAAAACGTCGCCTTTCCTTTAGAAATTGCCAAATGGCCGTCTAAAAAAATCCAAGCGCGTGTTGAAGAATGTTTGGAAATCGTCGACTTGCAAGACCGCGCCAACCATTACCCGTCCCAACTTTCCGGCGGTCAAAAACAACGTGTCGGCATTGCCCGCGCGCTGGCACCGCAACCTCAAGTCATCCTCGCCGACGAACCCACTTCTGCCCTCGACCCCGCCACTACGCGCAGCGTTTTGAAGTGTTTGGAAGACATCAACCGACGTTTCAACGTAACCATCGTCATCGTTACCCACGAAATGAGCGTTATCCGCCGCCTGTGCGACCGTGCCGCCCTCTTGGACAAAGGCCGTCTGCTGGAAATCGTTGAAGTACACGGCAACCAAATCCATGCCCAATCCGAAATCGGGCAAGAGCTGATTCGAGAGGACTAATATGGCAGATTTAACATTTGAAAGTGCTGTTGAGACCATCGTCAGCATGAAGGGCGAAATTATCCAAGCCTTGGGCGAAACCTTTATTATGGTCGGTCTATCGACTACTTTTGCCGTTATCTTCGGTACGATTTTAGGCGTATTGCTATTTGTGACATCAAGTCATCAGTTGCACTACAACAAACAGCTGAATTTGTTTTTGGACAACCTGGTCAACCTGATGCGTGCGTTCCCTTTCGTCATCCTGATGATTGCCATGATTCCTGTTACACGCGCCATCATCGGCACGACCATCGGCCCGGTTGCCGCCTCATTGGTATTGAGCGTATCCGGCTTGTTCTACTTCGCCCGTCTGGTCGAGCAAAACCTGCGCGAGGTACCCAGAGGCGTGATTGAAGCAGCCTCCGCAATGGGTGCTTCCCCCATGAGCATCATCTGCAAAGTGCTTTTGAATGAAGCGCGCGCAGGTATGGTTTCCAGCATTACCGTACTGGCTATCGGCCTTCTGTCGTACAGCGCGGCAGCAGGCATGATTGGCGGCGGCGGTTTGGGCGACCTTGCCATCCGTTACGGCTACTACCGCTATCAAATGGAAGTCATCATCTTCATTGTTGCCATCCTGGTTTTACTCGTTATCCTGATTCAAGGTATCGGCAACAGACTGGCACGCAAACTGGATAAACGTTAAACAAACCAGACCGTCTGAAATGGACTTACTATTTTTCAGACGGCCTGTTATCTATTTAGAACATATTAGGATATATATTCCAAATAAATTTACAAAAAACATCCTCATATTTCCAAAATAGATTTACAATCCCTCTTTTTTTGACGGTGGCAGCTTGAGGCCGTCTGAAACCGTTTTATCATCCATCAGGAGCAAAATATGCAAATCAACACATTCTTCAAAACCCTTTCAGCCGCTGCGCTGGCCATCGTACTGGCTGCCTGCGGCGGTCAAAAAGACAGCGCGCCTGCTGCTTCTGCCGCTTCTTCTGCCGACAACGGTGCAGAGAAAAAAGAAATCGTCTTCGGTACAACCGTCGGCGACTTCGGCGATATGGTAAAAGACCAAATCCAACCGGCTTTGGAGAAAAAAGGCTATAAAGTCAAACTGATAGAGTTCACCGACTATGTACGCCCCAACCTTGCTTTGGCTGAAGGCGAATTGGACATCAACATCTTCCAACACAAACCTTATCTGGACGACTTCAAAAAAGAACACAAACTGGACATCGTTGAAGCCTTCCAAGTACCGACCGCACCTTTGGGCCTGTACCCTGGCAAACTGAAATCTTTGGACGAAGTGAAAGACGGCGTCAGCGTTTCTGCACCTAACGACCCATCTAACTTTGCCCGTGCATTGGTTATGTTGAACGAATTGGGCTGGATTAAACTGAAAGCCGACGTTGATCCGCTGACTGCCTCTAAAAACGATATTGCCGAAAATCCCAAAAACATCCAAATCGTAGAACTTGAAGCCGCCCAACTGCCGCGCAGCCGTGCCGACGTTGACTTTGCCATCGTTAACGGCAATTACGCCATGAGCAGCGGCATGAAACTGACCGAAGCCCTGTTCCAAGAGCCAAGCTTCGCCTACGTTAACTGGTCTGCCGTCCGTACTGCCGACAAAGACAGCCAATGGCTGAAAGATGTAACCGAAGCCTACAACTCTGACGAGTTCAAAGCCTACTCACAAAAACGCTTTGCCGGTTACAAATACCCTGCGGCATGGGGTGAAAACGCAGCTGCAGGTGCTCAAGCCGAAGCTGCTTCTACTGCTTCTGCAACCAAATAAATCGCTCTTTGAAAAAAGGCCGTCTGAACGTTCAGACGGCCTTTTTCTATTGATTATCTCTTCTCAAAGCTCAAAATAAGTTTTTTGATTAACGCCAAATACTTACGTAATTCCCTTTTTAAAACCAAATCAAT
>NZ_JAPWBC010000016.1:0-23475 GCF_041433255.1 Neisseria sp. 20925_1_37 | reverse complement strand
CAATATCCTATAATCTAAGCTTTTGAAAGAAAGGGTAATAATGAGATGGTGCCCATAGGCAGATTTGAACTGCCGACCTCTCCCTTACCAAGGGAGTGCTCTACCCCTGAGCTACATGGGCGAAATTGTTTGGAGCGGGTGAAGGGAATCGAACCCTCACCGTAAGCTTGGAAGGCTTCTGCTCTACCATTGAGCTACACCCGCATACTCACTATTTGCTCCAAGTAAGAATTTTTGGTGGAGGGAGAAGGATTCGAACCTTCGAAGCTCACGCAACAGATTTACAGTCTGCCCCCTTTGACCGCTCGGGAATCCCTCCAAAAGAGAACGCTAGTTTATTTGCAACTCGAATTTCCGTCAAGATTTTTTTTCATTTATTTCTTTAAAAATATCCAAGCTTTTGCTTTTAAACACTATTTATTTAAACTGAATGATTTTTTCGTACTTAGCCATCAGTTCCTCGTGCGTTTCAGGATGTTCTTCATCGATTAAGATACAGTCGACAGGACATACCTGTTGGCACTGAGGCTCATCGTAATGGCCTACACATTGCGTACACAAATTTGGATTGATTTCGTAAATTTCTTCACCTTGCGAAATGGCATCATTAGGGCATTCCGGTTCGCACACATCGCAGTTAATGCACTCATCTGTAATAAAGAGCGACATTTCTATTTCCTTTTTTCTTAAATTATCAAAACCGATTGGGCGCGGATTATAGCACAAATGACGTCGGAACAATCCGTTTGAAAGAATGTTTTACACCTTGGGAATGATTCTCAAATTCTATACTATTCAGCAACTTGCGAATAGAGCAACAATTCAAACCTACTCATTCCCGCCTTTCCTTCCCGATAAATTTCCAGCCAATCCGGTTTTTCAGGCAGTTTCCCTGCTTCAATATAGACCATTGCCCCATTTTTCAAGTGGCTTTGCAATCGGATAAACAGATTTTGCCAATCTTCCCATGCAAACGGCGGATCAAGAAATACGACATCAAATTTTTCAGACGGCCTTGCCAGATAAGCCATGCCGTCTGAACACTCGATTTTCGCCTGTTTCAAACCTAATTCACGGATATTTTTCTGAAGCGTTTGAACAGTTTGGCGGTGGTTATCGACCATTACCACTTTTGCCGCATTACGAGAAGCGGCCTCCATTCCCAAAGCACCGCTGCCGCTGAATAAATCCAATACTGTTTTTCCAGTTAAATCCTGACCCAACCAATTAAACAGTTTTTCACGCACGCTGTCAGGCGTCGGACGCAAACCGTCTGCAGATAAAAATGTTAACTTTCGTCCCCTGCATTGCCCACCGATGATGCGTACTTGATTGGTGTGTTTGGAATGTTTGTTGTTTGCCATGATTTTTAAAAAGATGTCGAGTTTTCAGACGGCCTCAATTATATAGTGAAACTGCCATCAAGCCGTATTTCACTCTATTCTTTTAGATACAACAAGGCCGTCTGAAAATCATTTTTCAGACGGCCTTCCCTATTTTAAACCAACCTACCTTTACTCTTTCGGTGCAGGCGGTTCAATCTGTTCTTTCCAGCCGCATTCTTTTTGCGGGCAGACTTTTTCCACGCCCCAGCGTTTGGTGGTCTTAATGGTCAAAACCGGCCAATGGCAGTTCGGGCATTCTTCGGCTACGGGCGGATTCCAAGTGGCGTAGTTGCAGTCGGGATAGGTGCTGCAACTGTAAAACAGTTTGCCGTAGCGGGATTTGCGTTCGACGAGGTTGCCTTTTTTGCATTGCGGGCATTGGACGCCGGTGTCTTTCGGTTTTTCCAGCGGCTCGACGTGTTTGCATTTGGGGTAGTTGGCGCAGCCGATGAATTTGCTGCCGGTGCGGCTGTATTTGTACAACAACCGTCCGCCACATTTGGGGCATTCGCGCCCGTCGAGTTCGGCTTGTTCTGCTTCAGCTTTGGCGATGCGCTCGGCGGCCTCTTCGGCGGTTTCGTTGACGTTGCGCGTGTAGCTGCACTCTGGATAACCAGCGCAGGCGACGAAACGGCCCATTTTGCCAAACTTGATTTGCAGTTTGTGTTCGCCGCATTTGGGGCAGGTTTCGTCGAGTTCCTGCGTGGTGAATTTGGCGCGTTCGATACCCTCTTTTTCTTCCACTTGCTTGATAAACGGCTTCCAGAATTTATCCATAACAGGAATCCATTGGCGTTTGCCGTTAGCAATTTCGTCAAGCTGGTCTTCAAGTTTGGCGGTAAAGTGGTAATCGACATATTGGGCGAAGTGTTCGGTCAAGAATTTATTGACGATGTCGCCTGTGTCGGTGGGCATAAAGCGTTTTTGCTCAAGGGTAACGTATTCGCGGTCTTTGAGCGTGGAAATAATGCTGGCGTAGGTTGAAGGGCGACCGATGCCGTATTCTTCGAGGGCTTTAACCAGCGTGGCTTCGTTGTAACGTGGCGGCGGAGTGGTAAAGTGTTGTTCGCCGTAGAGTTTGTCCACGGGCAATTTGTCGCCTTCGCTCATTTCAGGCAGTTTTTTGCTGTCTTCGCTCTCTTCGTCATCGCTGCTTTCTTCATAAACGCTCAAGAAGCCTGCGAAAGTCTGCACTTGTCCGGTTACGCGGAAGACGCCTTTGCCGACGGTAATATCGACGGTGGTTTGGTCGAATTTGGCGGGCGTCATCTGACAGGCGACGGTGCGCTGCCAAATCATTTGATAGAGTTTGAACTGGTCTGCGCTCAGGAAGGGTTTGACGCTTTCGGGCGTGCGGTACACGGAAGTCGGACGGATGGCTTCGTGCGCTTCTTGGGCGTTTTTGGATTTGGTTTTGTACTGCTTGGCCGAACTTGGCAGATATTCTTTGCCGATTTTGTTTTCGATGTAATGGCGGATTTCGGTTAACGCTTCATCGGCCAAATTCACGCTGTCGGTACGCATATAGGTAATCAGACCGATGGCGCCCTGCCCTACGTCTATACCTTCATAAAGTTGCTGAGCAGTACGCATGGTGCGGTCGGTGGTGAAGCCGAGTTTGCGCACGGCATCCTGCTGCATGGTAGATGTGGTGAACGGCGCGGCGGGATTGCGGCTGCGCTTTTTCTTTTCAATGGCGGTAACGACGGCCTCTTTGCCTTCGAGTTCTTTCAATACGTCGGCTTGCGCGGCTTCGTTCGGCAGGTCGAATTGTTCGATTTTCGCGCCGTTGTATTGGGCGAGTTTGGCGGTAAACTTGCTGCGGCCTTTGTGGCTGTCGAGATGTACCGTCCAATATTCCTGCGCTTCAAACGCGCGGATTTCATTTTCGCGCTCGCAAATCAGGCGCAAAGCGGGACTTTGTACACGGCCTGCGCTCAAACCGCGTCGGATTTTTTTCCACAACAATGGCGAGAGGTTGAAACCGACCAAATAGTCCAAAGCTCGGCGGGCTTGTTGCGCATCGACCAAGTCCATTTCGATTTCGCGCGGATTGGCGACGGCGTCGAGCACGGCGTTTTTGGTGATTTCGTGGAACACGACACGCTGCGGCTTGATGTTTTTCAGGCCGCGTTTGGATTTGAGGATTTCATAAAGATGCCATGAGATGGCTTCGCCTTCCCTATCCGGGTCGGTTGCGAGGTAGATGTTTTCGGCTTCTTTGGCACCGGCGACGATGGCATCGACGTGTTTGCTGTTGCGGCTGATCAGTTGGTATTTCATGGCAAAGCCATTGTCGGGATCGACTGCTCCGCTTTTGGGTACCAAGTCGCGGACGTGGCCGTAAGACGCCAAGATTTCAAAATCACCGCCCAGATATTTTTTCAGGGTTTTGGCTTTGGACGGGGATTCGACGATTAATAGGTTTTTCGCCATTGTTGTTCTCTTTTGGATGTATTGGGTTTATGTTTCAGACGGCCTTTATTATTGAGGCCGTCTGAAAAAAGGTTTAGTGCATCACGTTTTGTCCGGTCAACGCACTCATCAAGTCGTCGCCTATCAGGACGGGCAACTCGCTCTTGTGCATCCACAACACCAGCAATACCAACACTTTGGCGGTATCGAGGGTGATTTCGTCCGATGGAATGTGCATCAGGGCGTGAATGACGATTTCGCGTTGCTCATAAGTAATTGCGTGTTCGGCAACCAAATACTGCATCAAGCCCATGACTTCCTGCGGCAGGTTTTCAGCTTCTTCACGGCAGAATATGCGCAGTGAGTCGCTGTTAAACGGCTCGGCATAGAATTCGGACGTATTGAACAAGACTTCCATCATCATCAATGTATTGCCGATTTCCGTAGCATCAAAACCCGCATCTTCCAAGAGGCGACCCAAATCCTCCGGAGGCGGACAATTGTCGAAATCTTGGAAGTGTTCGATTAAATAGGCAATGACTTCGGTCATGCTGGTTCCTTAAATATAGATAATTTATGCTTTGACACGCTGATAACGGCCGCCCGGCAAGGCGGCGACGATACCGTCAAGTTCGTATTCCAAAAGCTGTGCGTACACGTCTGCTGCTGCCGTATTGGTTTGTTGCGCCAAAATATCGGGATGTATCGGGTCGTAACCCATTGCTTCCAATAAAGCGCTTGTTGATGGGGCGGCAGATAGGTTTTCAGACGGCCTTGGCGGTTCATCCGCTATTGTTTTGGGTTGCAGATGTTCGGTTTGATCGTTTTTCGGTTTGACCATCTTATTTATAGAATATGATGGAACAGGCGTATTTTGCAATAGCTGCGGACACTCATGGAGAATATCGTCCAAACATTCAACCAATTTTGCCCCGTCTTTAATCAGCTTGTGGCAGCCTTTGCTGTGCGGATTGTCTATCGAACCGGGCACTGCCATCACTTCGCGCCCCATCTCCGCAGCCAGCTTGGCGGTAATCAATGAGCCGGATTCCAATGCCGCTTCGACCACCAATGTCAGCTGCGACAACGCAGCAATCAAACGGTTGCGGCGCGGAAAATTGCCTGCGAACGGACGCGTGTCTAAAGGGAACTCGCTGACAATCAAACCTTTTTCAGCAATTTCATAAGCAAGGTTTTTATTGGACGGCGGATAAATGCGGTCTATACCGGTTCCCCAAACGGCAATGGTACCGCCATCTGCCTGCAATGCGCCTTGATGTGCGGCAGTATCGATACCCGAAGCCATACCCGATACGACGGGAATGCCTTTTTCGCTCAACGCCCTGCCGAAATCTTTGGCAATCCGCATTGCCTGCGGCGTGGCATGGCGACTGCCGACAATCGCGGCAGAAGGTGTGTGCAACAACTCTGCATTGCCGCGTAAAAACAAAACCGGCGGCGCGGTAATGCCTTGTGTCAGCATTTCGGGGAAATCATCATCTTGCAGCAGCAACAGACGGCAACCGTCCTGCATTTCCCATTTTAAAGCGGCTTCGGCAGACTGCTGCGCCAAAGCCCGTTTGTCCGCATTACGCCACGACTCGGCTGCCTGTTTATGGCGCACCAACGCGGCAATTTTGTCTGCCGGCGCATTCAAGGCAGCTTGTGCGCTACCGAATTGCTGCAACAGCACCAAAAAACTTTCTGCGCCGATATAGGGCGTAAATGCCAGTTGCAACCAAGCAAAACGCTCGTTTTCCGTCATCAATCTGTTCCCTTTTTGTAATGGTTTTTCAGACGGCCTGAAGTAAATCAAGGCCGTCTGAAAATTTTATTGATATAAAACTTCTGTCGGCTTAAAAGGCAAAATAACAATGCCGAGCCATACCATTATTTTTATAAAGTATTGCTTGTCTAAGCAAACCGTCAAATGACGATGCCGTCTGAAAAACCTGATGGCTTTCAGACGGCCTCTTTTGTGTTTGAACCGATATTGCGCTTATTCGTCGGATTTGTCGGCGCTGCGGCGCGATACGCTGATACCGAGTTGTTTGAGTTTGCGGTAAAGGTGTGTACGCTCCAAACCGACCTTTTGCGCCACGCGGCTCATATTTTGACCTTCTTGGGCGATGTGGTACTCAAAGTAGCGGCGCTCGACTTCTTCCCTCAATTCACGCAAAGGCATATTGAAATTGAAGCCACCGATGATTTCTGTCGCCGTCGCATTTTCCTTCTGACCCAAAGCCACGGCAACGGCCTGCTCGTCCACTTCTTTGCCGTCCGATTCCAACATGATGTTTTTCACCGTTTCGGCAAGCTGGTCGTAATTGCCCGGCCAATCGTATTGGCGCAAAACCACCACCGCGCTGTCGCTGAATTTTACCGGCTGGATTTTTTGACTTTCGGCCAAATCGGTCATGATGCGGTTGATTAAAAAGACGATGTCGTCCGGTTGGCTGCGCAAAGAAGGAACATCGATACGCTCTTTCAACAGCTCTGCCAGTCGACCGGTAACGACGTCATCGGCACTCTCGCCGCGTTTAAAGCCGCATGAAGCGATTACACGGACATTGTAGCGGTCGGCTTTTTCCAGCAAGAAAGCAATGCCGTTTTGGATGTTTTTGCTGTAACGGGCAATATCGCCAACATACAAAATGCCGCCTGATGCCTTTTGCAACAGCTCCATCGGCGTATCGACAATGTGTTCGACACGGTCGGTTGCCACCCAAGGCGTACCGCTTTTGTGCAGATAGCGGGCGACAATCTCAAACGGCGAGCCTGCCTCACCGGCCAACAACAGCGGGCGGTTGTGTTTGGCGGCCGCTTCAATGCTGCCGTTCATTTCTTGAATAATGGGGCTGTTGCCCAGTTTGTCCAAAGTCATGCCGGAGGCCGTCTGAACTTCGCCATGTTTCAAGGCGCGTTCTACTGCAGACAAGAGTTTTTGCAGGGCAATCGGTTTTTCCAGAAAATCGAGCGCGCCGATTTTGGTGGCTTCAACCGCAGTGTCAATGCTGGCATGGCCGCTCATCATCACCACAGGCATATTGAGTTGGCCGTTTTTCGCCCACTCTTTCAACAAAGTAATGCCGTCGCAATCGGGCATCCAAATGTCCAGCAACACCATGGCCGGACGCGTTTGATAACGCAATTGGCGCGCTTCTTCGGCATTTTCGGCCAAAGTGACGGTATAGCCTTCGTCTTGAAGGATTTCGGAGAGCAGGTCGCGGATGCCTACTTCATCATCTACAATCAAAATATCACTGCTTCGCATAAGTTTCTGCCATTTCCGGTAAAGCTATTTTGACACACGCGCCGCCGCTGTTCTGATTGCTCAGGCTGATGCGGCCGCCATGCTCCTCGATAATTTTTTTCACAACGGGCAAACCCAGCCCAGTTCCTGTCGGTTTGTCGGTAACGTACGGCTCAAAAGCATTGTGCAGCATTTCTTTGCTGAAACTTTTACCGTTGTTGCAGACGGTCAGGAAAACCTGTCCGCCTTCGCGCCCTGTTTCGACGTTTACTTGCGGCGCTTCGTCCGACTCTGCCGCTTCTGCGGCATTCTTAAATAGGTTATGCAACACTTGGCGCATCGCCGTCGTATCGGCAACAATCGGCAGGGCATCGGCGCTGAGCCGCGCATTAAATTTGCACGCGCCGGCCTCATATAATACCAATACTTCCGACACCAAACCGTTTAAATCTTGTTTTTCTAAATTCAGAGACGGCGCACGCGCATAGTTGCGGAATGCTTCGACCATCTCTTTCAGCGCGGCAACCTGTTTGACGATGGTATCGGTTGAACGGCTGAGGATTTGGGCGTCTTGTTCGTCAAGTTTATCATGCAATTTCCATGCCAATCTCTCGGCGGAAAGCTGGATAGGCGTAAGCGGATTGCGGATTTCGTGTGCCAAGCGTTTCGCCACTTCGCCCCATGCGGCCTCTTTTTGCGCGCGTATCAAGACGGTAATGTCATCAATTACCATCACCACGCCGTTATCGTTGTCTTCCGGCAGGATGGTGGCTTTGCCCAACAAGATTCGGGCATCATCGGGCGCTGCGTATTCGACTTGGACGGGTTTGTCACTGTCGGCGGTTTCATTAATGGCGGCAAACACATCGGCCAACAGGGTTTGCTGCGGCGATTTGCCGTGCCATTGATGCCAGTTGCTACCCCACAAAGACACCAGCGAAACGCCCAAAATCTGTTCGGCAGCCTTGTTAAAGGTTTTCAGACGGCCATCGGCATCCAAAGTAATCACGCCCGTGGTCAAACTTTCCAACACGCATTCCAAATAATGGCGTGCGGCTTCTTCGCGCAAACGGTTGCGTTCGTCCGCCTCTTTGGCAATCGATAATTGCTCGGTCATGTGGTTGAACAATTGGGTCAACCGGCCGAACTCGTCATTGCGGAATACCGGCCGGGTTTGGCTGAAGTCACCCTGAGCCACCGCCCGTGCACCCTCTGCCAACGACAACACCGGCGCCACAAAACGGCGGGCAAAATACAAAGCCATAACCAGCGCCAAAAAGATGGCCAACAATGTCGCAACCAACAGCGTGGACAGGAAAAAGGTTTGCAGGCCTTTTTTGGTATAACTCAGCTCGGCGTATTTGGCACGAGCCGCTTCAATCAACGTCGCATCTTGGGCAACATCTTTCGGAATCGGCTGACGGAAAAATAGCGCATAATCCTGATTTTTATGCGTACCGATCAGCATCCAACCTTGGGCATACAGCACGCCGCCGATGTTTTCCAAGCTACGAACCGAACCGGTCTGCTCCAGCTGCTCCCATCCTTCTTTGTTAAGCTCGGGTTGATTTAGTTTCAGGGGATTGATGCTTTTCTCGGCTTTATGGGTGGTCGCGTTATAAAGCGCCAGCTGGGCAAAGTCGGCAGTAAGTGCGGATTGGGTCAGCGTTTGCCCCAAGTTGCCATCCAGCGAAGCGGCGCTGATTAAGTCGATTTGCACCGGTGTGGCGTTGCTGACAGCATTGTCCACCGCCAAGTTCAGCGCGGATTTGCTCAAGTTTAAGCTGCGCTCTAGAGCCTCATGGGTATCGTTGCCAAACCAAGAATTAATCGTACCGTTAATAAACTGGGCGGAAATACCGAACAAAAACACGCCCGGCAATACGGCAACCAAAGTAAACATCCCCGACAGCCGACGTGCAATCTGCGAACCAAACACGCTTTTGCTGTTGTCGCGCATCAAAAGCACGACATAGCGCACCAACACCGCCGCCAACACCAGCAACAGCAAACCGCACAAGGCGACAATCCACCAGAAGTAATCGGACAATACGTTGCTGCTGCCCGTTGCAACAGTCAGGCCGTACAACAAAACTACGGCGAATACGGCGGCAATCAGGAGAAAGCGGCGCATGATTTACTCCTGCACGACCGACAAGGACTTCCAACCGGAATCCAAATGCCAGTTTTTAGAAGTCAGGGCATTGATTTGGAACGGTTTGGGCAGCTTGGCGGTTGTCAGCAGCAGGCGGATTTCAGCCTTCGTGTCTTTGGCGGCCACGTCACTCAGCGCGCCTTTGGACAAAACCTTCCAATTCGCGACCGCACCTACTGCGCGCAAGGCAGTTTCAAGCGTGTCGTACTCGGTAGAAAACGTACCGACGGTAACGCGATAGCGGTTGGTCAGTGGATGGAAGGACAATTTGTATTGAATCGTGCTGTCGTTGTTGAGCAGCTGGTCGAACTTGAATTTATAAGACGCCACGGACGGCGCTGACAGCTGCCAACTCAAATTGAAATGCAGGGGGACGCCCTGTTTGAGTGCTTCTTTAAGCTGGTCGGGCAGGTCGGTGCGGAAACGGCTGCTGACGGAAAGCTGTCCGGCATGGGTCAGCTTTGCCTCGGCACGGGTCGCACTGATGCCCTCGCCCGCCGCATTCAACGACACGGCGAGCAAGAGCGGTACAATCAGCGTTTTACTGCTTTTTAATAAGCGCGTAATAAAAGCCATCTTGATGTTTGTTCGGTAAAAGCACATGCGATTCGATCAACTCGGCATCGGCATGGCGGTTAAGGAATTTTTGCAACTGACCGTCGTTTTCTTCGACAAAGACCGAGCAGGTAGCCAGCAACATCCTGCCATTTTTCGTCAGGGTCTGCCACAGCGCGTCTAATAATGCTTCCTGTTGGCGTGCGGTTTTGACGGCATCGGTCGGTCGGCGCAGCCATTTTACGTCGGGATTGCGGCGCGCCACGCCAGAAGCGGTACACGGCACATCTGCCAAGACAGCGTCAAAGGCCTTGCCATCATACCACGCTGTCAAGTCCTGCGCATCGGCACAAGTCAAAGAGGCCGTCTGAAAGCCTAAACGGTCAAGATTGCTCTTCACCCTGTTCAGACGACCCTCGTCTATATCCAAGGCGGTAACATGACAATCTGCCAGTTCCAAGATATGGCCTGTCTTGCCGCCTGGCGCTGCACAGGCATCGAGAATGCGTTCGCCGTCTTTCGGGTTCAACAAATAGGCAGCACGTTGCGCACCAAAATCCTGCACCGACACCAGGCCGTCTGAAAAACCGGGCAGGCGGCTTACCGGCACGGCTTCTTCCAACATCACGGCGTATTCGTCCAACGCCCTGGCCAAAATACCTTCCGCAGCCAGTTTTTCCAAATAGCTTTCGGCATTGCCGTGTCGGCGGTTGACGCGCAAAGTCATCGGCGGATGCGATTGCAGCGCGGTGGTGATGTTGTGCCAATGTTTCGGATAATGGTTTCTCAAGTAAGCCACCCACCACAGCGGCAGGTTGTGTTTCGCCACATCGTCTTTTTTGCAGGAAGCCGCGAGCTTGTCGCGTTCACGCAAAAAGCGGCGCAAAATCGCATTGGCAAACGAACGGAACTGGCCGCGGCCGATTTTGGCAATGCTTTCCACCGCCTCATTGACCACTGCATGAGGCGCATTGCGCGTGTAATGCAGTTGGTACATCGCCGCCAAAAGCAGGCTTTCAAGCTGCGGATTATCAATCGGCTTCTTCAGCATTTGTCCAAGCATATACTTCAAACTGCCCAAATAACGCTGGCAACCGTAGGCAATATCCTGCAACGCGCCGTTTTCCTGCGCCGTCAGCTGTGGATGCGCCACGCGGATTTCCGCCAAGACATCCTGAAGATTGCGCCCTTCGGCAACCGCGGCAACGCTGTCGGCGGCCAATTTTTGGGCGAGGGACATACTCATATTTTTGCTTTCTGATTTATATTTGATTTCAAGTGTTCGGCGGATTTCAGACGGCCTGTTCGGCAGCCAGTAATGCCCGATAATATTCGGCATCTGTTTTGGAAAAACAGCAAAAGATGATTTTTTCCACTGCCGGACATTGCGGCAGGGTTTGTTTCAAACTCTCCAAAGCGATACGCGCGGCGGCTTTGGCTGGGAAGCGGTACACACCGGTACTGATGCACGGAAAGGCAATGCTGTGGAGATTGTGTTTCTGAGCAAGCAGCAAGGAATTAGTGTAGGATTGTGCCAATTTGGCCTCTTCATTTTGTTGTCCGCCAAACCATACCGGCCCGACCGTGTGGATGACAAAGCGTGCAGGTAAACGGTAGCCTTTGGTTATTTTGGCTTCGCCTGTGCGGCAACCGCCCAAAGTGCGGCACTCGTCCAGCAGTTCTTTGCCCGCAGCGCGGTGTATCGCACCATCTACGCCGCCACCGCCCAACAGCGATGAATTGGCGGCATTGACAATCGCATCGACTGCCAATCGGGTAATATCACCTTCGACCACTTCAAAAACAGCCATTATCTTCTTTCCTCTACGTTTGTTTCCAGCCTGTTACAAAACCGTTCCGACTTCAATCGTCCGGCCTGCCGCAAATGCCTGTATGCTCATGCGTTTGCTACCGGAAGGCTGCAATTCGGTAATGTTCAGCGCGTGTTCACCGCACGCCACCAGCAGGCCGTCTGAAGTGCAAGACAATACTTCGCCTGCCTTACCCTGTTTGGCCACCACTTCGGCACGCCAGATTTTCATCGGTTTGCCTTGATACTCGACCCACGCGGCAGGTACAGGGTTGAAAGCACGGATTTTGCGCTCAATCACAGCCGCACTTTCATTCCAATCGATACGCGCCTCTTCTTTGCTTAATTTTTGGGCGTAGGTAACGCCTTCTTCAGGCTGTTTGACCGCATTCAGACGGCCTTCTGCCTGTAGTCGCTGTAAATCGGCAACAATCGCTTCCGCACCCAAACCCATCAGCGCGTCATGCACTTCGTTGGCGGTATCCGTAGGCTGGATGGCGTAGCGGTGTTCGCTGACCACATCGCCGGTGTCCAAACCGATGTCCATCTGCATGATGCACACGCCGGTTTCGGCATCGCCGGCTTCAATCGCACGTTGAATCGGTGCTGCGCCGCGCCAACGGGGTAACAGCGAAGCGTGGATATTGAGGCAGCCGTGTTTGGGCGTATCCAACACATCCTGCGGCAAAATCAAACCATATGCGGCCACCACCATCACATCCGAGCCCGTATCTTTGAGCATTTGCAGGGCTTCGGCGTTATTGCGCAACTTTTCCGGCTGCGCCACGGTCAAACCCAATTCCAAGGCAGCCTGTTTGACTGGCGATGCGGTCAACTGCATGCCGCGGCCTTTGGGGCGGTCGGGCTGGGTCAACACCAGCGGAATTTCAAAACCTGCGGCGGCAATGGCTTTCAAGGCGGCGGCGGCAAAATCAGGCGTACCGGCAAAGATGACTTTCATGTTGTGTCCTTGTGGAAATGGTTTGAATGGGCGCGTTGGGCAAACTGTTTCATCTGAAAAGGCCGTCTGAAAGATTGAAAACCGAAGTCTGCCTTCTGTTTTGTCTTTTCAGACGGCCTTTAAGCGATGCGCAGGTCAGATGGTGTGTTTCTGACGTTTTTTCAGTTTGGTTTTGATGCGGCCTTGTTTCAGCTGCGACAAGTGTTCGACAAACACGATGCCCATCAGGTGGTCCAATTCGTGCTGCACGCAGATTGCCAGCAGGCCGTCTGCTTCCAGCGTGAATTTCTCGCCTTTTTCGTTTAAAGCCTCGACTTTGACGCGCTCGGCACGGGTCACGGTATCGTAAATGCCCGGCACGGACAGGCAGCCTTCTTCATAAGTCGTCTCGCCGTCTTTTTCGACAATGACGGGATTGATGAATACGCGCGGCTCGCTGCGGTCTTCGGTCAAATCCATCACGACGATGCGCTCGTGTACATCGACCTGAGTGGCCGCCAAACCGATACCGCGTGCTTCGTACATGGTTTCAAACATATCGGCAACCAATGTCTGGATGCGCTCGTCGATTTTTTCAACAGGTTTGGCGACCGTGTGCAAACGCTCGTCAGGGTATTGGAGGATGTTCAGTAAAGCCATAATATTCTCGTTTTATAAAGCTGATGTGTGATTTTCATACAGATTCGGTTTCCGCCGCCACAATCTCCTGTCATGACAGCAACATTCAATGCTAAAATAACGCCGAAAAATGTTAAGATAGCGCGACGGACGCCGTTCGTTATCGTATTGATGAATGGGCGGCAGTTTCGCAAACTCCAGCCTTCTCTGTTTATCATCTGAAGACAAACCAAACCGATTTCAAGGGGAACGGTTATGCAACAACGTATTATAACCCTGCTTTGCATGGCAGGCATGGCTATTTCTGCCCACACTCAGGCAGCTTCTTTAAAAATCCGCCCCAATGCGCCGCAACGCTACGTCGTTAAAAACGGCGATACCTTGTGGGGCATTTCCGGCAAATATCTGTACAGCCCGTGGCAATGGAACCGCCTTTGGGGCGCCAACCGCAACGCCATCCGCAATCCGCATCTGATCTATCCGGGTCAGGTGTTGGTTTTACGCTACGTCAACGGCCAGCCACGACTGGGTTTTGAACATGCCCAAACCCGTTCAGACGGCATTCCCGTGATCAAACTGCATCCGCGCGTACGCGAAACTTCCGGCTACGGTATTCCGACCGTCAACGTCAACCTCTACCGTATGTTTATGAAACATCCGCAGATTATCGCCCCGGAAGAAACCGCCAACGCGCCGCGCCTGATTGCGGGCCCCGACAACCGCGTCCTCTACACGCAAGGCAACCGCGTGTACGCATACGGCCTGACCGAACCCGGCCGCTACCTGACCTACCGCGTCAATAAAAACATCACCGATCCGGAAACCGGCAAATTCCTCGGCCAAGAAGTCGTGTTCAGCGGCATCGCCAACACGCTGCCTTATACCGACTCCGCCTTGGAACACCGTACCCGCGCTTCTGACGAAAAACTCAAAAGCAACGAGTATTACACCCAAGTCAACAAAGTCATGAAGCTGCGCACCCAGTCCGCGCAACCTTTGGTTATCGAAGAAGCCGTTTCCGAAATCCGCAAAGACGACTATCTGCTGAAACTGCCCGAAGGCCTCGACAGCTTCAATGTGATGCCTCACGCCCCTGCCCGTCCAATTCAGGCCAAAGTCGTTTCCATCTTCGACGGCGTGGGCGAAGCCGGCCAGTTCCAAACCATTACTTTGGATAAAGGCGAACTCGACGGCTTGGACAAAGGCACGGTGATCAGCCTCTACAAACGCGGCCGCCAAGTCCGTGTCAATCTGTCCAACAACCTGATTCGCAAGCCGAAAGACAAAGATACGGTTGAATTGGTTTCCATTCCGGCGGAAGAAATCGGCTTGGCAATGGTGTACCGCACATCCGACCATCTGGCATCCGCCATTATTTTGGAAAGCCTGAACAGCGTTTCCATTGGCGATACCGCTTCCGAACCCGGCCGAGATTTGGACAATATGGCTGATGAAAAAACCATGGACAAACCGGCCGAAGACGAACAAGAAAGAGAAATCGAACTGGAAGTCCGCAGCTGATTGAGCTTTCTTAGCAGCCATCCGGCAAATAAAGGCCGTCTGAAAACCTGTTTTTCAGACGGCCTTTTGATTACTGCCAATCAGAATAAATAAAATCTGTAACACGTTGTTTAAAGTGTAAAAAATATCTTATTTTTCAAGCCGGTAATCGGCTATTCCCTTTTCTATCGTCTTTCTGCGCTACCATTCCAATCAGAAATATGGAAGGCCCAACATACTATTTATTGCCTGTTGATTGTTCCATCTGTTCCTGCCAATCAAAAAGGCCGTCTGAAATCTTCAGACGGCCTTTTTATCCACAACTCAAATCCGATTATTTGAATTTGTAAGTGTATTGCAAGCCCAAGATGTCTGCTTTGTTTTTGAAGCGGGCAGAGGATGCACCGCGGCTGTCCACGTCGTTGCCGCTGGCTTTGCCGGCGCGGTAAACCGTGTCATTGATGTGGATATGGCTGTACGCCGCATCGATAACATGGTTTTTACCCAGTTGATATTTAGCACCGATGGAGAACCAGATACGGTTGCCGTCAGGCAAGCTGTTCATGCGGTCTTCGGCACTTTTAACCGGTGATTTGTCGAAAGCGATACCGGCACGCAGTTGCAATGGTTCGGTAACTTGGTAAGAGCCGCCGAATGCAACTTTATAAGTGTTGCGCCAGTTAGGCGTGATGACGGTACGGTCAGATTGGCCGTTGACGATGATTTTTTCTTTTTCAAACACCAGCTCGGCTTTGTTGAAGCGGCTGTGGCGCGTCCAAGTGACATCGCCGAACAGGTTGGTTTTGTCGGTGGCGCGGTACATACCATGAACAGACAAAGACTCAGGCGTGACGATTTTTACGCTGGCTTTTTCGTTCGGTACATAACCGAGTGCGGCCATTGCACCAGAATCCCATGCCTGTTTCACCGCTGCACCGTCTGCCGCCCATTCTGCAGTGCCTTCAAGCGTGTGTGAAACTTTGGAACGATAGTTCACACCCACGCGCGCGCGGTCATTAATGTCCCACATCCACGCCAGTTGGTAACCAAAGCCCCAATCGCTGCCTTTGACATCGGCGTGTCCGTCAGCCTGAATGGCGGCGGCAATGGCTGCATCCGGTTTGCCGGAGGCTTTTGCCACTGCTTTTTGCTTGATACCCCAGTCGGCATATTTGCGCAGTTCGGCGGAAGTATGTTGGGCAATAATACCTGCGCCGAAGGAATGGCGGTCGTTGAGTTTCCATGCGACTACCGGCTCGATGGCGATGGTGGTCAAACCCAGTTTATTGATGTTGTGGCGCAACACGGAATCTTTTTCATATTCGGTTGCAGAACCGAAGGGGACGTACACGCCCAAACCCAAAGTGACATCGTCGCTGGCTTTGTATGCGCCATAGACGTGCGGAGCAACGGTGGTTTCGGTAATTTTGCCGCTTTTCGATCCTTGGACGGGAATGCCAGTAAAGTCGGTGGCAGATTCCGCTTCATAATGAATGCTTGGGAAAACGATATTGGCGTTAACGGAAATTTGGCTGCTGTCAAGTTTGGTCAGGCCGGCCGGGTTGTAGAAAATGGTTGATGCATCGGCGGCTTCGGCGGCGGCGGCGTTGGCCGTGCCTTGTGCGTTAACGGATTGTGTGCCGAAGTGGTAGCCGGAGGCTTGGACGGCGGTAGATAACAGTGCTGCGCTTAAAATAAATGCTGTTTTTTTCAGATTAAAATGAATCATTTTGGTTTACCGTGAAAGTAGCGGACAAAGAAAAAGGCCGTCTGAAACGTCCTTTATTGATTTAGTATAGGCACTCAATTCTATACTACATCATTATTTTTGCCTAATCTTTTCTTTTTTTACACAAAAAAGCAGGCTGAAACAGCCTGCTTTTCCAATCATCGGATCACTGCAATTATTTGACCTGCAACACTTCCAGCGTATTGGTCGAACCGGATTCGCGCATTTGCGAACCGCTGGTGATGATGTATTGGTCGCCGCTTTGGAGGATTTTGTGTTCTACCAGCATGGCTTCCACTTCGTTCAGCGCGGTATCGTGATCGGTACTGGTTGCCAAAATCAACGGACGTACACCGCGGTACATCGCCATGCGGCGTTGCGCTGAAACACTCGGCGTCAGGGCAAAAATCGGCAGGGTGATGTTGTGGCGGCTGACTTCGAAGGCGGTCGAACCGCTTTCAGTCAGGGCAACGATGGCTTTGGCGTGAACTGCTCGCGCCACGCTGACCGCACCGCCGGCAATCGCCAAGTTGGTGCTGACGGCTTCGGGATACTCGACCTGTTCGGCAACGCCGTTGAGCGAATCTTGTTCTTTTTCCGCAGCCGCACAAATAATCGCCATTTGGCTGACGGTTTCAAACGGATACGCGCCGACGGCGGTTTCGGCGGAACACATCACCGCATCGGTACCGTCCAATACTGCGTTGGCCACGTCGCTGACTTCCGCGCGGGTCGGTACGGGGTTGGTAATCATGGATTCCATCATTTGAGTTGCGGTAATGCTGAAGCGGCGCAACTCACGGGCACGGCGGATCATGCGTTTTTGCAGGGCGGGGACGGCTGCGTGTCCGACTTCGACCGCCAAGTCGCCGCGGGCAACCATAATACCGTCGCTGGCAAGGATGATTTCGTCCAGGTTTTCAATGGCTTCTACTCGCTCGATTTTGGAAACTAAACCGGGGCGTACGGCAGTGCTGCCTTTCATTTCTTCTTCGACTTTGGCGCGGGCAGTGTGCAAATCTTCGGCAGATTTCACAAAGCTGATGGCCAAGTAGTCGCAACCGATGGCAATCGCGGTTTTCAGGTCGCGGAAGTCTTTCTCGGTCAACGCACCGGCAGACAGGCCACCGCCGCGTTTGTTGAT
This sequence comes from Neisseria sp. 20925_1_37, assembly GCF_041433255.1. Taxonomy (NCBI): domain Bacteria; kingdom Pseudomonadati; phylum Pseudomonadota; class Betaproteobacteria; order Neisseriales; family Neisseriaceae; genus Neisseria; species Neisseria sp. 20925_1_37. The sequence goes on along the minus strand of NZ_JAPWBC010000016.1, from coordinate 5,950 downwards.
ACCTTTGTTACTTTTCAGCACATGGCTGTTTTCTACCCTTGTAATAATCTTACTTCCTTCAACCGCCTCAACGGTCAAAGTCAACAGGCCGTCGTCCAGCCACAAAACATCGCCGGCAGCGACGTCATTCGGCAAATCACGGTAGTCCAAACCCACCGCTTCGCGTGTACCTTCGCCTTCAAGTGCGGCATCCAAAATCAAAGTTTCATCTTTATTCAGCTCGATGCTGCCGCCGGCAATTTTGCCAACACGGATTTTAGGCCCTTGCAAGTCGGCAAGAATGGCGATTTCCTGACCCGCACGTTTCGCGGCTTCGCGTACGATACGGGCATTTTCTTCATGAAACTCCGGCGTACCGTGGCTGAAATTGAAACGGACGACATTAAGGCCGCCGACACGGATCATGTCTTCCAACAATTGTACATTGTTGCTGCCCGGACCCAGTGTGGCAACAATTTTGGTATTGTGGCTGATACGGGTTAAATCACGTTGCAATTGGCTCATGTAAACGTCCTTTCCTGTTGATTTCACGTTTGATAATGAAGAAGATTGTACTCTTAATGCAATAATGTTGGCGTAAAATTACATCATTTTCTGACTTAAACTAAATTTATTTTTGCATTAACCTACTTTTCTATCGGATACAATACACTCTCACGTCGTCATGTTTAATTTTCAGACGGCCTCTCTCATACTAATAGAATACCCAACTGATCCATGAAACGTTTTTTGACTCCGCTACCCATCGGCATCGTTTTGGCCGACCTGATCTACGGTTTCGTACTTAATGTCATGCAAGGCTTAAATTTGCAACAAACCGCCGCCAACCAGTCCGGTACAATTTCCGTTACGCCCGACATTGCCTTCAACAGCCTGCAAATCGTCGCCAACGGCGGCATGGTCTGTATCATCGGCTTCGGTTTGATTGTTTTGTTCCAACTCAACCGCGCCGTATTACGCCAACAAATCCTGCCCATCGGTATTTTCCGAACCCTCGGCCTGTTGGCTGTTTTGGCATTCAGCATTTCGTCTTTGTGGGAATGGTTGCATGCCGCTTTGTCGCTGCTTTCCGGGCACAACGTTTTAAACTTCAGCAACCCGCGTTATCTGGTTACCGCAGCCTGCATGCCCATCATCGCTTTCTTGTGCATCCTGCGCCTGTACAATTGGTATCGCCTGCATCGGACTGTTGCCGCTGACGACACCTCCACGACACTCTAATCAAGTTGCAAAAAGGCCGTCTGAAACAGGAAAACCTATTTCAGACGGCCTTGTCATTATATATCTCAACGTTGATGGCTGGTTTCTACACCGGCCTTAATCTCGCCATACATTTGTGAGCTGCCTTGCCCGCTGCCTGATGCGCAGGCCGCCAAGCTCAGTGTCAAAACAGCCGCGGTCAAAATCTTCAACATTGATTTCTCTCTTTCTACAAAAATTATTTCGGATCGCAACGGAAATGGTACGCACAAATTTCGAATCCGTTTTTGAAGTAGAGACGATGAGCATCTGCTCGGTCATGGTTCACATGGACATTCAGATGGATTTTGGTCGCGCCCGTTTCCGCACCGATTTTACGTACTTCTTCCAACAAGCGTGAAGCATAACCTTTTTGGCGGCATTGCGGCATGGTTACGAGATCATCAATATGGATATGGTAACCACTGGCCAAGTTATGTGCAGTATGGAAACCGCATACGGCTACGGCATTTTGTTTGCCTTCTTCAAAAATACCCAGCAGACGGTAGCCGGTTTTGCGTTGATGCTCGTTGATTTGTTCGACGAAACGGTGAATATCGGTCAAAGAAGAACGCAAAATACTCAGTGCCGCAAAAGCAGTTGCAGTTTCTTCCGGCGGAATTTCACGCAATACGCCGACCACAGGCGCGGCAGCTTGAGGCTCAGGCTGCGCATTGGCCGCTTCCGCACGCTCGGCGGCATGTTTTTCTTCAATCGCCTGCGCCAACAAAACGCGCTCGACCGGCACTTCGCCCTGCTGTTTGCTTTCTTGCTCTTTAAGCAAGGCTTTGCAATCAATCACGCGCAAATCGTTATCCGCTGCAAAATCCATCAAGAAACGGAACATTTGCGGATTGTCTTCTTCCAGTTTTTTATCGACTGCCACACAACGGACATTGTCCACCAAAATCGGGCGCACCCAATTCGAATAGGAAAGGCGATTGTCTTTGGTGAAGGAAGACAAAATACCGCACAGGCGCTCCGCCCAGTCGCTTGGTCGGAAAATCTTGCCTTTGCTGGTCGTACCATGGATCACAACTTCATAAGGATTACACACTAACATAAGCAGCTTCCTGAGAGTAAATGGCTGAAGGAATATTTCGCCAGTGCCAACATCAGAAAAAGTTCCGATACATAGCAACAGATTATTGAAAAAATATCAGTAAGGTTTTGAAATACGACAATGATGAGACGGCTTGCCGATCCTGACAATCCGTTTCGAATTCTTTGATTATTATACCCGATACGCCTCTTTTTCTTCAAAAATCATTTGAAAAATAACAACAGGCCGTCTGAAAACAAGTATTTCGGTTTCAGACGGCCTGCATATTTTGAATATCAATACAACAATTTCTTGCGGGGCTTTTGCTCGCCGCTGGATTTAATTTCTGACAAATTGAAATTCAGTATGCTCAAATCCAAAACGCTTTCAGAAGTGCATTGATCGCCAAAGGCATTTTCATAAGTGGCCTTCAGTTTCAACACGCCACCGAATGTTTGGTCCGGCAATTCGGCAGCCAGCGCCAACATGCTTGCAAACACGCCGCCATACAATTCTCCCGATGCCAGCATATCCACACCGTCGGAAAACATCTCCAAGCGCATAACCGCATCGGCAACCAGCTTACTCGGCAAGTGATCCGGCAAAGCCTCTGCCTCAAAACGCACATTCTTCGCCAAGCCCTTACCGCTATTGCGGACAACCAAAACCAATAAATCCGTTTGACCGTCAGAACGCTGCAACGTCGCATGCAAAACAGGATGAATGCTCTCTTTTTGAATCAGCTGTTCACGGTGCAACATCTTGCTTTTTGCTTTGGATCGCGCAGAGACGACAGCCCAAATCAACCAAACAAATGCAACGGCAGAAATGGCAGTAACCAAAAGGGGAAGATTGGTCAAATAGGCTTGCTGATTAAACCAAACTTGTGCTGCCAAAAATCCGGCAAAGAAAATCAAGACGTATAAAATTGGGGCAAACCGGCTTTGTATGGATGAGTGCATAAGTTTTCCTACATTTCGTATCGTGTTATAAAAAATAATGCCTTTTGAGCTAATGATGTCATCAACTCAGAAGGCATTATTTTAACGTAATTTTAACGCAATTTGCTTAATATCTTGCTTTTTATGAAACTAATGTATCAAGCAGACAACTCAAACCACACAGCCGTGTTTTCAGACGGCCTGAGATTTTTATCAGGCTTCGGCAACCGAATCACGCGAGAAGGTTTTTTCGCAATAATGACATTTCAAACGCGTCTGACCATTATATGAACGGACATAAAAGCGACTGATGACCGGCTCGCCATGACTGGCACAATTGGTATTCGGGCAGCGGAACACTTCCGAAATCTCGTCCGGCAATGACAAATGCTGTTTGTCGATCACTTTAAACTGATCGATTTTGTTTACCACTGCTTCAGGGGCAAATAAAGCCAAACGGTTGGCCGCATTGGCATCCAACCACACACCGCTGATTTTGATAATATCTTTGCTGCCCTGCGTTTTGCTGGGCAAATTAAAACCGACCGTAACCGCGCTGCCATAATGCAGCAGCTTAAATTGTCTTAAAATGGCCAAGCCTTTACCGGCAGGAATATGGTCAATCACCGTACCTTGTTCGATCGCTTCCACGCTGAGTTTTGAGTTTTCCATCTTTCGCTCCTTAAACTTCTTCGTTCAATACCAAAGACAAAATTGCCATCCGTGCATACACACCGTTGGTTGCCTGTTCAAAATAATAGGCATGAGGTGTTTTATCCACATTCGGATGAATTTCATCTACCCTCGGTAAAGGATGCAAGACGCGCAAATTGGGTTTAGCATTTGCCAGCATTGACGCATCAAGATTGAATTTACCCTGGATTTTGGCAAATTCCTGCTCATCAAAACGTTCGCGCTGAACGCGGGTCATGTACAAAATATCCGCCCATTCGACCGCTTCTTCCAAGCCGGACAAAATTTGATAAGGGCAACCGGCCTCCTCCAGCTCTTCAGTGATATAGTCCGGCATTGCCAAGCTGGGAGGGGATACAAATGCAAACTCACAACCCCAACGCTTCAATGCCTGACACAATGAGTGTACCGTACGGCCATATTTCAAATCACCGGCCATAGCAATTTTCAAATTGCTCAAGCTACCTTGTGTTTCATAAATCGTTACCAAATCCAAAAGTGTCTGGCTCGGATGTTGATTGGTACCATCACCTGCATTAATCACAGGTACACTCGAAAACTCGGCCGCCAGACGGGCCGCACCGTCTTTAGGGTGTCGCTGAATAATCGCATCCGTATAGCTGGAAATAATCCTCGCAGTATCTGCAAGCGTTTCACCCTTTTTCGCACTGGTGTTCGCGCCATCGGAAAAACCGATAACTTTCCCACCCAAACGCTGTACCGCCGTTTCAAAAGACAAACGCGTACGGGTAGAGGGTTCAAAAAAGCACGAACCAATCAATTTACCTTCAAGCAAATCTTCGCGAGGCTGCTTTTTCAACTTCAAGGCCGTCTGAAGCAGTAATTCGAGCTGCTCCGTCGTCAAATCTGAAATTGAAATAATATGTTGCCGATAAAGCGGATTAGGCATGACCATTCCTTCCCATAAAAAAGCCCGCAACAGGCGGGCGTTTCAAGCAAACCGATTCCATCGTTGCCCGACATCATCCCCGTCGGACAATCACAACCATGTTTCTACCACACCCATGAAATCTTTCGCATTATCGCATATTTAACAGACGACTGCTCCTATCAAGTTTTCAGACGGCCTAAGACCTTTGCAAAAAAAGCCCTCATCCCCAACAGTCAAAACTCAAACACAGGGATTTGACAGTTTCCTTTTATCTTTCCAATACTCGCATCTTGTAGGAGCAAACAAGCGCAAGTAAGCTGTTAACCACTTCAACGATTCAAACATATCGCTTTCGAATAGCGTTGCACACCCATGTTGCCTAAAGCAAATTAGGTTCACAGCCTGATTTACAATGAAATGTAACAAAGCTTTGTTCAACTGCATAACGGATTTTTCAACAAATATTCGGTTGTGTTTGATTTGCGTTTTCGTCAATGAGTTGTTGCAAAGGGCTTTTCAATAATGCAGGTCTATAGCTGATGTTTTTCTAGGTGCTATCTATTTTTCTGCCGTAGCCTTTGATTGAACCTTCTGTCATACTTTATCTCGTGGACATTGACGGAGTGATGTGCAGTTTCTCAATATAGCCTTTCAAAATAGATACAGATATATGTTTGCCATATCAACCAGCTTTTTACCCTGCAGATAATGCTATCTTTGCTTGGTGTAATTTGTCTACAGCCTTATCTTTCATTATCCTTACCCATGACCGAAACTATTGATCTCGGGCCGTCTGAATAATGTTGCATAAATGACTTAAACTACAGCTTTCTCTACTTTTAAAATTTTCCGCTTAATTTACAGTTAATCAGTTCCAATAGTTCTGATCAAGGCATTACCTTCCGCCGACTGGTTGCAGTGTCAGCATAAGGTTCTGGATTTGAAATATTCAGTTCGTCAAAATGATAAAACGGGTTAAGACAATAATGCAGTACTCGAGGTTGAGATCAGCCTACCCAAAAGACGTGCCTATGCACGTCCTTTTTACTTTCTTATCTCCTTTCCACTCTATTGTCACCCCATAAAAGGCTTACACTCCACATCATTGCCCCTAAATATCTCCTCACCATCCGTACAACTGCC
>NZ_JAPWBC010000015.1:0-28092 GCF_041433255.1 Neisseria sp. 20925_1_37 | reverse complement strand
CTGAAATCGCTTTCAGACGGCATTTCGCCCCAAAAGAGCGGTGGATTTTGCAAAAGTTTTTCAGCTTTGCACTCCGCACGCAGGCAGCCTGAAAACGCCGAGCAGGTCGGGCATGGATGCCCGACAAACAAACTGTTCAGACGGCCTTACCGCATTCGGATGTTCGTCGTTTGCATTATTTGCAATGTTGTTTTATCATCAATACTACATTGATTATGTTGCGTATTTTGGTAATTTATTGTTTTTAAAAGGTATTTAAATGAAGAAAAAAATGCTGCTTTTAACCTTGCTGGTCTCGGCAACAGTGGTGGCGAAGCCGGTAAATAGTGGAAAAATAGCCCATCATCAAACCGTGTCGTGCGGCAATCAGGTTTATGTACAATCATCAGGCGGCGCAGTGTTAAAGGAAAAGCCCGATGCCCGTTCGAAAACGGTAATGCAGTTAAGAAACACCCAATATCTCTGTGTGGTTGGCAATGTGGCTGAATCAAACGGCTGGACGCTGGTGAAAAAAGTGCCTCCGGCAGCGGGTGCGGGCTGTGAAGATGCAGGCGAGAAAGAATGCTTGAAAATGGCAGATTTTCCAAGCAAATGGCAGGTAAAGAAACCGTCAGGCAGCCAATGCCGTCTGACGACTTCGTTTGACGAGGGCGGGCAGCTTGTTGTAACCGCCAGCGGTGTATGTGCAACCGGCTGGGTTAAAACAAAGGCTGTCCGTTTTTTTGCAGATTAATTTTGGGGCTGTACTAGATTAGCTCTAAATTCCACACCAATCCCGCAGGATTTTTAGCTGCCGGGACGGTGTGCCGAAGTTAAATCGAAATTCGCATTCTTTCAAGAACAGTGGGAAAGATTTGCGATCGATTCCGTTATATTTTCGCAAGGCACGTTTTGCCTGATTCCAAAAATTCTCAATGCCGTTAATGTGGTTCTGACGGTCGGCAAATTCCTTGGAATGGTTGATGCGGTAATGGATGAAACCGCTCACGTCCAACTTGTCGTAGCTGCTCAGGCTATCCGTGTAAACAATGCTGTCCGGCATGATTTTCTTTTTAATGACAGGGAGTAACGTTTCAGACTTGGCATTATCCACCACAACGGTATAGACCCGTCCGTTGCGTTTCAGAATGCCGAAGACAACCACTTTTCCTGCCGCACCGCGACCACGTCTGCCTTTACACTGTCCGCCGAAATAGCTTTCGTCCAGCTCGACAGGGCCCTCGAAAACCTCATCGGCAGCCAAGGACAAATGATAGTTTATAACCGCGCGGATTTTACGGTAGAACAGTGCTGCCGAATTGGGATGGATACCCAAAATATCGGCCGCAGAACGGGCGGTAACTTCCAGTACAAAAAAACGGAGCAGTTCTTTCTGTACTTTTTTCTTTAATTTGCAGTGCGTTATCTTCATATTTCGAGAGTAACATATCTGCTAATCTAGTACAGCCCCTAAATTAAAAATCGTGTTGGTAGAAAAATCGTCTACTTCTACCAACACGATTTTACAAAGAAGCCAGTACTTACATCTCTTTTTCTCCTCTAAAACTATTGTATCTTGATACTTTAAGGAGTTTCAATCATTCGATCTGTTAACCGTTATTTTTTGGATCTAACCTTAATAACATAGCATTAATGGCGACGATGACTGTTGACACAGACATTAGGACTGCTCCTAATGCAGGGCTTAATGTGATACCAATAGGAGCCAAAATTCCTGCAGCTAGAGGGATAGCTATAAAGTTATAACCGGCTCCCCAAAAGAGATTTTGTTTCATTTTACGAGTTGTTTTGTGTGCTAATTCAATAAATGATTCAATATCTCCTGGATCAGATTGAGTCAAGATGACATCAGCTGAATCCAATGCAACTTGAGTTCCAGCACCTACAGCTATACCAACATCTGCTAAGGCAAGAGAAGGAGCATCATTTACACCATCACCTACCATGATAATTTTCTTTCCTTCATCTTTAAGTGTTTTAACTAACTCATATTTGTCTTGTGGAGATTGATTTGATCTATATTCAATCCCTAAATCTTCTGCCGCGCCTTGAGCCGCTTTTTCATTATCACCTGTTGCCATAATTGGTTGAATATTGTTCTTTTTAAGAGCTTTAATTAACTCTTTACTCGTTGGTTTTAATTCGTCCCCTAAAGCTACAGCACCAATGGCATCATCGTTTTCTACTAAGACACTAAGAGTTGCTCCTTTTGGAATATCCATATCAAGATTACGTCCATAGGCTTTTTGACTGATTAATTGGTAACGATGCCCACCTGCTTTACCCTCTACTCCAGCACCGGAAATCACATCAATCGAATCAAAAGATGCTGGACGTATACCTTGCTGCTCGGCGAATCTTATAATTGATTGAGCAATTGGGTGGCTAGATCCTCCTTCAATACCTGCCAATAAGGCAATGGTTTCCTCTTTTGTATATTTGTCATTAAGAAGTTTTACATCTAATACTTTAAATTCACCAGTTGTTAAAGTACCTGTTTTATCTAAAATCATCACATCTGCATCTTGAGCTATTTCTAAGGCTTGGCGGTCTTTCACCAGTAACCCACGACTGGCTCCTAAGCTTGTGCTACGGGCGGTGACCAATGGAATAGCCAGACCTAATGCGTGCGGACAAGCAATAACTAATGTAGTAACAGTAAATATAACTGCCGTTGGTACACCTTCTATAACCATCCACACTACAAAAGCAATTAGCGCGACAATAACAGCAATATAGAAGAGCCAGCCTGCAACCTTTTGCGCAATACTTTCTGCCCTGGAAGGCTGACTTTGAGCTTGGCTAATTAAAGTCTGTACTTGAGAGATAAAGGATTGATCACCTGTCTCAAGCACTTTAATATAAAGAACCCCTTCTCCATTTGTTGAGCCCCCGATTACTTCATCGCCAGGGCCTTTTTTTACTGCTTTTGACTCCCCAGTTAGAAGAGCTTCATTTAAACGTGATTCGCCACGCTCGATAATCCCGTCTGCTGGCACATTTTCTCCGGCTTGAACACGAATTAAATCACCTACCTTTAAGTCAGCAACTGGTCGTGTTTCAATTGAATCGTCTTCTAATACAACGTGAGCATCTTTCGGCACTAACTTAGCCAATTCTGCTTGTGCGTCTCCTGCTTCTCCAATAGCTTTCATCTCAATCCAGTGACCTAATAGCATGATTAATAGTAATGAAGCAAATTCAAAGAAAAAGTCCATCACGTGTTCACCCATTACGTAGGTAATGATCACGGCATAAATACTGTATAAATATGAAACACTTAAACCTAAAGAAACGAGTGCCATCATTCCAGGTTTTTTTTGTTTAAATTCGTCAACTGCACCTTGATAGAATGGACGTCCACCATAAATAATTAATATAGTAGATAAAATAGCTACTACAATATCAGAATATGGAAAATTAAACTGGAATGGTAGTTCAAATCCATGCAAAGGGGATAAGAGCATAATAATGATTCCTAGTGGCAATGACTTTAAGAAAAGTTCCTTAAAGTTTCCGTGATGATGGTGGTCATGCCCTCCGTGCCCACTGTGGTCATGCCCTCCGTGCCCACTGTGGTCATGCCCACTGTGCCCGCTGTGATCATGCCCAGCATGATGTACTTGATGTTGATCCTTATGGTCTCCATGTTCATCTGTGATTCCATGCTCGTGTTTTAACTTATCCATGTCGTCATAATCATGGTGATTATGGGACGAATATCTGTTGTCATTATTCATTTTAAATTACTCCTTATATTAATGATGATGTAAATAACATTAGCATTGTCCTTCTGGGCAATTGCGATCCACTTCTTCTACTGCGAAAGATTTTTTCATCTCTAATATTTTTTCTAGTCGATCTATATCATCGAAGCTTAAAACATGATCTTCAATGATGCTTCCTATTACATTTCCGACTTTCTTATTGCAAATACGGTTAAAAATATCTTCTGAATAATCCCTTACGGCTTCTGTCTCTTCAATATTGGCAGTGTAAATAAACTTTCTACCTTCATGCTCTGTATTTAGTACGCCTTTTCCAACTAATCGACCTAAGATCGTTTTGATAGTGGATTGTGTCCAGTCCATTTTTTCTTGCAATACGGAAATGACTTTTTTACTAGTTACTCGATCATTTGCCCAAACTACACGCATGACTTCCCATTCTGCATCTGTGATATAAGTATTAAATTCTATTGTGCTCATTCTCCTTTCCCCCTAGTTATCTACAGATGTGAACAAATATGTTCAAAATAAGTTTACTATAGCCCCAAATCTTTTTTGTTCAACACTTTTTCAATACGCGAAGCGCAGGCCTGACAGGTCATGCCTTCGATTTGAAAACAGACTTTTTGTTGCATGGTTTCTTCCTTCTGAATGTGGTTGGGCTACCTGAAAAAAGCGGAGCAGGGTTTTCAGGTAGCCTTTGGGGTGTTGCAGTCGATTTGTTGAGATTCGATTTACAAAGCCGCATCAAAGCTGCCGTCTTCCACCGCTTCTATCAGCGCGGCGGGGTTGGTTTGAGCGGATAACATCGGCTTCCACCGCACTCAACCTTTTAACGGCAACGCCTTCGAAATAATCGGACAAATAACCGCGTTTCATGAGTTTCCCTTTCTTACGTGAATAAAGGCAAGGTAATCGGCGTACTTTCGGCTTCAATCATGGCGCAGATGAGCGGCAGCATAATCCGCGCCACCTCCCGAATAACGGGCATGACGACGCTGTTGCCGAACTGCCTGTACGCCTGCGTATCACTCACCGGTATGCGGAACGTATCGGGAAACCCCATCAGGCGGGCGCATTCGCGCGGGGTCAGACGACGCGGACGTTTGCCTTTCCCCTGCCAAATCAGGATTTCCGAACCGTCTTTGTAATAACGGGCGGAAAGGGTACGGGCGATACCATCGGGGTAAGCCATGCCGAAACCGAAACCGTTGCCTGCGGCGCGGTGTTTTTCCGCATACGCCTGTAAATATGCCCATAGTTTTGGGGTAAGCGTGTATTTGTCCTGCACTTTGCCGCTTTCATGATTGAAAAAACGGTTTTCATCCCACGGCAGTACGGGTTCGTATCCGTCAGTATTATGCAGAATGGTAGCCAGCTTATGATCTTGCTTGGGCAGTTGCAAATCATCCCAACAAAAATCGGTTTTTTCGCGGAAACCTACAATAATGATGCGTTCGCGGTGTTGCGGCGTAAAGTGTTGTCCGTCAATAACGCGGTAATGGACTTCGTAGCCCAATTCATCGCGTAGAGTATGCAGAATAACGTCAAACGTATTGCCCTTGTCGTGCGACAACAGGTTTTTCACGTTTTCCAATAGAAAGGCTTTCGGGTGTTTGGCAGCAATAATGCGGGCGACATCAAAAAACAGCGTGCCCTGCGTGGTGCATTCAAACCCGTGCGGCCTGCCGAGTGCGTTTTTCTTGCTGACCCCGGCAATGCTAAACGGCTGGCAGGGAAATCCGGCCAGTAGCACGTTGTGGTTTGGGATGCTTTCAGCAAAACGGCAAACTGGTGGAACTCTTCCCCGAAATCCCGCGCCGCCCGTGGCAACTCTATATCTACTGCCCGCAACGCACAGTAACTTCCGGGCGCGTGTTAAAGGTGTTCGACTGGCTGACGGAGGTGTTGCGGGAAATGTATGATAAAGAGGCTACCTAAAAATCAAGAAGGCTTAAGCGACATTCATCGTCTGTTTCCGCTTGCCTTCAGGTCGTCTGAAAACTACATTTGGAAATTCAAACCGATGAAGATAAACCCTGAAAACGGCAGCATCATCCTGCCGGACTGCAATATTATTAGTGCACGAACCACGCTTGATGACTGGATTGCATGTTTCCCAAAATCAAGCCCGAATCATCTGCAAACGGGAATAACATTTTTCGGTTTGTCATTTACCAAGCAATCCGAACAATACACCCTTACCGCCCAGTTCGGGCAGCAGCGGCTGGAGCGCTTATCCATATTCTTCTGCCCGATAGGCGAGGACAACAGCTGGGCAGCATGGTCGGAGGAGCGTGAATTACAACGCAGAAAACAATTTGATCGATGGTTGGATAAGCAGCTGGGCGATGCCCCTTGCGCCATTGAAACATCGGCAGCAGGCAAATGCCGTCGATTTGCATGGGGCAATGCGGGTGCGTATTACTACAATAAAGACGGCAGTACGATGATCGTCATCAGTTATCGCTGAACACCTTTCAAAGGATGCTCCATGCACTACCAATCGCTCAACGCCGTTCTGGAACAATACCACCATCTCTCCTCCCCAAACAGCCTCGCCCTGCATATCGACCGTCAAACGCAAGGCTACCTGAAACTCCACACACCCGACGGCATCAGCCTGATTTATCAGGACGAACCCGTGTTCTGGTCGTTCTTCAGCCACGATTTATACGACGCTTACCTCATCCGCAGCTACGCCGAAAGCTGGCAGGCATACCAGCCCGTCGCAGATGGACAAGCATTCCAAGCCGTACCGTCCCAAAGGCCGTCTGAACGCCCCTACTCCGAAGCGGGTATCTTTTTAGACGGCCTCCAAAACACATTCAGCCGCCCCACCCTGCAAGCGTTCAACCAACACCATCTAGGCATTCTCCGCAACGATACCGGCCTATGCTGCGCCATCGCCCAACTGCGGTTTTGGAAGCAAAACCAAAGCGAGCCGCACACCACGTCTGAATACGAAAATCGCAACCTACTCGAATGCAGCCTCGCCGTCACCCAAGCCGCATACAGGCGGAGACAGAACATCGGAGCATATTTTAATAGTGATTGTTAAGGCTGATAGTGAAAACTTTTCTCCAATAAATAACGTCATTGACTGAAAAAGAAAAGGTTCACACATGATTAAGGAAAGATTGAAAAAAAGTAGGAGAAACGGTGGAAACTAAAATGCAGGGATCGACAGTAGTTATAAGTGATAATAACTAATCAACAATGGTCTTTGCATTTTGTGGAGAGAAAAAAGCTAGGATTAATGAAATAAGACCATCTGAACAGTTTTGAATAAGTTCAAACAAAGTTGGCACAATTCACTATCTTTACCCTACTCTATTTCGCCAGGCTACAATTAATGATAAGGCTACAGTAAAATTAACCAGCCAAATTTCTATTAAAACCTATTGATTTGATACTAAAAATTGGAGTACTATGAGCACAATCTCTAGAGTATCATTAATTCTCATTTGACATATAGGAACAAAACAGCGGAATTTGTAGAAGAATAGGGAAAAGGAAATTAATTTATATTATGTTAAATTCATAATACTAGTATTTTAACCTACTAACTCCTGTTTCTCTCAGTAGTTCAATCACTTACAGAATTCAAAAGTAAAAGACCATCTGAAATTTTTCAGACGGCCTTTTTGTTTATATCCCCCAGCCCTTTCTCAACAAATCCCTTGTCGTTAAAATCTCCGGTTCTTTCATTTGCCTTACAATGTCAAAATTAATAAATAAATCTGCCTTACGAATTGCATCCAGCGTCATACTGCCGCTGATAAAAGGATACGGCGCAAAGGTGAACATCTCATTTTCTGCCAGCGGACCCCATAATTCGACACAGGGCGGATTCGCATTTGAAGTGCAACTTTCCCTAACAGAAAAAGGCCAGTATGCGGTAGCATACGGCCTTTCCTGCAAGAAAGATTGCCATGCGCTACACACAACTGACCCAAGACGAACGATACCACATCCAATACCTATCCCGCCACTGCACCCTTACCGAAATCGCCAAACAGCTTAACCGCCACAAAAGCACCATCAGCCGAGAAATCAAGCGTCACGGCTTACAAGGGCAACAATACAGTGCCGAAAAAGCCCAGCGGCAAAGCCAGACTATCAAACAGCGTAAGCGACAACTCTATAAGCTCGATTCGCAGCTGATTCAACACATAGACACCCTTATCCGCCGCAAACTTAGTCCCGAACAAGTATGCGCCTACCTGCACAAACACCACCAAATCACGCTCCACCATAGCACCATTTACTGCTACCTTCACCAAGACAAAAGCAACGGCGGCACTTTGTGGCAACATCTCAGAATATGCAGTAAACTCTACCGAAAACGCTACGGCAACACATGGACCAGAGGCAAAGTGCCTAACCGTGTCGGCATAGAAAACCGACCCACCGTCGTCGACCAAAAATCCCGTATCGGCGATTGGGAGGCCGACACCATCGTAGGCAAAGGCTAGAAAAGCGCATTATTGACCTTGGTCGAACGCGTTACCCGCTACACCATCATCTGCAAATTGGATAGCCTCAAAGCCGAAGACACTGCCCGGGCAGCTGTCAGGGCATTAAAGGCACATAAAGACAGGGTGCACACCATCACCATGGATAACGGCAAAGAGTTCTACCAACACACCAAAATAACCAAAGCATTGAAAGCGGAGACTTATTTTTGCCGCCCTTACCATTCTTGGGAGAAAGGGCTGAATGAGAACACCAACGGACTCATCCGGCAATACTTCCCCAAACAAACCGATTTCCGCAACATCAGTGATCGGGAGATACGCAGGGTTCAAGATGAGTTGAACCACCGACGAACCACCGACCAAGAAAAACACTTGGCTACGAAACGCCAAGTGTTTTATTCTTGAATCTGTTCCAACCACTAATACACTAGTGTTGCACTTGAAATCCGAATCCAAGGTCGTCTGAAAAAGTGCAGCGGCAGTCGACGGTTTGATGATGCGGCACAGAAGATATTGACAAACCGCCGCCCCTGCATATAGATTCATTAAAACATAACCAAAATGAACAACAAATGAGAATAGAGATCACACCAATCAGCGAATCCGCTTTGGTCTGCCGACTGAATGCACCTTCCGAACTGGGCAAACAGCAAAAGTTGTGGGCGTTTGCCGCTGCGCTCGGGCAGCACGACAGGATTGAGGAAGTGGTGGTCGGCATGAACAATCTGACCGTGTTCACCCGTTTCGATACCGATTTGGCGACGCTTGCCGATGAATTGCAATATGTGTGGGAACACACCGCCGTTACAGACCATCAGGGTAAACTGGTGGAAATTCCCGTCTGCTACGGCGGCGAATACGGCCCGGATTTGGCGGAAGTCGCTGCTTTCCATCAGACGGTTATTTCCGAAATCGTCCGCCGCCATACGGCGCAAACTTATACCGTATTTATGATGGGCTTCCAGCCCGGTTTCCCTTATCTGGGCGGCTTGCCCGAAGCATTGCACACGCCCCGCCGTGCCGTGCCGAGAACGTCCGTTCCTGCCGGTTCGGTCGGTATCGGCGGCAGTCAGACCGGTGTGTATCCGTTCGCTTCGCCCGGCGGCTGGCAGATTATTGGCAGAACCGAATTACCCTTGTTCCGAGCCGATTTGAATCCGCCGACCCTGCTGGCGGCGGGTGACCAAGTCCGCTTTGTTGCAGAAAGGATTGAGCCATGATTCACGTTTCGGCAGTGCAGGCACCGGCGCATATTCAGGATACCGGACGCTACGGACACCGGCGTTACGGCATCGGTCATGCCGGTGCGATGGACACGGTTGCTTTGGCGGCGGGCAATATTTTATTGGGCAACGACGAAGGCACGGCCGCAATCGAAATCGCTTTGGGCGGAATAATGCTGGTGTTTGAACGGGATACGCCATTTTGTCTCACCGGTGCCGTGTATCAGGCGGAATTGGACGGCGAACCGGTCTATTCGTATTGGCGTTATACCGCCCGCAAAGGGCAGACCTTGAAGCTGGTGCGTGCCGTGCAGGGCATGTACGGCTATGTGTGCGTGGCGGGCGGATTTGATGTGCCGGAAGTGATGGGTTCGAGAAGCACCGACCTGAAAGCCGGTTTCGGCGGCCATCAGGGCAGAATGCTGCAAAAAGGCGATTGTCTCCCCATCGGCAAAGGTGCGCAGGAATTGTCCAAAGTCGGCATTGCTCCGATACCGTTTACCGATACCGTCCACCTTGTTCCTTCGTCGGAATATGCCGCTTTCAGTGAAAAAGGGCGTCTGAATCTGGAACGGGAAACGTGGACGCTGCAAAGCGATAGCAACCGCATGGGCTACCGCTTCGACGGACAGCCGCTGACCCTGTCGCAACCTTTGGAAATGCTGTCCCACGCTGTTCAGGCAGGAACCGTGCAGGTGCCGCCCGGCGGCAAACCGATTATCCTGCTGGCCGATGCGCAAACCACCGGCGGTTATCCGAAAATTGCTACCGTTGCCGCCGCCGATTTGGGCAGGCTGGCACAGGTGCGCTTCGGCAGCAAAGTCAAATTCAAAATAATCGGCTTGAAAGAAGCCACCGCCCTACGGCGCAAAAACCAAGCCTATCTGAACCAAATACGGAGAATCACCCATGAAGCAGGTTGATTTAAACGCCGATCTCGCCGAAGGCTGCGGCAGCGACGAAGCCTTGTTGCAGCTGATTACTTCGGCCAACATCGCCTGCGCCCAACACGCCGGCAGCATTGCCGATATTCGGGCGGCATTGGCGTATGCCCAACAAAACGGCGTGCGCATCGGAGCACACCCCGGCTATCCCGATCGGGAAAACTTCGGCCGTACCGAAATGAATCTGTCCGAAGCCGATTTGCGGGCGTGTCTGAATTATCAGTTGGGCGCATTGCAGGCCTTGTGCCGTGATCAGGGTTTGGAAATGGCTTATGTCAAACCGCACGGCGCAATGTACAACCAAGCGGCGAAAAACCGTGCGCTGGCGGATACCGTTGCCCGAATTGTGGCGGATTTCGACCCGAAATTGAAATTGATGGCACTTTCCGGCAGCCTGCTCTTGGAAGCCGGAAAAGCCGCAGGCTTGGGTGTGATTTCCGAAGTATTCGCCGACCGCCGCTATATGCCCGACGGTACGCTGGTTCCCCGCAGCCGCCCCGATGCGCAGGTGGACAGCGACGAAGAAGCCATCGCCCAAGTATTGCAGATGGTGCGGGACGGGCAGGTCAAAGCAGTGGACGGCAGCCTGGTTGCCGTGCAAGCCGACAGCATCTGTCTGCACGGAGACGGGCCGCACGCCGTGGTGTTTGCCGAAAAAATCCGGCAGAAACTACTGGCGGCAGGCATCAAAGTTTCTGCTTGAAAAACAGTTCATAGGCCGTCTGAAAACCGCAGGTTTCGCCAAAACGAGCAAAGCGAGTTTCTGCGTAGCTAAAACCGCAGGTTTCGCCCAAACACAGCAACAACCAATTTTATAGAGGATGAGCGATTATGTCTGATCAAAAAAACCGCAGAAATGCCTTAATCGGCGCTGCATTCCTGATGGCGACTTCCGCCATCGGCCCGGGCTTTCTGACCCAAACCGCCACCTTCACCCAAGCACTGGCGGCAAGTTTCGGCTTTGTGATTCTGCTCTCGATTCTGCTCGACATCGGGGCGCAGCTCAATATTTGGCGGATTGTCGCCGTTTCCGAAAAACGGGCGCAGGATATTGCCAATCAGGTCTTGCCCGGCGCAGGCTATTTCTTGGCTGTGCTGATTGTGATGGGCGGTTTGGCGTTCAATATCGGCAACGTCGGCGGCGCAGGCTTGGGTCTGAACCTGCTGACCGGACTGTCGCCGGAAACCGGTGCCGTGATCAGCGGCGTGATTGCCATCGGTGTGTTTCTGTTTAAAGAAGCAGGCAAAGTGATGGACAAATTCGCCCAAGTGATGGGTTTCGTAATGATTGCGCTGACGGTTTATGTGGCATGGCAGGCGAATCCGCCGCTGGCAGATGCCGCCGTGCATACCTTTATGCCAGAAAAACTCGATGCAATGGCGATTGTTACACTGGTGGGCGGCACGGTCGGCGGCTACATCACCTTCGCCGGTGCGCACCGTCTGCTGGACGCAGGCATCAAAGGCAAATCGGCGTTGCCGGAAGTGAGCCAAAGCTCGGTGCGGGCGATCCTGATTGCCTCGATTATGCGGATTGTATTGTTTTTGGCGGTTTTGGGCGTGGTCAGCCAAGGTGTACAGCTCAATCCCGACAACCCTGCTTCCACACCGTTTGAATATGCGGCGGGATACATCGGCCTGCTGATTTTCGGCGTGGTGATTTGGGCGGCTTCGATTACTTCGGTGATTGGTGCGGCTTATACTTCGGTGTCGTTCTTCTCCGGTCTCAGCCCGTCTATCGAACGCAATAAAAACAAATGGATTATTGCCTTTATCGCCGTGTCCACCGCCGTATTTTCCACCATCGGCAAACCGGCGCAGGTGCTGGTGTTCGTAGGCGCATTAAACGGCCTGATTTTACCGATTTCCCTCGGTCTGATTCTGATTGCCGCCTACAAAACCAAAATTGTCGGCGACTACAAACACCCGCTGTGGCTCACCGTTTCCGGCGTGATTGTGGTCGGTTTGATGGCAGTACTCAGCGCCATCACCATCAGCAAATATATCGGCGGCTTGTTCGGCTGAACCTTGTAGCGCAGATGTTTGATTTTGTATATTATCCGAAGTTTGCCGCCTGATATGGAAAATTCCTGATTTTTGCTCCGCTGCCGAAACCTTTAATTTTCGTGAAACCGCCCAGCGGCTCGCCGTTTCGCCTCAAGTCGTCACAAGAATGATCGCCGATCTCGAAGCCTTATTAGGTGAAAGTTTGTTCAAACGTAACACGCGAAACATAAAGCTCACTGAATTTGGCGAACAATTTTTGCCGAAAGCGACGCAATATTTGGCGGAAGGCGAACGGCTATTTGCTAAAAACAATGTAAAAGAAAAAGCAATGCAAGGTGTGGTGCGGATTACCCTGCCACCAATGCCTTATAATGATGAAATTCTGTTTGAATTATTGACCGCACTTGAGCCCTACTCCGACATTGTGATTGATTGGCGGGTGGGAATTGATAAGCTCAAAAGTGTGGATGACCAAATTGACATTGGTTTGCGAATTTGCCAAGAACCTGAGCTGGATTGGGTAGCGCAGCATATCTGCACTTTTTCGGAAAAAATTGTCGCCTCCCCAGCCTTGCTCAAGCGGTTAGATTTCCCTAAAGATTTGCAAGATTTAGCCCAAAATTATCCGCTGAGTGGTTTGATTGATCCCAAACTGAAACGCATTTGGCAATGGCAAATCAACGCTGAACAACGCTTTATGCCAAACCACACGATTTTCTTCGCTTCAGATGTGCAAAGCGAACTGCAATCGGCGCTAGCTGAACGCTCTTGCTCTTATCTTATAAACAGCGTTTGTGATCCCTATTTGAAAAACTGTCGATTGGTGGAACTCTTCCCTGAAATTGAAAAGCAAAAATGGCAGCTTTATTTATATCGACCATATCAAACGATTGTTGCCGAGCGAGTGGTGTGGGTGTATAACAAGTTGAAGGAGATTTTGTTGTCGAAAATGGTTTAGGCATAAAACATGGCGAGATGATCTCGCCATGTTTTTATCACGATTGCTTCTCCACAATCGATTTTAACATCGTATAAGATTGGGCTTGTTTTTGTTCATCAAAAATATAGCTCACCGCCATAATTTCATCAAAATGTACCCGTTCACGCAGTTGCTTGAGTTGAAATTCCACACTTTCAGGACTACCGATAAGCGAACAAGCAGTCATTTGTTCCACCACAGCACGCTCTTGATTGTAAATCGGGATTTCCTCAAAATCGACTGGGCCAAAGTGTGGTTTCTTTTGGGCATGCATTTGGGCTTTCCAAACGTCTTCTTCTGACGCCATCGGTGGTTGTAAATTTTGTTGCTCATTAGTCACTATATTTAAGAAAAATAGTGTTTGCGTCGTCGCGAGTTGTCTCGCTTCGTTATCGGTTTCTGCAACAATCGCGTTCACACCTAAGATGACATAAGGTTCAGCAAGATAGGTAGAAGGTTTGAAGTTTTTGCGGTAAATCTCCACTGCCATTTCCATCATACGTGGCGCAAAGTGTGAAGCAAATGCATAAGGCAAGCCAAGTTCTGCCGCAAGATAGGCACTTTCAGTGCTAGATCCTAAAATATAAAACGGTATATTCAAGCCGGCAGAAGGATATGCAGAAACAGGGTTAGTATCTTTAAAGTAACCGCGAAGTTCCGCAATTTCCGCAGGGAAATCCAGACTGTTTCGTCCACGACGAAGTGCTGCAGCCGTTTGCATATCAGTTCCTGGCGCACGCCCTAAACCGAGTTCAACACGGTTTGGATAAAGCGTCTCCAGTGTGCCATATTGCTCGGCCACCACATAAGGCGAATGATTCGGTAACATCACGCCGCCCGAGCCAACGCGCAAGGTCTTCGTATTGGCTAGCGTATGCTGAATTAAAAGTGCGGTCGCTGAATTCACCAAATTTTTCATATTATGATGCTCAGCAATCCAATAGCGCTCAATGCCAAT
This sequence comes from Neisseria sp. 20925_1_37, assembly GCF_041433255.1. Lineage (NCBI taxonomy): Bacteria > Pseudomonadati > Pseudomonadota > Betaproteobacteria > Neisseriales > Neisseriaceae > Neisseria > Neisseria sp. 20925_1_37. The sequence continues at coordinate 13,772 of NZ_JAPWBC010000015.1, read as the reverse complement.
GCGCTCCGCGTGTTTTGCAAGATTCACCATCGAATCGACCGCTTGCAAATAAGTTTGCCCTTCACGAACGGGGGCAAGATTGAGAATGGAAAGTTTCATGGTGTTACTCCTTATTGATTGAGCAAAGTGAAATCCAACATCACTTTCCCAATATGCGTGCCTTTGTCCATTTCTATATGGGCTTTTGCTACGTCTTTAAAATCAAATACTTGATGAATAATCGGTTTGCCGATTTCACCATTGCTGAGTTTTTCCCAGAGCTCGTTGCGTAAGGATTGGGTGATTTCTGCCTTAATAAAATCAATGCCCATTTCTGACAGTTTTTGTACTACCTGCACCGATTCGCTTTCGTCAAAACCGCCTTTTTGGAAGTCCGCCGAATTGAGTTTTACGCCTACCAAGAAATCTTTGCCCACGGCGGCGCGGATGAGTGTGCAGTTGTTGCATGTCATGTACTCCTTTGAGCGATTCAGCACGTTTCTAGTTGTCCAGAAAAGGGGCTTTCAACGAAATGAAAACAAGAAAACGTTTCGTAATAAAGAGCGGTCAAATTTTTAAGTGTTTTGCAAATTATCTTAAAAATTTGACCACTTGCATCATTATCAAGACCGCAGCCGTCTGAAACATTGATAGACCGGTTACTGATGTTCGCTTTCTGCTACTTTTGTCCATTTTGCCAATGTCTGCTTCATCTGTGCCTGAGGGATGAAGCGGGCCATCCGTTCTACTTCCTTGCCTTGATAAAACAGCAGCCATGCAGGTGCGGTCAGCACGTGGAAACGTCCGGCCATTTCGGGTATTTCAGCAATATCGGCTTTTACGGCATACACATTTCCTTCCTCCGCCAAAGCTGAGTCAAGCTGGGCGGCCACGACCGTACAAACACCGCAGATTGGAGCTTTGATGTACAGTGATACTAAAGGGTGTGTGGCGATGGCCTGTTCGATGTCTTTCAGAGTGTGTAGTTGTTGCATGTCATGTACTCCTTTGAGCGATTAAGCACGTTTCAAGTTGTCTAGAAAAGGGGCTTTCAACGAAATGAAAACAAGAAAACGTTTTGAGTCGTCTAGATTTTTTCCACAACCACTTTTGCCCGCGCTTTCAGGCTGTTCAACACTGGCGAGGTGGCGGCGGAGCGGTCGGCGAAATTTTGCAGGGTAGGAAGGTCGGCGTCGGCTTTTACTTTTACGGTTAGCACCAGATTATCCAGTCCGCCGTAGCCATCTTCCATGCCGAACAGTTTGGCCATGTCGATACCGCCACTCGCGGATATTTCAAACTGTTCCAGTTTCACGCCTGCCTGTGCTGCTTGCAACTCGAAACCTATGGAGCAGCAGCCTGCAGCAGCGCCGATCAGGTATGCCATCGGACTTGGGGCGGCGTTTTCACCGCCCATGTTTTTCGGTTCGTCTGTGGTAAAGGCAGGGAAGCGGCGCACGGAGATTTCGTTCTTCGTGCCGGATACCCAGCGCGAATCGGCGCGTAATGCTGCCTTGCCTTTTGTATGGTCGTTTTCAACCGCTGCCATGGTAGTTCGGAAACGTTCGATATCTAACCCGTTAATCATGTTTTGTCCTTTCATATGATGAATTGCAGATGGTTTTTCGCTACACTTACACGCCCGTTTTCCACGCGGAGATGCGCTTCAAATTATCCACCGTGTCGTGATTGACGATGGCGGCGAACGTGCCGTCCAGTTTGGCAATTTCGGCTTTGTCTTCATCGCTGAGAGCAAAATCAAAGACGTTCAAGTTTTCCGCCATACGTTCGGGTTTGGTGGATTTTGCCAATACAATGATGCCACGTTCCACCAGCCAGCGGGTAATCACTTGCGCCACGGATTTGCCATATTTCGTACCAATTAGCGACTGACAAAATGGTGGGCAAAAGCCCACCGCTTCAAGTTGATGTTTTATCATTAACCGAACACTTTTTTCAAATGTGCTTGGTAGTCTGCGAAGTATTGTTCTACTTGTGGATTTTTAACTACATCGTTACATGTAAATGTCGGTAGACGGGTCAAACCGATAAACTCGTTGAGTTTGTGGAAAGGCATGTACACAGCATCCACATCTTTGCCTTCAAAGAAGTCGCCTTCACGGGTGAACGCTTCAATCGGCGCATTCCAAGTAAGCGAAAGCATGTGTTTTTTGCCTTGCAATAAACCACCTGTACCGAAGCCTTCGGTCGGGCTGACACGATGACGGCCATCACTGTGGTAAAGCTTGCCGTGTCCAGCGATAAATACTTCGTCTATGTATTTCTTCACTGTCCAAGGCTCGTGCATCCACCAAACAGGCATCTGCCAAATCACGGCATCCATCCACAAGAATTTTTCGATTTCTGCCTCAATATCATAGCCAGCATCAATCACAGTTTCTTTTACATTGTGTCCAAGTGCGGTCAAAACTTCTTTTGCTTTTTTGTGAAGCGTGTGGTTTAACTCACCATGAGAATGGCCGAAAGCTTTACCACCGTTTAATAATAAAATGTTCATTTTAACTCCTAGAATAAATAATTTATAAAAAAGGGATGTGATGTTTGCGGATATTGTCTTCTGTTTACTCTCATGAAAGTGCAGTCATTTTATGATTTGTTTTTATTGAGATAAATATGGTTTAGCTTTATGATGTAATGAATTAAATTCACTAATAAAAGAGGGTTTAAAGAGAAAATGCAGAACTTTAACGAACTGAATTATTTTTTGACGTTGGCGCAAACACAGAGTTTTGTAAAAGCGGGACAGCTTTTGGGGATTTCTTCTTCGGCATTGAGCCACAGCATGAAAAATTTAGAAACGCGGCTAAATTTGCGCCTGTTCAACCGCACTACGCGCAATGTATCGCTGACCGAAGCGGGGCAGCAGCTTTTCGACCAACTTTCCCCACTTTATCAAGCCATAAACCAAGAAGTCGATGCATTAAATGATTTTTTGAATACGCCATCGGGATTGATTCGCATCAACGCCCCGTCGATGGCAGCGGAAGCCGTGTTGTATCCAAAATTAAAGCCGATTTTGAACCAATACCCGAAAATCCGCTTGGAAATCGTGGTGGACGATCGTTGGGCAGATATTGTGGAAGAAGGATTTGATATGGGCGTTCGGTTAGGTAACAAGGTAGCGAAAGAGATGATTGCGGTGCCGATTTCTGCGCCGCTCAAAATGGTATTGGTTGCCTCGCCCGATTATTTGGCGCAACACGGTTCACCGAAAAATATTGATGATCTGCAACAGCACCGCCTTATCGGCATAAAACTCTCCGCTGAACACGGCACGGAGATGCAGTGGGAATTCAAATACAAAAAAGAGCTGATTACGTTCACGCCAAAATCGCAGTTTTCCATCAACAATCATCTGCGTCTGCAAGCCGTTTCAGACGGCCTTGGCATCACTTGGCTACCACATATTATCGCCGCAGATGCACTCCATTCTGGGCACCTGGTCGAGCTGTTGCCTGAGTATGCTATGACTTACGAACCGCTTTACCTCTATTACCCCAGCCGCCGCGGGCATTCCAATGTGTTTAAGCTGATTGTGGATGCGTTAAAAGTAAAAGCCGTTTGAAATTTCAGACGGCCTTTTTAATAACAAAGTGCGGTCAATTTTCAGCGCTTTTTATCAATCCCTTTCCTTCACCAAAACAACGTATTAAGCAATCCAATACGGTGCGTACTTTTGCTGATTGTGTGCGATGTGCGGTGGTGGCGTAAAGGGTGCGGGTGGGGAGTTTGTGTTCAGGTAATACAACACTTAGCTGACCATTTTCTATCAAAGGTGCCACATCGCCAGAAAGCAACACCGTCATTCCCATACCGGCACAGGCATATTCGCGTGCGACCAGTGAAGAATCTGGGCAATCGGTGCGATTTTCGGGCAGCGTTTCAGGTAGCCCTAAACACTTGAAGGCGTGTAGCAGGACATTGCTATTGTGATTGAGCCAGTCGGCATTGAGTAAATCTTGTGGCTGGGCAATGGGGTGTTTGTGCAAATAGTCTGGCGAAGCACAAATCAAGGTTTGCCATTGTGCCAATGGGCGCGCGATGCTGTCAGGATCGTCAGGATGTAAAACAACGCGGATAGCGATATCGGTATCGTTTTGTAAATCCACCAAGTAGTTGTTTTCATTGAGTATTAAGCGAATTTTTGGGTAGCGATGGCGTAAGGTTTGCACGGTACGTTTCATCGGTTCAACCGCGCTATAACCGGTCGGTAGGCTGATGCGGACTTCGCCTTTCGGTTCGGTTTGCAAAATGCCCATTTCGCGCTCAACGGCATCGTACCAGTCGGTTAATTGACGGGCGTATATAACCGTTTCGTCGATCCTCTCGGCAAACCATTTATATCGACAGGGACGACAATCTCGAATTCGAACAATTCGACAGGCAAATCCGCAGTGGTGCCGAGCTGTCCACCCGCTTCGATACCGGACGCGTCTTCGGCAGCCTGAACGTATTCCGTAGTCTGAAAAACAAAATGTGCGACGAAACCTTCCAATGGTCGACTGTGACTGCGGGAGATGTCGATGCAACATATTTTGCTCAAACTGGCAAAACCATGAGCCGCCCTGTCTGCAATCACGGAGGTTTGAGCGATTCGGGCTATCTGGCAAGCGCGCTCCAACCGCGCTGGTCGATTGATGTCGAATTGGGCAGCCGCTTCCTTGCCAACAGGCTGGAAACAGGCGTGCGCCTTCATTACCACAGCCGTGTCTATGAAAACCGCAACGATGCATGGCAAGCCTTCTATGACACATTCAACCAATATATGGGAAGCAACCACAAACCCCAGCATAACGATATGCGTTGGCAGCCTGTCGCCGTATGGGACGCCTATTTGCGCTACAAAATCGGCAAAAATCTGACCGCCGAACTTGTGGGCAGCAACCTGACCAACCGCTACTACCTCGACCCAATGAGCCGTTCCTATATGCCTGCACCTGGGCGGACAATACGCATTGGGATAACTGGAAAATGGTGATGATCAATTAATCATTTTGGGAGTAAAAAGCCGTCTGAACATTGGGTTTCAGACGGCTTTTTACATGATGGCTTAGTTATGCCCTACTCTTTCATGTTATATGAAGGTTGAAGCTAACCTGCATAATTTTTATATCTTCTGCTTTGGAAGCAAAAAGGCTGCTTGAAAATAAAACGTCTATATTTCAGACGGCCTTTGCTTTATAGCAAACTCGAAATTTAAGCCACGAAATCCAATCCTATATCCAACGAATGGCTGCTGTGGGTCAGATAGCCGAGGGCGATGCCGTCCACGCCGGTTTGCGCCACGCGTTTCAGGCGGTCAAAACCGATGCCGCCCGATGCTTCGCAATAGACGGTGTGTGGGTGGGCGGTTTGTGTGTGGCAGCGGTTTGCCGCTTCTTTCAAAGTTTCGTCGTCCATATTATCCAGCAAAATCCGTTCCGCGCCCGCCGCGATGGCTTCGTCCAGTTGTGCCAATGTGTCCACTTCGATTTCCACGCAGGTCAACGGTCCGACCGCCTGTTTTGCCTGCTGCACAGCTTGGGCGATGCTGCCGCAATAGGCAAGGTGGTTATCTTTGATGAGGATGGCGTCGTCCAAGCCCATGCGGTGGTTCACTCCCCCACCTGCTCTGACGGCGTATTTTTGCAGGACGCGCAGCAGGGGGATGGTTTTGCGGCTGCACACGATGTCTGTGCCGTATTCAGCGACTTCGGCTACTGCGCGAGCGGTGGCGGTAGCGATGCCGCTTAAGTGCGTGAGGTAGTTGAGCGCGGTGCGTTCGGCGGCGAGCAGCGCGCGAGCGTTTCCTTCGACGGCGGCAAGCGTCTGACCTGCGCGAACGGCTTGCCCGTCTTGAATTTCAGCTTGGAAACGGACGGACGGATTCATCGTCTGAAAGGCAAGACGCGCCAAGTCCATGCCTGCGATTATGCCGTCCTCACGACTGTTCAGGAAAAGTTTGGCAGTTTTATCGGGAGCGATGACAGCTGCGGACGTAATATCTCCTCGCCTACCCAGATCTTCGCTTAAGGCTTGTTCTACCATGGGGCGCAACAGGGTATCGGGTAGAGGAAGAAGATTGTTTTCAGACGACATGAAGGTTCCTTTGTTAAAAAATATTGATATTTGCCTGATGGGGCAAAATTTAATTTGAGGCCGTCTGAAAATCAGTTAGTGGCTACCCAGCGGCAGTCCAATATCAGAAATCAGCTGATCGGGCAGAACGTCATCTCGGAAGCGGTAAAGCTGTGCAGGACGACCTTTACTGCCTGATACGCCGGTATCTGACGGCTCGATAAGGTTCTGCTGCTGAATCTGGCGGCGGAAGTTTTGCTTATGCAACAATCTGCCGCTGATGGCTTCGACGCTGTTTTGCAGTTGCAGCAGTGTGAATTCGGGCGGCATCAGTTCAAAAATCACGGGGCGGTATTTGATTTTGGCTCGTAGGCGGGATAAGGCTGTTGCCAGTACGCGGCGGTGGTCGTGGAGCATGGGCTGCCCCGTGAGCGCGAAGTCGAAGTTTGCCTGCGGCTCGGCGGCTTCCGCTATCAGGCCGCTTTCATACAGCATTTCGTAGCGTTGCAAAACGTATTCTTCCGACCAGTTTTCAGGTTCTACACCCCAGCACAAATGAATGCGCTTGAGCCGCTTCTGGCGCACTTCCTCCGTATCCGCCGAGTTTGCCCAAATGCGTAGGCAGCTGACGATGGTATCGCGCTGTCCGCTGTCAGTACGCAAATCTTCCCACGGAAAATAGCAGTAGCAGTCCTGCCATTTCGCATCGGGATGAAGGATGCTGTCGGCCGCTTCGCGCACCAGTCCCAAATAGCTGACGTATAAGACAGGCAGGCCTTGCTCGTTTTGACGGCGCGTATCTACAAACGTATAAAGCTGTTCTACATAGCCCATGGGCTGCGATGTCTGCTTGGCGACCCACATTCTGACCCCTGCCTGCAAGGAGTGGCGAAACGGTGCAAGCAGGCCGTTGGGCAGCAGCGAGCCTTGGGCAACAGTCAAAACCCTCAAGCTGCCGTTTGTAATGGCGATCAGTACAGGAACAAGCTCGACGATACTTTGCGTATTGGCTGCTGTTTCAGGATAGGCATCCATGCGTGGCTTTCATTCAAGAGAAAACCTTATTGTAAACCAAAGCGGTTTTCAGACGACCTTGCTTATTATACTCAAATTGAGCATAATATAAAAACTATTTCCAAACATAGACAGCAAACCTTTATGCCGTCTGAAAAACCAGCCATAAGGAAGCCTCATGCAAACCGCCGCCCGCCGTTCGTTCGATTACGATATGCCCCTCATCCAAACGCCGACTTCCGCCTGCCAAATCCGTCAGGCGTGGGCAAAGGTTGCCGACACGCCCGACCGCGAAACAGCAGGCCGTCTGAAAGATGAAATCAAGGCTTTGCTGAAGGAGAAAAACGCGGTCTTGGTGGCACATTATTACGTCGATCCGCTGATTCAGGATTTGGCTTTGGAAACAGGCGGATGCGTGGGCGATTCGTTGGAGATGGCGCGCTTCGGTGCGGAACACGAAGCCAGTACATTGGTGGTGGCGGGTGTGCGCTTCATGGGCGAGAGCGCGAAAATCCTCTGCCCTGAAAAAACAGTGTTAATGCCTGATTTGGAAGCGGAATGTTCTTTGGATTTGGGCTGCCCGGAAGAAGCGTTTTCAGCTTTTTGCGACCAACACCCCGACCGTACGGTGGTGGTATACGCCAACACTTCCGCCGCCGTGAAAGCGCGTGCCGACTGGGTGGTAACGTCTTCGGTGGCGTTAGAAATCGTGTCGTATCTGAAATCGCGCGGCGAGAAGCTGATTTGGGGGCCCGACCGCCATCTCGGCGACTACATCCGCCGCGAAACGGGTGCGGATATGCTGCTGTGGCAGGGTTCGTGCATCGTCCACAACGAATTCAAAGGGCAGGAGCTGGCGGCGTTGAAGGCGGAGCATCCCGACGCGGTGGTACTGGTTCATCCCGAATCGCCGCAAAGCGTCATCGAACTGGGTGACGTGGTCGGCTCGACCAGCAAATTGCTCAAAGCCGCCGTATCTCGTCCCGAAAAAAAATTCATTGTGGCGACCGATTTGGGCATCCTGCACGAAATGCAAAAGCAGGCGCCCGATAAAGAATTTATCGCCGCGCCGACGGCGGGCAACGGCGGAAGCTGCAAAAGCTGCGCGTTCTGCCCGTGGATGGCGATGAATTCGCTGGGTGGCATCAAACACGCCCTGACAAGCGGGCACAACGAAATCCTGATGGACAGAAAGCTGGGCGAAGCCGCCAAACTGCCTTTGCAGCGTATGCTCGACTTCGCGGCAGGGCTGAAGAAAAAAGATGTGTTCAACGGCATGGGCCCTGCCTGATTTGCCGTCCATATTGCCGTTTCAGACGACCTCTCAAACAAGGACAACACCATGCAAACCGATTGCGACGTATTGATTGCCGGAAACGGGCTGGCGGCATTGACGCTCGCCCTGTCGCTGCCTGAATCGTTCCGCATCGTCATTTTGTGCAAAAACCGGCTGGACGACACCGCCAGCCGTCATGCGCAAGGCGGGATTGCGGCGGCGTGGTCGGGAGAGGACGACATCGAAAAACACGTTGCCGATACTTTGGAAGCGGGCGCGGGCTTGTGCGACGAAGCCGCCGTCCGCACCATCCTGTCGCAGGGCAAACCGGCAATCGAATGGCTGCTGGCGCAGGGCGTGGCGTTCGACCAAAATAATAACGGCCTGCACCTGACGCGCGAAGGCGGGCATACCTGCCGCCGAATCGCCCACGTCGCCGACTACACGGGCGAAGCCGTCATGCAGAGCCTGATTGCCCAAATACGCCGCCGCCCGAACATCCGCGTTTGCGAGCGGCAGATGGCGTTGGACGTCCAAACCGAATCAGGCGCGGCATGCGGACTGACCGTCCTCGACCGCCGAACGCAAGAAACCTACCGCATCCGCGCCCGCCATACCGTACTCGCAGGCGGCGGCTTGGGACAGATTTACGCCGCCACCACCACGCCGCCCGAATGCACGGGCGACGCTATCGCCATGGCGATACGAGCAGGCTGCGCAGTCGAAAACCTCGAATTTATCCAATTTCACCCCACAGGCTTAGCAAGGCCGTCTGAAAACGGCCGCACCTTCCTGATTTCCGAAGCCGTGCGCGGCGAAGGCGGCATCCTGACCAACCAATCGGGCGAACGGTTTATGCCGCATTACGACCGCCGCGCTGAACTCGCGCCGCGCGACATCGTTGCCCGCGCCATCGCCGCCGAAATCGCCAAACAAACGCAAGACTTCGTCTCGCTCGACATCAGCCATCAACCCACAGCGTTCGTCCGTCAGCATTTCCCTTCCATCCATCGGCACTGCCTGTCCCAATGCGGCTTGGACATTACGCGCCAAGCCATCCCCGTCCGCCCCGTGCAACACTACACCTGCGGCGGCATCCAAACCGACCCCTGCGGCAGAACCTCCCTGCCGCAGCTCTACGCCTTGGGCGAGACCGCCTGCACAGGGCTGCACGGAGCCAACCGCCTCGCCAGCAACTCCCTGCTCGAATGCGTCGTGACCGCCAGACTTGCCGCCCAAACCATCGCGGACGGACAAGCGTTCCAAACCGCACCGTCCAAAAGGTCGTCTGAAAACCTCTCCGCTGAAGCAGGCATCTTTTCAGACGACCTCCAAAACACATTCAGCCGCCCCGTCCTGCAAGCCTTCAACCAACACCATCTAGGCATTCTCCGCAACGATACCGACCTGCGCCGCGCTATCGCCCAACTGAGGCTTTGGAAACAAAACCAAGCCGAGCCGCACACCGTGTCCGAATACGAAAACCGCAACCTGCTCGAATGCAGCCTCGCCGTCGCCCAAGCTGCATACAGGCGGAGACAGAACATCGGCGCGCATTTTAATAGTGATTGTTAAGGTTGATAGTGAAAAACATTTCTCCAATAAATAACGTCATTGACTGAAAAAGAAAAGGTTCACACATGATTAAGGAAAGATTGCAAGAAAATAGGAGAAACGGTGGAAACGGAAATGCAGGGATTGACGGTAGTTATAAGTGATAATAACTAATCAACAATGGTCTTTGCATTTTGTAGAGAGAAAAAAGATAGGATTAATGAAATAAGACCATCTAAACAGTTTTGAATAAGTTCAAACAAAGTTAGCACAATTCACTATCTTTGCCCTACTCTATTTCGTCAGGCTACTATTAATGATAGGTTCACAGTAAAATTAAGTAGCCAAATTTCTATCAAAACCTATTGATTTTATACTAAAAATTGGAGTACTATACGAAATCTTTTAAAATTAACTAATAGTTAACAAACAGGAATAAACAACGGCGATTGTTAGGTATAGGGAAAAACTACATAATTTATATTATGTTAAATTTATAATGCTAGTATTTTAGCCTGCTAAATTCTGTTTCGCTCAGTAGTACAATCACTTATAGAATCCAAGAATAAAAAAGCCACCTGAAATTTATCAGATGACTTTTTCTCTATTGATGCACACTAAATTCTCATTATAACGACTGGTTTTACGACGGTTTTGTTTCTTTTTTTCATACTACCTATGTCCCCTAACGGATTTAGGACATCTTTTTGACCAACATTTTCTATTCCACCCAAGGCATTTGCCAATTTTAAAATAGTGGCATCATAGTCCAAGTTCGTTACCGAACCGCGCCTTGGCGTCCATTTCTTTTACGACAAGCTCATACCTCGTGTCTGGGTTTGCGCTATCTGTCTTTGTTGTTCATCATATTCAAATTGCCGTGTAGCTTGTTGAATTTGATTCAAACTTTCTACTGCTGGTATAGAGGCAGATTCATTCATATGCATTCCAACACGATTCAGATGGGGGTTGAGTTCACCAATTAGATATTGATCTCCTTTCACACTGAACAGAGTGGCATTAGTCATTCCTTGTGATCTCCCTAAAGCAGTAAGAGCCATTACGGAATTTTGGAATTTTTCTTCATCAATAGGCAAACCGTTTTTCTCATGGTAAGCGGTCATATGCCCTTTGACAGAATCAAAAAGTTTTTGTGCCTCAGGTGGAAGAGATTGTGGGTTAAATGAAGCAACTGTCTGCATAAAATTGTACTGCTCTTCCTTATCATTCCAAGACATCAGGTTCGGATCTCTGTCAATTTTTTCCCGGATTTTCCGGTATATTTCTCGGGTTTCGCTTACACCTTTGCCTATTTTATGTAACGTGTTGCGGTAGTCATTAACATCATCTCTATAATCATTTATCATTTTTTTATTGCGTTCTGCCAATTCCAAAGCTGACTGATAATTGCGTTCTGAGAGTATTGAATTAATGCCTGTAAAATTACCAATGCCGTGTGCCCACCACACAGTTCCAATGGCTGCTGAAACAGTGTTCTTGGTATCTAGATGAGGTATGCCGGTACTTTCATTACTGTATCCATTCACTCGCAGCATAATTAATTCTGGTTGTTTAGCTAGAATGACCATTTTGCCGTAATGAGGAGCTGCTGCAGATACGACATCTGAGGCCAAGGCATAATTGATCACTTTATCTCCACCTTTGGGAATTCCATTTAACGCTGCTGCACCATAGGCATTAAAGGTGACGCCCTCCTGCTTGAAGTGATAAGATTGAATTTGAGCCAATGCCCCCCCGAGGGAATGACCAACTTGTGTAATGCTGGGTTGACTTTGTTCAGGATGTTTATTGTGAAATTTATCTGCTTCTTTTAGTGCCATCATAGTTAGTTTTGCTGCATCTTCTGCCTGGATATTGGCCTTATGGATGACCATTTTCAGATCAACTTTGGCATCCATCGCGGATGACGTCCCCCTATGGGCGACAACAATCTCATTGGTACGGACATCTTGATAAACTGCACCTTGGTAGTCTGTTGTTGGATTTTTATGGATCGCTAGGACTCTATAATGATTTCCACCAATAAGTAAGGTTTTATTAGGGGGGGTAACCACACGATCTTCATAGGAATCTTGAGCAAGGTCTGCATACTGTTGTTTACTTAGTCGAGTCATGGTTTAACTTCCTCTAGAGTAACGGTGATACTAAAAAAATCATTGTCATTATGAGGTCCCGCCCCATAGGCAGATAGGCTTTTTTCACCAAAATCCACATCAGGAGAATCTTCGCTTCCATATGGTAAACCATCTTTATTTTTATAATACGGATACCCTCGCTTCCAATAATATTTGGTCAGTGTTTTTTCTTTTTCAAGATTTTCCATTACATCGCTGATATTGAATTCAGTTTCTTCCTTTTTACCTGTCGCCTTAAATGAAGCTCCAAAATTTTCAGGCTTCCATTGGCAGACACCTTCTCCGAAATAATCTTCATCCAGTACAGCATCAGCATAGAAGAGTACTTCGTATTCATCATGTCCGACCAAATTCATTTTGATTGGAATATTTTTTTCAGGAGATGCCGTCGCACCTGCCAACCGACTAATGGTATAAGAACAATTTCTTGCTGCATAACCAATATACATATCGTTTATAGGTTTCATCGGCCCCGGTGCATTATTAATCTTAACCTTGACCCTGTATGGTTGTTTCGGCTCGGGGTTCAATTTGAAACGTGCTTCTGTTTGTTCTTGGACACTCATATTATTTCTCTCCGTACAAGCATTTAGGCTAAAAGTTGACAATAAAGCTGCAGATAGCAGCAGGATAAAAGGTTTCATCAGTAAAGTCCTTATTCAATATCATGAGCAAATTAAATATTAATTTAAGAAAACTTGATCAGGATACATTCATGTTCGTTGATTGTCTGATGCTTCAACGTATTTACCACATTACTCTAAATAGTGGTTATTATTGAGGTATATTATAACAATATTCAGACATCTTAACTAAGATGATACTGATGGTAAATAGATAGTGATTAATGGAGAAAATACAGTCTGAATGGTAATATTTAAGAAATATTGGAAACTCTACTTTACCTTATCCTATTCATCGTTTTTTTCTATTTCTTCTTCCTTCTTCTAAATTTCAATAACTTGTTTTAAAGTATTCAGGTCCATGAATATTTTAGGAGTGTTGACAATCTAAAAGGCCGTCTGAAATTACGTTTCAGACGGCCTACTTAATATCAGATGATAAAACTGATTTATCCAGGCAACAAACAGTTTGATTTAAATTTTTACCATAAGTATATTGCTTTCATCTGATTTGGATAACCGACAACATCATGAAACCTGCTTTTAGCCTCCCAATATTGTTTTTACTTTCAGCGTGCCGTCCTGAGGCTGAGACAGCCGACACGGCTGCACCAACGGCGCGTAAGCCTTCTTATTACGAGTCTGAAAAGCGTCAAACTGCAGCCACTCCAGTTAAAACACAAATTCCTGCGTTATCTGCAATCAAAAGCCAGGCCGATTTTGACTTACTTTCGCGTATCTATGATCAAGGTAGTGAATATGAAATTCCTCATATCCTTTTCCTCATCGATCGTGAAGACGACGGCCGTACCGACTACATCAATACTCCCAAATTTCGGCTGCATGAGCATTATCTGGCTACTATCTTGAAACCCATGCTGTCAAAAACTGAATTAAATCAACAATACCGTAGCCCTAACCGACGTTATCTGTTTGGTACTATCAGTTGGCAGAATAGTACTCAGGAATATGTTTATGAGTTTTGGGAAGGAGACAAAATCACGCCTGAATTGTTGAAATTGGCGGCAGGCCGTCTGAAAGACAGTTTCTACGCTCCGTTGCGTTATAAAACCAATTCTTTATGGCAGGAAA
>NZ_JAPWBC010000014.1:0-44467 GCF_041433255.1 Neisseria sp. 20925_1_37 | reverse complement strand
TTGGCAACGGTGGATATTAGGCCGTCTGAAAGATACTTAAGAATAGCTTTCAGACGGCCTTGTTGTAAGATGAGTTTTTGATATTGGCGTACTTTTTTAAATACAGATAAAATCCCTGCTAATTATTTATAACGATATTTTTAGGATACACAGTGCTTGCTTTGGATTATTGTCATCAAAAGGCTGCAGAAAGCCATTCCAGTTTTTTATCCGGCTTCCGTTTTTTATCGGTAGAAAAAAGAAATGCGATCACTGTTTTATATGCTTTTTGTCGTGAACTAGATGATGTGGTTGATGGCTGTACCGATCCAAATGTGGCTCAGATAACGTTGAATTGGTGGCGCAGTGATTTGGAGAAAGTATTTAATAATGAGATGCCTGAGCATCCCGTTCATCAGGCTTTAAAAGATATTCGGGTAAATTTTGATTTGCCGAAGAATGAATTTGAAGCTTTAATTGATGGTATGCAGATGGATTTGGAGCAGGCTCGTTATGGTGGTTTTGATGAATTAAAGCTGTATTGCCACCGTGTTGCAGGGGTAGTGGGGTGCCTTATTGCGCGGATTTTAGGTTTTTCCAATCCAAAAACTTTGGAATATGCGGACAAAATGGGCTTGGCTTTGCAGTTGACGAACATTATTCGCGATGTGGGCGAAGATGCGCGACAGGGAAGAATTTATCTGCCGATAGAGGAAATGCAGAAGTTTGATGTACCTGCCAATGTAATCATGCAGTGCAAACCGACAGACAATTTTGCAAAATTGATGCAGTTTCAAGTAAATAGGGCGCGTGAAACTTATCGTGAAGCGATGTTGCTTTTGCCGGCCGCGGATAAGAAATCGCAAAAAGTCGGCCTGATTATGGCGGCTATTTATTATGCGTTGTTGAATGAAATTGACCGTGATGGTGCGCAAAATGTTTTGACTTATAAAATTGCGATTCCTTCTCCCCATAAAAAACGTATTGCTTTGAAAACTTGGCTGTTTGGATTTAAACCATGAATACTAAGCGTCCAAAAATTGCCGTGATTGGTGCCGGTTGGGCAGGTTTGACTGCGGCGGTTTCCCTGATTAATCGAGCAGATATTTCTTTGTTTGAGGCCGGGAGACAGGCTGGCGGTAGGGCGCGTGTCTTGTCCGGGAAAGATGATGGATTCAGCTTTTTGGATAATGGGCAGCATATCTTGTTGGGCGCGTATCATGGTGTTCAAACTTTGATGCAACATATTGGCGTTCAACCTGAATCAGCCTTTTTACGCCAGCCTTTGCAATGGTACATTCATGAGGGATTACAGTTTCAGACGGCCACTCTGCCTGCGCCTTGGCATTTGCTTGTCGCTATCCTGCGTGCTAAAAATCTTTCTTTTTCATTGAAAATCAAATTGCTGTCGGATATGTTGGCATTGCGACGTTGGGCAGCTCATCATAAAACCGATTTGACGGTTGCAAAGTGGTTGAGAACACGAAATGTTCCCCGCAGTCTGCTTGGCCAATTTTGGCAACCTTTGGTTTGGGGTGCTTTAAATACGCCGTTAGAACAGGCATCGTTGCGTATTTTATGTAATGTATTGAATGATGGCGTATGGTCTGAAAAGGAGAACAGCGATTATCTTTTTCCTAAGCAGGATTTAGGGCGGATCGTAGCCGAACCGGCTTTGGCTTTCCTACTCACGCATGGTGCAAAGATACATCTTGAAACTCGTGTTTCACATTTGAACCATCATATTGATGGCCGAATTGAAATCAATGGTGAAGTATTTGATGCGGTGATTTTGGCTGTTGCGCCATATCATGTTGACGCGCTTTTGCCTGAAGATACGCCTGACTATATTCAGACGGCCTATCAATCGTTGCACTATCATGCGATTACCACGGTTTATTTGCGTTATGCCCAAGCAGTCAAACTGCCTGCACCTTTAACCGGGTTTTCTGATGGTACGGCGCAATGGGTGCTGCATCGGGGGGCATTGGGTTTACCGGATAATGAAGTCGCGGTTGTCATCAGCGTTTCCGATTGCACCGATGCTTGGAAGGATAAAGATTTGGCCGAGAAAGTTCATGCGGACATTAAGCGGATTTGTCCGGATTTGGGTAAGCCTGAAGCCGTACGCATTATTACGGAAAAACGCGCGACTACGGCGGCAACGGTTGATTTTGTACAACCTGATTTCTCATGGTTGCACCATCGCCGTATTTATCCGGCCGGCGACTATCTCCATCCGCGCTATCCGGCAACATTGGAGGCTGCGGTTCAGTCGGGCTTTGCCGCGGCTGAAAAGCTTATGCTGGATTTGCGGGTTGAATAAACTGAGGCCGTCTGAATGTTCAGACGGCCTTTTTGACTTTACAAAACTTACCAAGCCGATACAATATCCGAAACCATAAAGTTCAAGGAAAAGTCATGACGACATTAGCGAACAAAACCATCTTGATTACCGGCGCATCCCAAGGCTTGGGCGAACAGGTTGCTAAAGCCTATGCGGCTGCTGGAGCGACTGTCATTTTGGTGGCGCGTCATCAAAAGCGTTTGGAAAAAGTATATGATGCCATTGTGGCTGCGGGCAGCCCTGAGCCGTTTGCTATCTGCTTTGATTTGATGAGCGCGGAGGAGAAAGAGTTTAAGCAATTCGCGGAAACTATTGATGAAGCAACCGGCGGAAAATTGGATGGCGTGGTGCATTGTGCCAGTTATTTCTATGCCTTGTCGCCATTGGACTTCCAAACCGTATCGGAATGGGTCAATCAATACCGCATCAATACCGTTGCGCCTATGGGCTTGACCCGTGCGCTGTTTCCATTTTTGAAGCAATCCGAAGACGCTTCTGTGATTTTTGTCGGCGAAAGTCACGGCGAAAAACCGCAAGCTTATTGGGGCGGTTTCGGTGCCTCCAAAGCTGCGCTTAATTATTTGTGTAAAGTGGCCGCGGACGAGTGGGAACGTTTTGACAACCTGCGTGCTAATGTTTTGGTGCCGGGTGCCATTAATTCGCCGCAACGTATCAAATCTCATCCGGGCGAATCGAAAAGTGAACGTAAAAACTACGAAGATATCCTGCCGCAATTTATTTGGTGGGCAAGTCAAGAGAGCAGGGGGCGGACAGGCGAAATCGTCTATCTGTAAATCTACCTGCTCAGAGTGGTTTGAAAACATGAGGCCGTCTGAAATCTATATTTTCAGACGGCCTTTAACTTATTGAGTTTTATATCTAAATAATATGGAAGTTTGATGTTTGACGTGTTAACAGGCAAACATCAGGCTGGCACAAAATTAGATATAGTAATCTAAGTTATAGTTATATTGGATAAATATGACGGAATTTGACTTTATCAGACAATATTTGCAGCGACAAAAATCGGAAGGTCTGATTTTGGGCATAGGGGACGATGCCGCTATTATTCGCCCAAGTAACGGATTTGATTTATGTTTTAGCGCTGATATGTTGGT
Source organism: Neisseria sp. 20925_1_37 (assembly GCF_041433255.1). Classification (NCBI taxonomy): domain Bacteria; kingdom Pseudomonadati; phylum Pseudomonadota; class Betaproteobacteria; order Neisseriales; family Neisseriaceae; genus Neisseria; species Neisseria sp. 20925_1_37. Next base: position 41,023 of record NZ_JAPWBC010000014.1, on the reverse strand, counting down.
TAAGGGCAGACATTTTTTTGAAGATATTTCGCCTGAAGATTTGGCATGGAAAATGCTTGCAGTAAACTTATCCGATATGGCCGCTATGGGTGCCAAGCCACGTTGGGTGTTGCTCAGTGCTGCCTTGCCTGAATTGAATCAAGACTGGCTTAAACGTTTTTGCGATAGCTTTTTTGCTTTGGCCGCGCGTTTTGATACGGTGTTGATTGGTGGCGATACCACCAAAGGCGATTTGGTCTTTAATGTAACGATAGTAGGTGAAGTTCCGACAGGGCGTGCCCTGCGGCGTGATGCGGCCGAAGTCGGTGACGATATTTGGGTATCGGGTCGGTTGGGTTTGGCTGCCGCTGCGTTGAACAAACATCTGGGGCGTTATCAATTGCCGTCTGAAATTATGGCGGTTTGCGATGATAAATTGCTCCGTCCGGAACCGCGCGTTTCATTGGGTCAGGCATTGTTGCTGTTTACCCATGCCGCGCAAGATGTTTCAGACGGCCTGGCTCAAGATGTGGGGCATATTTTAAAAGCCTCTTCTGTCGGGGCGGAAATATTTGCCGATTGTGTGCCGTCGTTGCCTGAATTGAAAAACGTTTTGTCGCGCGAACAATGGTTGTCGGCAGTATTGGCCGGCGGCGATGATTACGAACTGATTTTTACTGCTGCTCCAGAAGACAGGGAACGCGTTTGTCAGGCAGCGGAACAAAGTGGCGTACCGGTCGCCCGAATTGGTAAAATTACTGACTCAGGCCGTCTGAATATTTTGGATGCCGAAGGCGGCGTATTGGAACTGACTTCTTTAGGATTTGATCATTTTGGCTGAACGTAAACCTACTTTTTCTTGGCTGTTGCACAAACCATTGTGTTTTTTAGGATTCGGTTTCGGCAGCGGCTTGTCGCCGGTTGCGCCGGGTACGGCCGGAACGCTGGCAGCATTACCTCTGGCTTTTGTATTGTGCCTGTTGGGCATAGACGGCTGGATATTGCTTTTATTGTGTATCGCCTTGTTTTTTTGGGGTATCCGCATTTGCGGTTATACCGAGAGGGAGCTGGGTATTCAGGATTACGGCGGTATCGTCTGGGATGAAATTGTCGCGATGCTGCTGGTGCTGTCGCTGATTCCGTTCAAATGGAGCTGGTGGCTGGCGGCTTTTGTTATTTTCCGCTTGTTTGATGCGTTGAAACCATGGCCGATCAAATGGTTTGACCAGTGGATTCATGGAGGTTTAGGCATTATGCTTGATGATTTGATTGCGGCTGTGATGACCTTGATGGTCTTGGGCCTGCTTTATTGGATCGCGTGATGCATTTTAAGTGTTTCGACTCTTTGCAAAAATAGGGCGGATACGCCGGAATTATCCGGATTGAAATAAAATAAATACCATACGGGGTAAACAATTATGAATGAAATCGAGATTAACGTGGAGCCGCGTTATATGGCCGGTCAGAGCGACGTCTATCGCGACCGCTACGCCTTCAATTATCTGATTACCATCTGCAACCGCAGTGATGAAATCATTACTTTGCGTCAGCGTTTTTGGGAAATCACCGACGGACACGGTGAGACAGAGCAGGTCGGTCATGCCGGCTTGATTGAAGAGCAACCTGTTTTGTACCCGGGCGAAGCTTATGAGTACAACAGCGGTTCGCAAATCAGCACGCCTTGGGGCAGCATCGAAGGCGCGTATGAGTTTGAAGACAGCATCGGCAAACGTTTCGTTATCGGGGTGCCGAAGCTTGAATTCAAAGCAGGCTTTACTTTGCAATAGGCCGTCTGAAAAAACAAAACCGGAACATGGGAAATGTTCCGGTTTTGTTTTTTCAGACGGCCTTATCAGTCTTTGCAGGGCTGTACCAATACCCACGGCGCCACGACAACCGCCCACATTTCCTGCTTATCCGCTAAAAATGTGCGCGCCATATCATCGCTGACGGCACCGAATTTGCCTTGTTCCATCCATTGTTTCAATGGCGCGGCTTCATCTTCAGCAACATGACGGGCGACGGCAATCAAATCCAAATCGGGCGCAACATAGACGGCGGCACCGCGTGCGAAGTGGGATTGTAGCTCTTCCCATGAAATGCGGGCGGTTTCGGTATTGAGTTTTTCGTTTAAGAGTGGAATAGACATAGGACAATCATCAAATAAAAAATGGATTGTAACCGATATTCGGCCTTTTGCCCGATGCCGTCTGAAAACGAAAGAAATTTACAGGGTTAACGTTATACAGTATCATTTTAATGTTTTAATTTTCTTTCAGACGGCCTGTTGTCCGTATTCGGGCAAGGGCGGTTTTAGGCTTATGAATTCTGTATTGTTGACCGGATTGCTGCAAAGGCTGCTGATTGCGCTTGTCGCATTGGCGGCGTTGTGGGCTGTGTATTTTTGGGCGGTATCGCCATGAGTATCGTGGTGGAGAATCTGACGGTCAGCTATCAGCGCAGGCCGGTGGTGCACCATGTCGATATGGTGTTTGAAGATGGCAAGATGTGGACGATTTTCGGGCCGAACGGCGCGGGCAAATCGACCTTGCTCAAAGCCATTATGGGCTTGCAGAAGACGGACACGGGCAGCGTGCGCTATGAAAATATGGCGCGCAAGGACATTGCCTATCTGCCGCAGCAGTCGGATATTGACCGCAGCCAGCCGATGACGGTGTTTGAACTGGCGGCGATGGGGCTGTGGTATGAAATCGGCTTTTTCGGGCGTGTGAACGCGGCGCAGAAAAAGCGCGTGATGGCGGCTTTGGAACGCGTGGAAATGCAGGATTTTGCCACGCGCCAAATTGCGCATTTGTCCAATGGCCAGTTCCAACGCGTATTGTTTGCGCGGATGCTGGTGCAGGATGCCAAATTTTTGTTGCTGGACGAACCGTTTAACGCGGTGGACGCGCGGACGACTTATGCGCTGTTGGAAGTTTTGCGCCAGTGCCATCAGGACGGTCAGGCAGTGATTGCCGTGTTGCATGATTACGAGCAGGTGAGGGCATATTTTGCCAACACGCTGCTTTTGGCGCGTGAAAAAGTGACTGCCGGTGCGACTGAAAATGTGTTGACCGATGAGTTTTTGGCACAGGCAAACCGAATGATGCAGAAACAGGAAGCGGCCGATTGGTGCGCGGTTTAATGGACAAGGCCGTCTGAAAGTAAGTATTTTTCAGACGGCCTAAGGCTTTCAGAGATTAATAAAAAAGCGATAAAACATGGATTTATATGATTTGGTCGTCGCGCCGTTTGCCGAATTTGACTTTATGCGTTATGCCCTGGCATCGATTTTCTGCCTGGCATTGAGTGCGGCGCCTGTCGGTGTGTTTTTGGTGATGCGCCGCATGAGTTTGGTGGGCGATGCCTTGAGCCATGCAGTTTTGCCCGGTGCGGCCATTGGCTATATGTTTGCCGGTTTGAGTTTGCCTGCGATGAGCGTCGGCGGTTTTGCGGCCGGTTTGCTAATGGCTTTGTTGGCAGGTTTGGTCAGCCGGTTTACTTCATTGAAAGAAGACGCGAACTTTGCCGCATTTTATTTGAGCAGCCTCGCCATCGGTGTGGTTTTGGTCAGCAAAAACGGCAGCAGCGTCGATTTGCTGCATTTGCTGTTTGGCTCGGTATTGGCAGTGGATATTCCGGCTTTGCAGCTGATTGCCGTTTCTGCGAGCGTCACTATTTTGCTGATGGCGGTCATGTTCCGTCCGCTGGTGTTGGAAAGCATAGACCCTTTGTTCCTCAAGGCTGTCGGCGGTAAGGGCGGCTTTTGGCATGTGCTGTTTTTGGTGCTGGTTGTGATGAATCTGGTTGCCGGTTTTCAGGCATTGGGTACGCTGATGTCAGTCGGATTGATGATGTTGCCTGCGATTACCGCCAGACTGTGGGCGAAAAGCATGGGTTGGTTGATGATTTTGTCTGTAGCATTGGCTTTGCTTTGCGGCTTGGCAGGACTGTTGTTTTCCTACCATATCGAAATCCCGTCCGGCCCGGCGATTATTTTATGCTGCGGCACGCTTTACCTGATTTCCGTCGTGTTCGGTTGGGAAGGCGGCATTTTGGCAAAATGGCTGCGCCGCAAGAAACATCGCACGGCATGATTTTTCAGACGGCCGCTTGAATAATCAGGCGGTCTGTTTTATGATGATGTTAATGTTACGTTATATCACTGGAGAGAATATGAAACATTGGAAACTCGGCATCGTTGCCGCATTATTGACCGGTGCAGCTTATGCCGCTCCGCTGCCTGTTGTCACCAGCTTCAGCATTTTGGGCGACGTGGCCAAACAGATTGGTGGCGACCGTGTGGCCGTTCAAAGCTTGGTGGGCCCCAACCAAGACAGCCATGCCTACCACATGACCAGTGGCGACATCAAAAAAATCCGCAGTGCCAAATTGGTATTGCTCAACGGCTTGGGCTTGGAAGCCGCCGATGTACAGCGTGCAGTCAAACAGAGTAAAGTACCTTTTGCCGAAGCGACCAAAGGCATTCAGGCTTTGAAAGCAGAAGAGGGCGGCCATCATCATGACCACGATCATGAAGGCCATCATCACGATCACGGCGAGTTTGACCCGCACGTTTGGACCGACCCCGTCCTGATGGGTACTTATGCGCAAAACGTTGCCAATGCGCTGATTCAAGCCGACCCTGAAGGCAAAACCTACTATCAGCAACGTTTGGGCAACTATCAAATGCAGCTGAAAAAACTGCACAGCGATGCGCAGGCTGCCTTTAATGCCGTACCTGCCGCCAAGCGTAAAGTTTTGACCGGACACGATGCGTTTTCTTACATGGGCAAACGCTACAATATTGAATTCATCGCCCCTCAAGGCGTGAGCAGCGAAGCCGAGCCGTCTGCCAAACAAGTGGCTTCCATTATCCGCCAAATCAAACGCGAGGGTATTAAAGCCGTCTTTACTGAAAACATCAAAGACACGCGCATGATTGACCGTATTGCCAAAGAAACCGGCGTCAATGTCAGCGGCCGCCTGTATTCTGATGCATTGGGTGGCGCACCGGCCAACAGCTACATCGGCATGTACCGCTACAATGTCAAAGTTATGACCGATGCCATGAAAAAATAAAGCGGCTTAAGGATAAAGGCCGTCTGAAACCTTAAAAACAAGGTTTCAGACGGCTTTTTATATGCTTATTTTTAAAATAAACCATCAAATTTAGAATATAAAAATAAAATTTGTGCTATTAAAAATTTAATTATCAAAAAATCATGCTAATTTGCTTGGTAAGCACGCACCATCCGTGCGAATTGCTTATCGGCGGTCTGCCGGCCACTCACGGCTTGACTTCACCCTGTTACAATTCGGCATCTTCACGTTTCTTAATCTTACATCATGAGCAATCATTCGTCTTGGTCATCCAAAATCGGCTTTGTGCTTGCTGCGGCAGGCTCGGCCATCGGTTTGGGTGCAATTTGGAAATTCCCTTATACAGCCGGTACCAACGGCGGCGCCGTATTCTTTCTTTTGTTTTTGATTTTCACCATTTTGGTGGCTTTACCGGTTCAACTGGCCGAGTTTTACATCGGCCGTACAGGCGGTAAAAACGCCATTGATTCCTTTAAAGTATTGCGCCCGGGTTCGCAGTGGCCGTGGGTCGGCCGCATGGGTGTGGCCGCGTGTTTTATTTTGCTGTCGTTTTACAGCGTGGTCGGCGGCTGGGTGTTGCACTACGTCGTGCACAGCTTTACCGGCGAAATTCATGCCGGCGCAGACTTTGAAGCCTTGTTCGGCAACACGATTTCTTCACCGTTTGGTTCGCTGTTTTACCAAGGCTTGTTCATGCTGATTACCATTTGGGTGGTTAAAGGCGGCATTTCAGACGGCATTGAAAAGGCTAACCGCGTGTTGATGCCGGGTTTGTTTATCCTCTTTATCGCACTGGCTGTCCGTTCGCTGACCTTGCCCGGCGCAATGGAGGGCGTGGCATTCTTGTTGAAACCGGATTGGTCGTATTTGAAACCGGGCACGATGCTGACTGCTTTGGGTCAGGCATTTTTTGCCTTGAGTATCGGCGTGTCTGCGATGATTACCTATGCTTCGTATTTGGGTAAGGATCAGGATATGTTCCGCTCCGGCCATACGATTATGTGGATGAACCTGTTTGTATCATTGCTGGCCGGTTTGGTGATTTTCCCTGCGGTATTTGCCTTCGGTTTTGAACCAGGCCAAGGCCCCGGCCTGATTTTTGTCGTGTTACCTGCGGTTTTCATGAAAATGCCGATGGGTACTTATTTATTCGCCGTATTCATGCTGTTGGTTGTTTTTGCAACGCTGACTTCCGCATTTTCCATGCTGGAAACCGTGATTGCGGCAACCATCCGCCAAGACGAGAAAAAGCGCAGCAGCCACACTTGGATAATCGGTATTGCGATTTTCATAGTCGGTATTCCTTCGGCGCTGTCTTTCGGCGTATGGAGCGAGTTTAAAATTTTCGGCAAAACCATTTTTGACTTGTGGGATTTCATCATTTCCGCCGTCATCATGCCGATCGGTGCTTTGAGTGTTGCCGTGTTTACGTCATGGATTCAGGACAAACAGTCCGTCCTGCGCGATGCGGGCATGGGCAGTACCGTGCCGAAACAGCTGCTTTACCTGTGGCTGGGTGCGCTTCGCTATCTTGCGCCGATTGCGATTGTTGTGGTGTTCATCAACTCTTTGGGTTTGATTTAATCCGATAGTGGGCAGACAGTCCGGCGTTGCATTGCTTCGCCGAGCTGTTTGTTTAAAACATCATGAAAAATATTAAGGCCGTCTGAACATTTTTCAGACGGCCTTTTTATAGATGTGCGAGGTTGGTTAGAACTTCGCTTGCAGTCTCAGCCATGCAGTACGGCCGGGTTCGTTCACGCGCATGGTTTGGGTACCGGCAGACGGGTCGCCGCCGCGACTGACGAATTCAGCATAGGTTTTGTTGAACACGTTGTCCACGCCGCCTTGCAATGTGGCGTATTTGCTGAATTTCCAACCGGCATTGAGCGAAAGTACGCCAAAGCCCGAAGAGGCGCCGATGTCTTGGCCGACGATATTGCCTTGGCCTTTGCTGTAACGGTTTTGCTTGGCCACGACGCGCCATAATGCGCCTGCGCTGAATTTGCCGTTGTCAAAGGCAAGGGTGTTGTTCCACTCGAGCGGCGGCGTTTGTGCCAAAGGTTTGCCGTCGGTACGGTTTTTGCCGTGGGTGTAGGCGAGGCTGGTGCCGACTTCCCAGTTAGGCGCAAATGTCCATTTGACTTCGGCTTCGCCGCCAAAGCGTGAAGCGTTGATGTTGCGCACGTTGAAATTCATGCCTTGGCGCTCCATCATGATGAAGTCTTTGATGTTGCTGCCGAATACGGATACGGATGCGTGGAGGTTAGGACGTTTCCAGATGATGCCTGCATCGATTTGGCGGTTTTGCTCTGCGCGGATGGCTTTGTGTTCGGAGCGCAGGCGTTCCCAGTAGTCAGGCGCGCGTTCGGCAATGCCGAATCCGGCATAGTATTTCAGGCCGTTGTCCGTATTTCTTTCCCAACGCAGGAAGCCTGAGTTCAAATTGAATTTTTGATGTTTCAAAACGGGGTCGGTCACACGCGCGGTATCGTAATGCGCTTTGACTTGGTCATGGCGCAAACCTGCTACCCAGCGTTGATTGTCGGTTTGCTGCCAAGAGGCTTCGGTGAAAATACCCCATTGTTTGAAACTTTGGTTGGGCATGTAAGGCTTGTGGCTGTAGCCGTCGCCGCCGCGCTCCATGCGTGCGACGTGGACGTCGTCCAGATAATCCAAACCGGTTTGCAGGTTGAGCTTGTCCCAGTCGAAAGTGGCTTTCAGACGGCCTGTATCGGTATTGCGTTTAGGGTTGTTGGCATTTTTAATCTGCATGCCGGCAGGGTTACGGATGGTACGCAGGCTGTATGTGTCCATCACGTGGTCGATTTCGCTTTTACCGTAGCGCAGTTCCAACTCGCTGAACCATGGGGTGAGGTTGCGTTGGGTAAAACGGATATTCCATGCATCACGGTCGAATTTGCTGCCGTCCATCATGCGGTCGGCGTAGGCAACCTTGGCTCTGCTGCGTTCGTATGTGCCGGCAATGGTGGTGTTTTCTGTCGGGGTAATACCCAGTTGCAACATTTGGCTGTCGCGTTTGAAGTTGGAGTGAATGCGGTTGCCGTCGCCGTCTTTGTAATCGTCGGCTTCGTTATGGGAGATATTGGTACGGACATAGCCGTATTTGCCGCCAAACTCGGCTTCCAGCGAGCCGTCAAGGCGGTCGTTGCTGCCTGCTGTCAGAGTGGCATTGATGTTGTAAGGTTTTTCAGTGAAATCAGGATCTTTACGGATAAATTGCACTGAGCCGCTGACCAAACCCATGCCTTGGGTAACGGTTTGTGGGCCTTTGGTGACCACGACTTTATCAAATGAATTTGGGTGGATATAGGCGGTCGGCGGGTCCATGCGCATACCGCAACCGCCATAAATAAACTGGTCGTCGGCATTGACGGAGAGGCGCGAGCCGCCCAAACCGCGAAATAACGGATCGCCCGAGCTGCCGCCTTTGCGGATGATGCTCATGTTGGGCACGGATTGTAAAAGGTCTGCCCCGTCTCCGGCAGGGAGGGGTTGTAAAGCAGCTTTGGGGTTGAAAGTAACGCGATTGGCTTTTTCTTGTTGTGTGCCGGTGACGGTGACAGGGGAAAGGGTAACCGTTTCTTCAGGTGCAGGGTTAGTATCTGCCCATGCTTGGGATACGGCTAAGGCAATGGGTAATATAAGTAATGGTGGGTATTTCATATCGTTTCTCTCTATTATTAGGAATTATGTTAACTAATACCTAAGCATTATACATAAAGTCTAGTTAAATAGAAGCAGTGGGATTTTAATCTAAATCAATATTTTCAGATTTTGGGCGCATAGGTTGTTTATTGAGATTGGTCATACCAAAATATTGATTTGAAGGCATTGGTGAGGTTACTTGATAAAAATGAATGTGTTTGAATTAAACTGCTTACAATGGGGAGAATGGCATTTCTTGACGAAAAAATAGGGGATTGATTAGAATGGGCGGCTAATTGGTCAATCCAATTTATGGCCGTTTGAATACAACTGTCCTTCAATCATCAGGAATACAACATGACGAAATTGGTTCGTCCTCAAAAAATCAGTGATCAGGTCTTAGCCGTTTTAGAAGAACGTATCGCGACCGGCATTTATGAAGAAGGCAGTAAATTGCCTCCCGAACGTACACTCGCGGAAGAATTCGGCGTGTCGCGTCCGTCGGTCAGGGTGGCGTTGAATATTTTAATTGCCAAGCAGGTTTTGGAAGCGCGGCAGGGCGATGGCTATTATGTTTCCGTCAAGCCGCAACAGGATTTTTTGCAAAGTTGGCAGGAATTGCTCGGCAAACATACCAATTGGGAAACAGACGTATTTGATTTCAGCTGTCACGTTGAAGGCTGTATGGCGGCGCTGGCCGCCGAAAGACGGACTGATGCCGATTTGAAACGCATTGATTTCTGGCGGCAGAAGTTTGAAACGGCCTGTGAAAGCGGAAATTTGGAGCATCAAGCCGAAGCAGACGTCAGCTTCCATCAAACCATTGCCGATGCTGCACACAATATCCTGTTCAGCCATCTTTCCAGCAGCCTGCTCAAAATGCTTTATCAGCAAACACGCAGCGGCATTATCTATATCCATCAAACCGAAGACCCGCGCCCGACGCTGATTGCCCAGCACCGTGCTATTTTTGAAGCCATTGCCCAGGCCAAACCGGCCGAGGCGGCGGAAGCGGCTAAACTGCATTTAAATTATGTCGCCCGCCGCATTTTGCAGGACAGGGAATATCAAAGCCGCAGCGAGCATGCGGATGTATTGGCACAAAACGATTTGAAACGAGTAGATTGGTAGCGTTTAAAAATAATCAGGCCGTCTGAATTTTTCAGACGGCCTGATTTTGCAAATAAGGACTTTTAGTGCCACAATTTGCATCAATTCTGTCTGAAAACAAAGGAAGCACCATGTACCGTCATGTCGAGTATTATCCGGGTGACCCGATTTTGAGTTTGGTTGAAACCTTCAAGCGCGACGAGCGCCCTGAAAAAGTCAATTTGAGCATCGGCATTTATTTTGATGACGAAGGCAAAATGCCGGTTTTGGAATCTGTCCGCCGAGCAGAAGCAGAGCGTGCGGCTGTACCGCGACCATCTCCTTATCTGCCGATGGAAGGTTTGGACACTTATCGGAGTGCCGTTCAGCGTTTGTTGTTTGGCAAGGATAATCCGGCATTGGCAGAAGGGCGCGTTGCGACCGTACAGACTTTAGGCGGCTCAGGGGCGTTGAAAGTCGGTGCCGACTTTTTGCACCGTTGGTTCCCTGATGCAAAAGCCTATGTCAGCGATCCGACTTGGGACAACCATAAAGGTATTTTTGAAGGTGCAGGTTTTGAAGTGGGGACGTATCCTTATTACAACTCTAAAACCGTCGGCGTGAAATTTGAAGAGATGACTGCGTTTTTCAAAACATTGCCGGAAAACAGCGTCTTGATTTTACATCCATGCTGTCAAAACCCGACCGGCGTAGATATGTCGCAAGCGCAATGGGATGAGGTGTTGGACATTATCAAAATGCACAAGCTGATTCCGTTTATGGATATTGCCTATCAAGGTTTCGGCGAAGATTTAGACAGTGATGCCTATGCAATCCATAAAGCCGTCGAAATGGGTCTGCCTTTGTTTGTCAGCAACTCTTTCTCGAAAAACCTGTCGCTGTACGGCGAGCGTGTCGGCGGTTTGAGCGTAGTGTGTCCTAATAAGGAAGAAGCAGAACTGGTGTTTGGACAGTTGAAATTTACCGTCCGCCGCATTTATTCCAGCCCTGCCGCGCATGGCGCATACATCGCTTCTGATGTGATGAATAGCGAGGAGCTGCGCGCTTTGTGGGAAAACGAGGTTTACGCCATGCGCGACCGCATCCGTGCCATGCGTCAGAAACTTTATGATGTTTTGACGGCCAAAATTCCCAATCGCGATTTCAGCTATTTCATCAAACAGCGCGGCATGTTCAGCTATACAGGCCTGACCGTAGAGCAGGTACACCGCCTGCGCGACGAGTTTGCCGTTTATCTGCTGGATTCGGGCAGGATGTGTGTAGCTGGTTTGAATGCATCGAATATCGATTATGTGGCCGAGGCATTTGCCAAAGTGTTGCAATAGCCGTTCAATCTGAAATTGAATGTAGTTTTATTTGAAGTAAATCAAAAGGCCGTCTGAAAAATTTTCATCTTTCAGACGGCCTCTTTATAATTGGCGCACCCAACAGGGATCGAACCTGTGACCTCCAGCTTCGGAAACTGACACTCTTCCAACTGAGCTATGGGTGCGGAAGCCGTAAGGTTAACGCATATTGGCTTTATTGGCAAAGTTTATCTTGAAAGTGTCTGAAAGTGGCATTGGCGGTCACTTTTTTGCATGGCTAGAATAATCAATTAACTACAAAGGTTTACAGAATTCAGACGGTCTTTTTGAGGATTTTTGCGTATCTTTTTCTCAAGATGGATTGGAAAGCCTTTGCGAATTCAGTATAATCCAGCAAAATATTGTTAATTGCGTTTAACACATAAACTATAACTTACAGCACAACCTAACCTAACGGCGAGGCCTACCAAATGAAACAACTCCGCGACCACAAAGCCCAAGGCTCTGCATTGTTCACCCTTGTGAGCGGTATCGTTATTGTCATTGCAGTGATTTACTTCCTGATCAAACTGGCGGGAAGCGGTTCATTCGGCGATGTTGCCGAAACAACCGAAGCTGCAACTCAAACCCGTATCCAGCCAGTCGGCCAACTGAAATTGGGCGATGGTATTCCAGTCGGCGAGCGTCAAGGCGACCAGATTTTCAATAAAATCTGTATTCAATGTCACGCAGCGGACAGCATCGTTCCCAAAGCGCCTAAATTTGAAAACAAAGGCGATTGGGCGCCTCGCATTGCCCAAGGTTTCGATACCTTGTTCCAACACGCTCTGAATGGTTTCAACGCAATGCCTGCCAAAGGCGGTGCGGCTGATTTGACCGATCAAGAATTGAAACGCGTCATTACTTACATGGCCAACAAAGCCGGCGGTACTTTCCCTGATCCTGATGCCGCAGCTCCTGCCGATGCAGCCGCTTCCGGTGAAGCCGCTTCAGCTCCGGCGGCTGAAGGTGCAGCTCCTGCAGAAGCCCCTAAAGCAGATGCGGCCAAAGCAGATGACAAAGGTGCGGCAGCTCCAGCAGCCGGTGGCGCAGACGGCAAAAAAGTTTATGAAGCCAACTGCCAAGCATGTCACGGTGGTGCAGTTCCAGGTGTTCCTCATGTAGGTAAAAAAGAAGACTGGGCTCCTCGTATCAAACAAGGTAAAGACACCCTGCACAAACACGCACTCGAAGGCTTTAATGCAATGCCTGCCAAAGGCGGTAACGGTAGCCTGAGCGATGATGAAGTGAAAGCTGCAGTTGATTACATGGCTAATCAGTCTGGTGCTAAATTCTAAGATTTGATTTTAAATCTCGAATAGAAGGCGCATTCTGCAAAAGGATGCGCTTTTTTCGTGCAGGAAATCCGGATCTTGCTATAATACTGAAGTAGTAAATTATTCTCATGATCAAGGGTCGTCTGAAAGATTCAGACGGCCTTCGAATACAATCAAGATTCTTTTAAAGAAGTTCAACAATATTCACATACGACAAAACAATCACGGAGTTATCTCATGGCAAAAAAATATTTCGGTACTGACGGTGTGCGTGGCGAAGTTGGTCAGTTTCCTATTAATCCTGATTTTGTCTTGAAATTAGGCTATGCGGCAGGTCAGGTTTTGGTACAGCATGAAGGTGAAATTAAACCGACTGTCTTAATCGGCAAAGACACGCGTATTTCAGGCTATATGCTGGAAGCTGCGCTGATTGCCGGTTTTACTGCCGCCGGTGTCAACGTTATTCAAACCGGCCCTCTGCCAACCCCGGGCGTAGCGTATCTGACCCGTGCTTTGCGTTTGTCTGCCGGTGTGATGATTTCTGCTTCCCACAATGTTTATTCCGATAACGGCATTAAATTCTTTGCTGAAGGCGGTGTGAAGCTGAGCGATGAAATCGAGTTGGAAATCGAAGCCAAAATCGATGAGGAAATGAAAACCCAGCCGTCCAGCCGTCTTGGCCGCGCGCGCCGGATTAATGGTGCGGATGACCGCTATATCGAGTTCTGTAAATCCACTTTCCCAAGTCATTTGGACTTGCGCGGTCTGAAATTAGTGGTCGATACCGCCAATGGTGCAGGCTATGCAGTTGCGCCTAAAGTATTCCACGAATTGGGTGCGCAAGTGGTCAGTATCGGTGATGAGCCAAACGGCTACAACATCAATGAGAAATGTGGGGCAACCCATCCGAAAGCTCTGCAAGCGGCTGTATTGCAAAATGAAGCCGATTACGGTATTGCCTTGGATGGCGATGGCGACCGTTTGATGATGGTTGACCGCAATGGCAAAGTGTATGACGGCGACAGCCTGATTTATGTGATTGCCAAAGCACGCGCGCACGAAGGTGTGGAAATCGGCGGCGTGGTGGGTACAGTGATGACCAATATGGCGATGGAAATTGCTTTGAAAGAGCAGGGCGTTGATTTCTGCCGCGCCAAAGTGGGCGACCGCTATGTGTTGGAACAGCTCCACCAACGCGGTTGGCTGATTGGCGGCGAAGCCAGCGGCCATATTTTGTGCATGGACAAACACAATACTGGTGACGGCATCATTTCTGCGCTGCAAGTTTTGGCCGCATTGCAAACCTTGAATCAAGACCTTGCCACCGTCTGCGCCGATTGGCAGCCTTATCCTCAAACCATGATTAACGTCCGCATCAAAAAAGGCCAAAACTGGCAGGACGCTTCCAAAGAGGCTTTGGCTGAAGTGGAAAAAGAACTCGAAGGCAAAGGCCGCGTGGTCTTACGTGCTTCCGGTACCGAGCCTGTCGTGCGCGTGATGGTGGAAGCCAAACAGGCAGACTGGGCGAAAAAAGGCGCAGAAAAAATTGCCGCTGCCATTCAAGGTCAAAAGTAACAGTGTGTTTGATTTTGAATTGAACTAAATAAAAGGCCGTCTGTTGTTCAGACGGCCTTTGTGTTTCATTAGAGGCTTAGTTGCTCAAGACATCAACGCCTTTAGGAGGAGTAAATTTGAACATACCGCTGGAAAGGTTAGGCTTGGTGTTCAAACCGCTGAAGCTGATGCTGGTTTGGTTGCCGAAGCTGTCTTTCAACTGCATGGCGGCGAGGTTGTCGCCTTTGAAGCCGATGCGGATGTATTGGTAGCCGGCGTTGTTTTTCTTAGGCGTAGCCAAAACGTAGTCGATACCGTTGGCAGAACCGTCCTCTTTTAGTGTGTAGCTGCTGTCCAATGCGGTTTTGTTGGAGAGGATGGCGGCAGGGCTGTCGCCGATGGTTTGGTCTTGTGAGGACTTGGTTACTTGCGCCAAATCTACGTCATAGAGCCAAATGGTTTTGCCGTCGCCAACAATGGTTTGTTTGTAGGGTTTGGTGTATTCCCATTTGAACAAGCCCGGGCGCAGGATTTTGAATGTACCGTGTGTGGTTTGGGTTTTCTTTTTGCTGTGAACGGTTTGGCTGAAGTTGCCGCTGATACCGTCGGCGTCATTATTGAATTTTTTCAGGGCGTCCACTGCGCCAGCTTGTGCAAAGCCGATGGCTGAAGAAAGCAGCGCGGCAGCGGTCAGGGTGAACAGTCGGGTAGTTTTCATGTTTTGGTTCCTTGTTCGGAGAGATGGGTTCAGTATAGACGTTATGGTGTAACAGGCAAGGGGCTGAATAGAGGGTTTAATTTGTGTAAATATGAAAAATTCAATCAAGTGACTGAAATAATTTCATTTCTTCAGACGGCCTGTATTTGGTTTTGACGTTTTTTTAATGAATCACACAAGGGTTTGGTGTAGCATTTAATGTCATTTTACGGAAAGCATGAAATTATAGTCTTTCTGTTTGCTTTTTAAAACGGCTATAATATTTGTCTTTTTAAAACAATGGTTTTGTATGTATCTGAATCCTTATCCTTTATTGGAACAGGCTTTGTTGTCGGACAATCTGGATGAAAAGGGAAGATTGACGCAGACTTTGTTTGCGCAGTTGGGCGAGGCGGAAGGTTTGACGGTTGAAGAGTCGAAACCCGTGGATTGCCGATTTGCCGGGCATCCTTCACGCCCGCGTTTGGTTGCGCCTTCGGAAGTCACGCCGCGCAAGATGAATACGGTCGAAGGATATGCGGCTATGTTGCACGCGATTGCGCACATTGAATTTAATGCGATTAATCTGGCTTTGGATGCGGCGTATCGTTTTCGCAATATGCCGTTTCAGTTTGTACGCGATTGGGTAAGGGTAGCAAAAGAAGAAGTATTTCACTTCGGCTTGATGCGTGGCCGTCTGAACAGCTTGGGCTACGATTACGGCGATTTTGAAGCGCACGGGCATTTGTGGGATATGGCGTATAAAACCGCTTACGATCCCTTGTTGCGCATGGCTTTGGTGCCGCGGGTATTGGAAGCGCGCGGTTTGGATGTCACGCCGGGTATTCGTGCAAAAGTGGCGCAACGTGGCGATATGGAAACCTGCGATGTACTGGATATTATTTATCGTGATGAAGTGGGGCATGTCGCCATCGGCAATCATTGGTATCAGCATCTTTGCCGTGAACGCGGTTTGGAACCGGTTGCCTTGTTCCGCAGCCTGATTGCGCGTTACGATATGTTTATCTTTCGCGGCTACGTCAATATCGAAGCGCGAGAACGTGCTGGATTCAGCCGTTTTGAGCTGGACATGTTGGAAGATTTTGAGAAAAGTTTGAAACAGGATAAAAAGGCCGTCTGAAACGGTAAAATCATCATGGCACATCATCACGATCATTCGCACGCGCACACGCATACCGCCAATAAGCAGGTATTGCGTATTTCATTTTTCGTCATTGCCGGATTTATGCTGGTTGAAGCGGTCGGCGGCTGGCTGACCAACTCTTTGGCCCTGCTTTCCGATGCGGGGCATATGTTCAGCGATGCGTTTTCGCTGGGCGTAGCATTGTGGGCATTCAAACTTGGCGAGAAACAGACCACGCTGCAAAAGACATTCGGTTACAAGCGTTTTGAAATTTTGACGGCGATGTTTAACGGATTGTCGCTGGTGTTGATTGCGGCGATGATTTTTTATGAAGCAGTCAAACGATTGTTTTATCCGCCGGAAATTTTGACGGGCGGCATGTTGGTGGTCAGTATCATCGGATTGCTGGTTAACATCGGCGTCGCCGTTTATATGTTGAAGAATGGCGATACCGAAGAAAACGTCAATATGCGCGGCGCGTATCTGCACGTAATCAGCGATTTATTCGGCTCGATAGGGGCGATTGTCGCAGCAGTGCTAATAATGGCGTATGGCTGGCAATGGGCGGATACGGTTGCCAGCGTATTGGTGGCGGCTTTGGTAGGGCGCAGCGGCTGGAAGCTGTTTAAACAGGCTTTGCACATTTTGATGGAAGGTGCGCCGGAAAACATCCATACCGATGAGTTGCTCAGCGTTATCCGTAATACGGAAGGCATAAAATCCGTTCACGACTTGCATGTTTGGACGATTACCAGCAATATCCACGTTTTGTCCTGTCATATTGTTGTCGATGGCAGTATGACGGTTGCAGAGTCCGAACAAATCTCCTACCGCATCGAATATGAATTGGCACATCACAACATCGGGCATTGTACGATTCAGATTGAGAGCGAACAGCATCCGCATAAAGATGAAGTTTTGTGTTCGCAGGAAATGCACGAACATCATCACCATTAACCATATTCAGGCCGTCTGAAACTTGTTGGATTGTTCAGACGGCCTTCTAAAATCATCAAAGGAACACTTATGACCCAAGCCGTATTATTCGACCTTGACGGCACGCTTGCCGATACCGCACTTGATTTGGGTGGCGCGCTCAATACGGTATTGCGCCGACACGGTTTGCCAGAAAAAAGCATGGATGAAATCCGTCCGCAGGCCAGCCACGGTGCGAGCGGTTTGCTCAAACTTGGTGCAGGCATTACGCCCGACCATCCGGACTATATGCAATGGCGCAAAGAGTTTTTGGACGAATACAGCCGCTGCTATGCCGACCAAACCATCTTGTTCGACGGCGTAAACGAAATGTTGGAAGCCTTAGTTCAACGCGGTATCCAATGGGGCATTATTACCAATAAGCCCATGCGTTTTACCGATGTCCTCGTGCCTAAGCTCGGGTTTACCGTGCCTCCTGCCGTGATTGTCAGCGGCGATACTTGCGATGAACCCAAGCCCAGCGTGAAGCCTATGTTTTATGCGTGCGAACAGATTGGCGTTGAGGCGCAGCGATGTTTTTATGTCGGTGATGCAGAGCGCGATATGCAGGCAGGCAAAAATGCAGGCATGACGACCGTGCTTGCCGATTGGGGCTATATTTCTGCCGAAGACCAAACCGAAAACTGGCTTGCCGATTTCCGTATTGCCACGCCTTTGGATTTGTTGGCAATCTTGCGTTAAAACCCTGTAATAATCCGTTTTCAGACGGCCTGAAACGGCGTAAAATTACATAAATTTGTATTTTTTCAACCGTTTTACTACTTGTAAAGAGAAAAATCATGTTCTTCAAGCATATCGAAGCTGCTCCTGCTGATCCGATTTTAGGTTTGGGCGAGGCGTTTAAAGCCGAAACCCGTCCGGAGAAAGTCAATCTCGGTATCGGCGTGTACAAAGACGCATCCGGCGCGACGCCTATTGTCAAAGCCGTTAAAGAGGCTGAAAAACGCCTGTTGGAAAGCGAAACAACCAAAAACTACCTGACCATCGACGGCGTTGCCGACTACAATGAACAAACCCAAATTCTGCTGTTTGGCAAAGACCACGAAATCATTGCCAGCCGTCGCGCCAAAACAGCGCAAAGCCTTGGCGGTACAGGTGCATTGCGCATTGCGGCCGAATTTGTCAAACGCCAGTTGAACGCGCAAACCATCTGGATTTCCAATCCGACTTGGCCAAACCACAACGCCATCGCCAAAGCGGTTGGTATCCAAGATAAACCTTATCGTTACTATGATGCCGCCAAACACGGTTTGGATTGGGACGGCATGATTGAAGACTTGAGCCAAGCGCAAAAAGGCGACATTGTCCTGCTGCACGGCTGCTGCCACAATCCTACCGGTATCGACCCTACGCCTGAACAATGGGAAACTTTGGCAAAACTTTCTGCCGAAAAAGGCTGGTTACCACTGTTTGACTTTGCCTACCAAGGCTTCGGCAATGGTTTGGAAGAAGATGCCTACGGCTTGCGCGTGTTTTTGAAACACAATACAGAATTGCTGATTGCCAGTTCTTATTCTAAAAACTTCGGTATGTACAACGAGCGCGTCGGCGCGTTCACTTTGGTGGCCGAAGATGAAGAAACAGCAGCCCGCGCCCACAGCCAAGTCAAAACCATCATCCGTACCTTGTATTCCAATCCGGCTTCACACGGTGCGAACACCATTGCGCTGGTGTTGAAAAATGATGATTTGAAAGCACAATGGATTGCCGAACTCGATGAAATGCGCGGCCGTATCAAAGCCATGCGCCAAAAATTTGTCGAGTTGCTCAAAGCCAAAGGTGCAACCCAAGACTTTGATTTCATTATCGAACAAAACGGCATGTTCTCTTTCAGCGGCTTGACTCCCGAACAAGTTGACCGTTTGAAAAACGAGTTTGCCATTTATGCCGTCCGTTCCGGCCGCATTAATGTTGCAGGCATTACCGATGATAACATCGACTACCTGTGCGAAAGCATTGTGAAAGTTTTGTAATTGTCGAATTAAAGGCAAAAGGCCGTCTGAATTGTTCAGACGGCCTTTATTTTTGACTGTCGAAACTTATCCGGCAACTGCGTTCATCCCCCAATAAATCATGGCATAGCGCAGCAGTTTGCCTGTAATCAGAATGATGGCGCAATGCAAGGCATTAAGCTTGAGCCAGCCTGCGGCAAGGGGGAGGGCATCGCCGATAATCGGCAACCATGCAAATAATAGCGGCCAAATTCCCCATCTTTGTATACGCGCCAATACTTTTTCAGACGGCCTTTTCTTGGCCGGAAACATTCTGCCCATGTAATACGAAACCATACTGCCCAAGCCATTTGCCAAACCGGCACACAAACATGCACTGAGGGCATGTTGAGGGTATTGGTACACAAATGCGGCGTATGCTGCCTCGGATGTACCCGGAAGTAGTGTGGCTGAAGTGAAGGCAGAAGCAATCAGGGCAAGGTAAGCGTAAAGAGGGGGCATGTTTTGAGTTACATCAAGTGATATTGTAAAAAAGAAATAACAGGCTTAATAAGAGGATTATGCCTTTATTTTTTAATCTAATAAAAGATAAATCCAATATTATTGAAATTTTTAAAATTAAACGACTGAAGGATAATGTAGTCGGCTGTTAGAAAATAGTTTTCAAAGTGACGGATTATCAGTATGATACGGGCGGCTGTTAATGGGTGTTAAGTTTAATGAACTGATTTAAGCTCATTTTTCCAGCAAATCTTAACAAAACGAAAGGCAAATCATGTCTGCGCATTCACAACAAAATCATACTCCTGCGCTGGTTGTCCTAACCACACTCTTTTTCATGATGGGTTTCATTACCTGCATGAACGATATTTTGATTCCGCATTTGAAAGATATTTTCGACCTAACTTATGTTCAGGCGATGCTGATTCAATTCTGTTTCTTTACCGCTTATGCGATTATGTCGATCCCGATGGGCTATTTGGTTGGCAAAATCGGCTATAAAAACGGCGTGATTAGCGGCTTCGTATTGACTGCCATTGGCTGTCTACTCTTCTATCCTGCTGCCGGCAGTCATTCTTATGCAACTTTTTTGGGTGCATTGTTTATTTTGGCTTCAGGTGTAACACTGTTGCAAGTAGCGGGTAACCCTTATGTGACTTTGCTGTCCAAACCGGGTAAAGAATCTGCAACACTGACTTTGGTTCAGGCATTTAACTCTTTGGGTACGACCATTGCTCCGCAAATCGGCGCATTCCTGATTTTGGCTGATGCGACACAAACTGTCAGCAAAGCCGAGCAAATTTCTTCTGTTCAAATTCCATATTTAGGTTTGGCCGGTCTGCTGATTATTTTGGCTGTATTCGTCAAAATGATTCGTCTGCCTGACGCAAACAAAATTGCTGAAGAAGAGAGCGAACACAACCATGATGGCAAACACAGCGTATGGCAATACCGTCATTTGGTTTTTGGTGCGGCCGGTATTTTCTGTTATGTTGGTGCTGAAGTATCTATCGGTTCTTTGTTGGTCAGCGTGTTGGGCTATCTGAAAGGTTTGGACCACGCATCTGCAGCAAAATATCTGTCGTTCTACTGGGGCGGTGCAATGGTCGGCCGTTTCTTAGGCTCTGCTATCATGGCGAAAATTGCGCCTAACCGCTATTTGGCATTTAACGCTACTGCTGCTGTTGCCTTGTTGGGCGTTGCTATGTTGGCAGGTAAAGCCAGTGCAGATGTTGCAATGTGGGCATTGTTGGCTATCGGCTTCTTCAACTCCATCATGTTCCCAACCATTTTCTCTTTGGCAACCAAAGGTCTAGGTCGATTTACCAGCAGCGCTTCCGGCGTATTGTGTACTGCGATTGTCGGCGGTGCGATTGTGCCTGTGGTACAAGGTTGGGCAGCGGATACTTACGGCTTGATGATTTCTTTCGTTGTATCAGCGATTTGTTATGTCTATATCGTCTTCTTTGCTATAAAAGGCTACAAAGCTGACGAATAATCCATCATGATAAAAGGCCGTCTGAAACCTTATGGGATTTCAGACGGCCTTTTTACTTTGTGGCATAATGATTTAAATGACAGGAGGAAAAAATGGCCAAAATCATTTTGCTGCATGGCTTGCACATGCATTCATGGGTAATGAAACCTCTGGCGTATTTGCTGGAACAAGAAGGTTTTGAAGTTGCTCTGTTCGATTATTACAGTGTGTTGCACTCGATGAATCGGCATGTTGAGGACTTGGCGCGATGGATTGATGAGAACCATGCTGATGAAACGCTGCACTTTGTCGGCCATAGTTTGGGCGGGTTGGTTTTACGTAATTTTGCGGCTGCATATCCGGATAAAGTCAGCGGCCGTATCGTTACCATGGGTACACCGCATCAAGGCAGCCGGGCTGCGCAACGTGTGCTCAATTTGGGTTTGCAAAAGCCGGTATTGGGCGGCTCTTACAAAGGCGCATTGGACGGCAGTATGCCTGAATTGCCAGAGGGTGTTGAGCTGGGCAGTATTGCCGGCAATAAACCGTATGGGCTGGGCCGTGTTTTAGGTTTGCATGGCGAACATGATGGTACGGTTTTGGTCAGCGAAACGCATTGTCCAAATATGCGCGATCATGTCGTTTTGCCTGTCAGCCATAGCGGTATGCTGTTTAACCGTAAAACGGTCGAGCAGGTGATGGCATTTTTGCATGATGGACATTTTAAAAAGCAATAAAATTTCATTTATTTCTATTTAAAAATGTTTAATTTTAATAATTTGATATATTTTTAAAGAAAGTGTCTCAATTTTGCTGGAGCTATTTTTATAAAATAACAGGCAGGCCGTCTGAAAATCGGGTTTCAGACGGCCTGTTATGCTAAAATCTGTTAAATACTTATTAAAAAGGCAAAGAACTATGTTTGCTTTCAAATCCTTACTTAATATGCCGCGTTTTGAGGCCATCGCTGTGGCCTTGGCTTTGGTGGCGGCAATGGGCTATACGATTATTTCGCTTGAATGGCTGCCGCATATGTCGATTGTGACGGCGATTGTGGTCTTGCTGTTGTACGGTTTGATGCGCGGCTTGAAATATCAAGACATGCAAAACGGTATGATAGGTGCGGTCGGGCAGGGCATGGGTGCGATTTATCTGTTTTTCTTTATCGGCCTGATGGTCAGTGCGCTGATGATGAGCGGTGCGATTCCGACGCTGATGTATTACGGTTTCGGATTGATTTCGCCGACTTATTTTTATTTTTCGGCGTTTGCGCTTTGCTCGGTCATCGGTATTTCCATCGGCAGTAGTTTGACGACTTGTGCAACTGTCGGCGTGGCCTTTATGGGTATGGCGGCTGCGTTTCATGCCGATATGGCGATGACGGCAGGTGCGATTGTGTCGGGCGCATTCTTCGGCGATAAAATGTCGCCGCTTTCCGATACGACCGGTATTTCCGCTTCGATTGTCGGCATTGATTTGTTCGAGCACATCAAAAACATGATGTACACCACTGTGCCTGCGTGGTTGATCAGTGCGGCGTTGATGTTGTGGCTTTTACCTAATGTGGCTGCACATGATATGAACAGCGTCGAGGCTTTCCGCGCGCAATTGGAGGCAACCGGTTTGGTGCATGCCTACTCGCTGATTCCGTTTGCCTTACTAGTTATCCTTGCCCTGATGCGCGTCAATGCCATTGTGGCCATGTTGTTTACCGTTGTGGTGGCGCTGATTGTCACTTACTTCCACAGTACGCCTGATTTGAAACAGCTGGGCGCGTGGTTTTACAGCGGATACAAACTTGAAGGCGAAGCATTCAAAGACATTGCCCGCTTGATTTCGCGCGGTGGCTTAGAAAGCATGTTCTTTACGCAAACCATCGTGATACTCGGCATGAGCTTGGGCGGCCTGTTGTTTAGCATCGGTGTGATTCCGTCTTTGTTGGAAGCCATTCGTGCGTTCCTGACCAATGCCGGACGCGCTACTTTCAGCGTGGCCATGACATCGGTCGGCGTCAACTTCCTGATTGGCGAACAATATTTAAGTATCCTGCTTTCCGGCGAAACCTTTAAGCCGGTATATGACAAACTCGGCCTGCATTCGCGCAACCTTGCCCGTACGCTGGAAGATGCGGGTACGGTCATCAACCCGTTGGTACCTTGGAGCGTCTGCGGCGTATTTATCAGCCATGCCTTGGGCGTACCTGTTTGGGAATACCTGCCTTACGCCTTCTTCTGCTACTTGAGCTTGGCTCTGACGCTGGTGTTTGGCTGGACAGGGCTAACTTTGAGTAAAAAATAAACAGTAGGCTGTTTGATTATCAGGTCGTCTGAATGTGTTTCAGACGGCCTGCTTTGTTTGAAGCAGCTCCATCGGATATAATTGCCGCGCCATATAAAAACAATTCCAACTATGAACAAACAAATCCGCCAAGAAATTTTCGAGCGTTTCCGCGCTGCCAATCCTCATCCGACTACCGAGTTGAATTTCAGCTCGCCATTTGAGCTGCTTATCGCCGTTTTATTGTCTGCACAGGCGACTGATGTCGGCGTGAACAAAGCGACTGCCAAACTCTTTCCCGTTGCCAATACGCCGCAAACCATGTTGGATTTGGGGCTGGATGGCGTGATGGAATACACCAAAACCATAGGTCTCTACAAAACCAAGTCCAAACATATAATGCAGACTTGCCGTATTTTGCTAGAGAAATACAACGGAGAAGTGCCTGCTGACCGAGAGGCTTTGGAATCTTTGCCCGGTGTTGGCCGTAAAACAGCCAATGTGGTGTTGAACACTGCATTCGGGCAACCTGTTATGGCGGTCGATACCCATATTTTCCGTGTGGCCAACCGCACCAAAATCGCGCCGGGCAAGGATGTGCGTGAAGTTGAAGACAAGCTGATGCGCTTTATTCCCAAAGAATTTTTGATGGATGCCCATCATTGGTTGATTTTGCACGGCCGCTATACATGTAAGGCTTTGAAACCGCAATGCAGCAAATGTTTGATTAATGATTTGTGCGAATATCCAGCAAAAATGTAAATAAAAACAGATAAAAAAAGGCCGTCTGAATTTCAGACGGCCTTTGGTTTGGCTACGATTAGTCGGCAACTGCCATCAGGCTGGCATTACCACCGGCAGCGGTAGTATTGATACTGCAAGAGATTTCTTCAAATACTTGCAGGATGTCCAGACCTTGTTCGGAAGGCAGGATGCGGATGAGCGCACCGTCGCGGCCGGCCAACTCTTGTTTGCGCTCGCTGCTCAAAGGCTCGATGGCGGCAACGTGGCTGATGCCTGCGTTTTCAGGTTTGCTGTTGACTTGCAACAAACCGTCCAAATCGGCTGAGTAGGAAGCCAACGGGCTGTTAGGCTCAACAACGGTTTGGATGCCTGCGGCTGCCAGCTCGGTCAGGGCAGAGAAGGCTTGCAGCAGATTGCCGCCATGTACCCAAACACGTTTTGGAGAGCGCCAGCTCAATGAGTTGCGTTCGCCGGTCGGGCCGACCAATACGGTTTCGGCTTTGCGCAGGGTACGGACGCGTGCGTGACCCAAAGCTGCGGCTGCGGCTTTTTTCTCTTCTGCGTTAAACGGCAGTTTGTGAACCAGGGTTTCCAAACGTTTGAGTGCGTCTTCGTCTGCTTGACCGATTCGGCTGAGGGTTGGGGCAACCCATTCAGGAGTACGAACCAGGCGTTGCAGATAGAATGAACCGCCTGCTTTTGGACCGGTACCGGACAAGCCGTGACCGCCGAAAGGTTGTACGCCGACAACAGCACCAACGATGTTGCGGTTAACGTAGATGTTACCGGCTTCGATGCGGTCGCGGATATGGTCGATAGTGCCTTCGATACGGCTGTGTACACCGCTGGTCAGAGCATAGCCTTTGGCGTTGATTTGGTCGATGAGTTGATCCAATTCGCTGGCGCGGTAGCGGACAACGTGCAGTACAGGACCGAACACTTCGCGTTGCAACTCGTTCAGGTTGTTCAATTCAAACAGAATTGGACGAACGAAGGTAGAGTTGTTGTCATCAACGTCGGCGGCAGTTTTGATTTCGTGGTAAGCCTTTGCTACGCCTTTCATTTTGTTGATGTGGGCCAACAGGTTTTGTTGGGCTTCAGCATCGATGACAGGGCCGATGTCTGTGGTCAGTTGGGTCGGTTTGCCGACAACCAGCTCGTCCATTGCGCCTTTGATGATGTTGATCATTTTATCGGCAACATCTTCTTGAACACACAAGATACGCAGGGCGGAACAACGTTGGCCCGCGCTGTCGAAGGCAGAGTTCAATACGTCGAGGCAGACTTGTTCCGGCAGGGCGGTAGAGTCCACGATCATCGCGTTTTGACCGCCGGTCTCGGCAATCAGGACAGGGCTGTCGTCGCGTTTGGACAGGGCTTTGTTGATCAGGCGCGCTACTTCGGTAGAGCCGGTAAAGATCACGCCGCCGATGCTGGCATCGCCGGTCAGGGCAGAGCCGACATCGCCTGCGCCGAGTACGAGTTGCAGCGCAGAAGTCGGAATACCGGCTTGATGCATCAGGGAAACTGCGTAAGTAGCAATCAGGCTGGTTTGTTCGGCAGGTTTGGCGATAACGGTGTTACCGGCTGCCAATGCAGAAACCACTTCGCCGGTAAAGATGGCCAATGGGAAGTTCCATGGGCTGATGGCAACGATTGCGCCGACAGCTTTGGCATCTTTAGGCAGGGTGTTTTCAGCTTCGTTGGCATAGTAGCGGCAGAAGTCAACGGCTTCGCGTACTTCGGCAACGGCGTTGTTCAGGGTTTTACCGGCTTCTCGGACGGCCAGCATCATCAATGCAGGCGTGTGTTGTTCCAACAAATCGGCAAAACGGCGCAGGCAGTCGGCGCGTTCTGAAGCAGGTTTGGCGCTCCACTCCGGCAGGGCGGCAACGGCTGCACCAATAGCTTCTTGAGCCAATGCGGCATCGGCAAAGCTGACAGTACCGACAACATCGTTGTGGTCTGCAGGGTTGCGGACGGGTTGAGCTTCGCCCACGTTACGCGCTTCGCCATTGACGATAGAAGCGGCGTGGAAGTCTTCGGAAGAAGCTTGGTTGAGTTTTTCTTGCAGGTTTTGCAATACGTTTTCGTTGCTGAAATCGACGCCTTGGGAGTTCAGACGGCCTTTGCCATACAAATCGCGCGGCAGAGGCAATGCCGGATGCAGGTGGATGCCTTGTTCGGCGATGGTGTCGAACGGGCTCTTAATCAGGCGGTCGATGCTGATGTTTTCGTCAACGATTTGGTTCACGAAAGAAGAGTTCGCACCGTTTTCCAACAGGCGGCGTACCAAGTAGGCAAGCAGGGTTTCGTGTGTGCCGACCGGGGCATACACGCGTACGCGGCGGCCTAAGTTTTGCGGGCCGACCACTTGGTCGTACAGGGTTTCACCCATGCCGTGCAGACATTGGTGTTCGAAGTCTTTGCCTTTACCCATTTGGTAGATTGCGCCCAAAGTGTAGGCGTTGTGGGTGGCAAATTGCGGGAACACGGCATCTTGTGCATCCAAGAGTTTGCGTGCGCAGGCGAGGTAGGAGATGTCGGTGTGGACTTTACGGGTGTAAGTCGGATAGCCTTCCATGCCGTCTACTTGAGCCCATTTCACTTCGCTGTCCCAGTATGCACCTTTAACCAAACGGATCATCAGTTTTTGGTTGTTGCGGCGTGCCAGGTCGATCAGATAGTCGATAACGAACGGGCAACGTTTTTGGTAGGCTTGAACAACGAAACCGATACCTTTGTAGCCGGCCAAGTCAGGATCGGAAACCAAAGCTTCCATCAAGTCCAAAGACAATTCGAGACGGTTGGCTTCTTCGGCATCGATGTTGATACCGATATCGTATTTTTTACCCAAAAGGAACAATTCTTTCAGGCGTGGCAACAGTTCGCTCATAACGCGTTCGTGTTGGGCGCGTGAGTAGCGTGGGTGGATGGCGGAGAGTTTGACGGAGATACCGTTGCCTTCGTAAACGCCTTGGCCTGCGGCATCTTTACCGATGGCGTGAATGGCTTGAACGTAGTCGTTGTAGTAGCGGTTGGCATCTTCTTCGGTGTATGCGGCTTCACCCAACATATCGAAAGAGAAGCGGTAACCCATTTTCTCGCGCTCTTTACCGTTTTGCAGCGCTTCTTCAATGGTTTGGCCGGTTACGAACTGCTTGCCCAGCAGGCGCATGGCGTAGTTCACACCTTGACGGATCAGGGGTGCGCCGCCTTTGCTGATCAGACGGCTCAATGCGGAACTCATCTGTTTATCGTTTGTCGCGGTCAGTTTGCCGGTAATCAACAGACCCCATGCAGCCGCGTTAACGAAGAGGGAAGGGCTGTTGTTCAAGTGGCTTTTCCAGTTGCCTTCGGAGATTTTGTCGGCAATCAGGCGGTCGCGGGTTGCATTGTCCGGAATACGCAACAGGGCTTCGGCCAGACACATCAGTGCAACACCTTCTTCACTGGAGAGAGAGAACTCGTGCATCAAGGCATCTACACCGCTGGCTTTGGTGCGGCTGGCACGGACTTGGGTAACCAAACGACGAGCAAGCTCGGAGGCGGCATTGCGTTCTTCGTCGGTCATCTGTGCACGTTGCAACATATCCTGAACGGCCTCGATTTCGTCGCGGCGGTAGGCATCAGTTACAGCTTGACGCAGAGGAGTTTGTGTTGGAAAAGCGAAGTTAAACATTATTTATGTTCTCCAAAGGTTTTTTCATGATTTCAGACGGCCTGAATTAAGACTGCTAAAACAAGCATTCTGAAGGATAGTAATATCGTAATAAAATTATGATGCGGATACAAGATGCATCCGCATAAATTGCTGTTTTTTCTGATAAGGCTCAGATTATTTTGAAACAGTTTATTTCATAACACAGACAGACGGCCTGCACGGAATCATGCAGGCCGTCTGAAAACGTCTTATTTAGAGGCGCGGTATTCTGCGTCTGCTTTTTCAAAGCGTTCTTGCAATTCGCGTGACGGTTGTTTGTCCATCAGGGATACCAAAACAATCACGAGGGTACAAGCAATAAAGCCTGGAACGATTTCATATACGGTAGAGAAGCCTGTTTCTTGTGCAGCCAGAGCAGGTTTTTTGATCCACTCAGCCCAAACAACCACAGTCAGCGCGCCAACAATCATGCCGGAGAGTGCGCCGTAGGCAGTAATGCGTTTCCACAAAACAGACAGGATCACAACCGGACCGAATGCGGCACCAAAGCCTGCCCATGCGTAAGCTACCAAGCCCAATACTTTGCTTTCAGGATCAGAAGCAATCAGGATGGAAATCACGGCGATAGCCAATACCATTACGCGGCCAATCCATACCAATTCAGCTTGTTGGGCGTTTTTACGCAGGAAGCCTTTATAGAAGTCTTCGGTAATCGCGCTGGAGCAAACCAACAATTGGCAAGACAGGGTGGACATTACGGCGGCAAGAATCGCGCTCAAGATGATACCGGCAATCCAAGGGTTGAAGAGTAGGGTAGCCAAAGCGATGAAGATACGTTCGTGGTTGCCGTTCATTTCATCAACGTGGGCAGGGTTGGCGCCGAAGTAAGCGATACCGAAGTAGCCGACGGCCACGGCACCGGCCATACACAGAATCATCCAGGTCATACCGATACGGCGTGCAGAAACCAGAGATTTAGCGCTTTCAGCAGCCATGAAACGGGCCAAAATGTGCGGTTGGCCGAAATAGCCCAAGCCCCAAGCAGCGGTAGAGATAATGCCGATGAAAGTAGTACCGGCAAACAGGCTGCCGTATTCTTTACCGGTAGAAGCGGCAACTTGTTGGATGGCAGCGTTCATTTGATCCGCACCGCCCAAACCCAAGTACACCATTACAGGAGTCAGTACCAATGCAAAAATCATCAAAGAAGCTTGCAGCGTATCGGTCCAGCTTACGGCCAAGAAACCGCCCAAGAAGGTGTAGGCGATGGTTGCGCCGGCACCCAACCACATGGCTTGAGTGTAAGACATACCGTGGAACAGGCTTTGGAACAGGGTAGCACCGGCTACGATGCCTGAAGCACAGTAAATAGTGAAGAAGAACAAGATAATCAGTGCAGAAACCACTTTCATCAAGTGACCGCCGGCACCGAAGCGGTGAAAGAAGTAATCAGGAAGCGTCAGCGCGTTGTTGGCGTATTCGGTATGTACGCGCAGACGGCCTGCAACCAACAGCCAGTTGAGGTATGCACCCACAATCAGACCAATGGCAATCCAAGCTTCATTCAAACCGCTCAGGTAAATGGCACCTGGCAAGCCCATCAAAAGCCAACCTGACATATCGGAAGCACCGGCAGACATCGCGGTCACGAACGGACCTAAGCTGCGGCCGCCGAGAATGTAGTCGTCGAAGTTTCGTGTTGAAAAATAGGCGGCGAGGCCGATCAGTAATACGGCGACCAAATAGATCGCGAAAGTGATATACATGGGATTCATGTACTTATTCCTCATCTAACTTTTAAAACGGGTTTGAAATTGCAAGCAATTCATACCCAAACTTTTTTCTAATAAAAATACAGCTTAAAAATCCTGTTTTTTGCGAGAGAGACAGGATAAATTATTTTCAAATACAATAAAATACGAAATCTTAATGCATTAAATTGTAAATAATTTAAACCAGCATACCGCAAAAAGTTGCTTTTGCAAAGCGAAGAACTCAGCCTTTATTCGAAATTGATGCCGCCTTTTGGCTAAGTCATTTAAAAACATAAAAATATATAAATTTTTACTGATGATGACGAAGGAAAGTGTGTGAAACTATCTTTCCTGATGTTTTTGGGGGATTAAAGAGAAAAAGTAATTAAACGACTTGGACTTTCAGACGGCCCTGTGTAGAACCCCCGTATCTGTGTCGGGCAGATACGGGGTTTTTAGAAAAAAAGACTACATTAAATAGAAAAATCGTCTTTTAGTAAGTGTTTGTAAGCAAAGAGATAAGAGGCTGCGACAAAGGATGATCCGCCCAGGACGTTGCCTAAGAAAACGGGAATCATGTTGTAGAAAAATTGACCCCAGCTGACGTTTGCGCCCGCCCAAATGCCGGCCGGAATGATGAACATATTGGCAACAAAATGTTGAAAGCCGATTAATACGAAGATCATAACAGGGAACCACATGGCTAAGATTCGTCCTGAAGTATGGCGTGCGCCGAAGTAAAACCAGATGCCCATACACACCATCCAGTTACATGCGATGGCAGAAACGAATGCGCGGCCGAAGTCCATATTAACTTTAGCTTCGGCAATGGCAATGGTTTTCGCTGCGGCCGGCCCTTCAGCAAGGCCGACGTAGTGGCCGAGAAAATAGGCCATGGCAACGGCGCCTGCCAGATTGCCCAAGCTGACAATCAGCCAGTTGCGTACCAGTTTGTAGGTGCTGACACGGCCGGTCAATCTGCCCAAAGCCATAATCATCATATTGCCTGTTGCCAACTCTCCACCGCCGATTAAGATACAAATCAGCGCAATCGGGAACACGGATGCGCCCAAAAGGGCGGCCAGGCCGTTCCATTCGGCAGGAATGCCACTGATGACGCGCAGGCAGGCAAGATAGCCGAAGCCGACATAGCCACCACCTAAAAAACTCAAAATCACCAACATTTTGATGCTGAATTCAGATTTGGCGCAACTTTTGCCGATGGCATCCTGCAAAATTTCATGAGGGAACAGGTCTCGTGTATCCATGAAGTTTCCTTAAGGTTAATATAAGAATAAAAATATCTTTCTTTATCATACGGATGGCGAGTTTGCCTGAGAATATGGCGGACAGGAAATAACGGCTGATTGTAAGGATAGAAGCGTAGGTTATATATTGGCAGCCGATGTGTGAAAGGCCGTCTGAAAGCAATACTTTCAGACGGCCTTTAGATGGGGGAATGGGAATTATAAGCGCGTTACGCTTAAAACGCCTTTGATGTCGCCCAAGCTGGCTAATACGCGCGGCAGGTCATTGACTTGGCGGACTTCAAGGGTAAAGCGCATACTAGCTTCCAAATCGCGCGATTGGGTTTGCACCGCGGTAACGTTGAGTTTATGACGCGCCAGCGCATCCGAAACGTCGCGCAGCAAACCGGAGCGGTCTTGGGCGCGGATTTCAACATCGACGGCAAATACTTGTCCTTCTTGCAAAGCTGCCCAGCTTGCGTTCAACACTTTTTCCGGAGCCTGCTCGGCGAGGTGGCGGAAAGAAGGGCAGGTGCAGCGGTGGACGGAAATGCCTCGGTCGCGGGTAACAAAGCCCACAATATCGTCAGGCGGCGCGGGTTTGCAGCATTTGGCAAGCGTGGTCATCAGGCCGTCTTCGCCGTCAATCAAAATGCCGTTTTTGCCGCCTTTTTTGATTTTGGACTGCTTGACGATATTGGTTTCATCAATCGGTACAGGAGGCGGTTCATTCAGCGCGCCGCAGGCTTTGTGGATGGCGCGGTTGGAAACTTCGCCCTGACCGATGGCCGTATAGAGTTCGTCGGTTTTTTTGAAGCCGAGTTTTTCCGCCAACGCTTGCAGATTGGGTTTTGGGAAGATTTTTGACAACTGCTTGTCCAACTGGGTGCGGCCTTCTTCGCGCACGGTATCTGCATTTTGCTGGCGGATATAGGCACGGATTTTGCTGATGGCGCGGTTGGATTTGACCCAGCCTTCGTAGAGCCAGTTGACGGAAGGATTTCCCTCTTTGGCGGTAATGATTTCAACGCGTTGTCCGTTTTCCAACGGCGTTGACAGCGGTACGATTTGTCCTTCGACTTTTGCGCCGCGACAACGATCGCCCACGCTGCTGTGCAGGGCATAGGCAAAGTCGATGGGAGTAGCGCCCGTAGGCAGGGAGAGGACTTTGCCGTGCGGGGTCAAAACATAAATCGTATCGTTGAACAGCTCGGTTTTAAAGGCTGCGGCAAGGTCTTCTTTGCCGCTTTCGGCCATGTTTTCGCGCCAGTCCAAGAGTTGGCGCAACCAGGCGATTTTCTGTTCGTAGGCGGAATCGCCCTTGCCGCCTTCTTTATAACGCCAGTGGGCGGCAACACCGAATTCGTTGAATTGGTGCATGTCGAAGGTGCGGATTTGGACTTCCACGCCTTTGTCTTCCGGGCCGACGATGACGGTGTGCAAACTTTTATAGCCGTTGCCTTTCGGGTTGGCGATATAGTCGTCAAACTCGCCCGGAATCGGCTGCCAGAGGCTGTGGACAATGCCCAAGGTGGTGTAACACTCGGGAATGGTGTCCACCAAAATCCGTACGGCGCGGATGTCGAACAAACCGTCGAAAGTAAGCTTTTTCTTCACCATTTTTTTGTAAATGGAGTAGATGTGCTTCGGTCTTCCGGCAACTTCAAAATGAATATTGTATTTTTTCAGTTCCGTACGCAGGATATTGAGGAAGTTTTCGATGTATTCGAGGCGCTCGGTGCGCTTTTCGTCCAAAAGCAGGGCGATTTCGCGGTATTTTTCCGGCTCTTGATGGCGGAAGCCCAAATCTTCGAGCTGCCATTTGAGTTGCCACACGCCCAAGCGGTTGGCGAGCGGGGCAAAAATGTCGAGGGTTTCTTTGGCAACGGCGCGTTTTTCAGGATTGTCGGGAACGTTGCTTAAGAATTGGAGGGTGCGTGTGCGCATCGCCAGTTTGATCAGGACGACGCGGATGTCGGTAACCATCGCCAACAGCATTTTACGCATGGTTTCGGCTTGTTGGGCGCGCTCTTCCGGCGTGGCAAGGCTGTCCACGCGTGCGAATTGGGTCAGTTTTTGTACTTCGTCTACGCCTTTGACCAGCTCGCAAACGGTGCTGTTGCAGCGTTCGGCAACCAATTCTTGCCAAGTGGGAACGTATTTGCCAATATCGGACAAAATCGTAGCCGCCACGGCATCGGGCAAGAGGTCGAGTTCGCTGACGATTTGCATCGAGCCGAGGAAATGTTCCAGCAATGGCTCGCCGTAAGTCGTTAGTGCATCGGCGGGGTAATGTTCTTTAGCTAAGTCAAAGGCCGTCTGAATCAGGTTTTTATCGGAATCGGGTAGCGCGGCAACATAGCCGTCGAACCAAGCGAGGAGGCCTTCCAGCGTTACGCTCGATGTTTGGGGCGTTTGGCGAATAGTGGTCATGGCGTGCGTTTTTTTCTTTTTGATAAAAACGTTTCCATTGTAACAGTTTATTGCCAACAGCCCTAGATTTGTATGCGAATGTGGCACTATGTTTCAGGAAGCCTTGTTTCAGACGGCCTTGGGTGTTATGGTTAACCGTTTTGAAATTTTAAGGAGCATTTCGATGAAACTGTATATTTACGACCATTGCCCATTTTGCGTCCGTGCGCGGATGATTTTTGGCTTGCGCGATGTAGCGGTGGAAGAGGTTGTCTTGGCGAACGATGACGAAGCTACGCCGATTGGCATGATTGGCTCAAAACAAGTGCCGATTTTGCAAAAAGAAGACGGTTCGTTTATGGGCGAGAGTTTGGATATTGTCCGTTACATCGATCAAGGCCGTCTGAAAGAAGAAGTTCGTTCCGAGGTTCAGGCTTGGTTGGACAAAGTGGGCGAATACAATAACAAACTGGTACAGCCGCGCATGGTCAAAATTGGTTTGCCTGAATTTGAGACTGATGAAGCGAAAAAATACTTTATCGACAAAAAAGAGAAAAGTATCGGCAATTTCGAGACTAATCTGAACAAAACGGCGCAATATCTGGAGCGTCTGCATCAAGATTTGGCTGAGCTGGAAGCGCTGGTATGCGAAGGCGAGGGCTTGGGCGGTGAAATCAGTTTGGAAGATATCCTGACGTTCCCTATTTTGCGCAACCTGACCGTTGTGCGTGGTATCCAATGGCCGCAGAAATTGATGGATTATTTGTTGGCAATGAGCGAGCGTTCCGGCGTGGCTTTATATTTTGACCGCGCGTTGTAATGAATGTTTGAAACATGAAAAAGGCCGTCTGAAAGTTTTTCAGACGGCCTTTGGGTTTAATAGGCAATCGTTTCGGCAACCTGTGACAAACCGTTTTCCAACGATTCGAGCATGGCGGTATAGCCGTCACCTTGTTGCGGCGTGACGGCGTTAAACGGTTTACTGCGTCCGTCCGGCCATTGTGCATAACCGCTGATGGTGGTCTGCCCCTGATAGCTGCCTTGGAAGGCTTCAATATAGACTTTCAGGGTTTGGCTGCTTTGGCTGCGTGAAGCAGGCACAAAAGTGCGATGCGGATTGAGGCGGTTGAGCTTGTTGCTGAGGTTTGCCGCCAACGCGCCATCGAGCGGTGCCGCCCACAGGTGGTTTTTCGCCAGATTCACATGATAGGCATCGGTTTGGTAAACGAGGC
Source organism: Neisseria sp. 20925_1_37 (assembly GCF_041433255.1). Taxonomy (NCBI): domain Bacteria; kingdom Pseudomonadati; phylum Pseudomonadota; class Betaproteobacteria; order Neisseriales; family Neisseriaceae; genus Neisseria; species Neisseria sp. 20925_1_37. The sequence continues at coordinate 6,888 of NZ_JAPWBC010000014.1, read as the reverse complement.
CGCCGTTGGCAAGCGGTTCGGCAAGGTTGACTTTGACCGCGATTTCGTTGCCATGCGCAGCAGGTCGGATGTACTGGCTGTCGGGCAGAACGAAATATTGTGTGCTTTGCGCAGTACCGCAGGCGGCAAGCGTCAGGGCGGCGGCAATCGGGAAGAGGCGCATTATCGGCTTCCTTTCGGGATGGGGTCTTTGCTGCTGCTGTTGAAAATCAGCGCGTTGGGTTTTTCTTTCAAAGTATTAATCACGGGTTGAACGTCTTTTAAGGTTTTGTCCAAACTTTGCAGCGTATTTTGTACGTCGCCGTAGATAGGCGATTGAGGCGATACGCCTTGCAGGGTTTGACGCAATTCTTTCAGGGTTTGGTTCAACTCGTTAGGGATGTTTTGTGTCTGCGGTTTGCCGACTAGTTTGTCGATAGAGCTTAGGGCAGCATTGGCAGATTTGAGTGTGGACTTGAGTTCGGCAAGCGAACCGTTCAAGCCGGCAACGGTTTTATCCAATGGCAGATTGTTGAATTTGTCTAACAAGTCGGCCACTTTTGCCTGCAAATCGTCTAAACCGCCGCCTTGGGTTGCGATAACGGTATCGCCTGCATAAACGGTGTGCGGTCGCAGCTTAGGCGAGGCGGAAGGCTGATCGTTCAACTCAATCATTTTGCTGCCGGTCAGCAGGTTGTTGCTGGAGATGGTGGCGGTCAGGCCTTTATTTAAGGCCGTCTGAAATTGTTGTTTCCAATGTTCTTTACTTTGCTCGTCGGCATTGATTTCCAAACGGGAAGGCTCGATACGGATGCGTACGGGAATCCAACCGTTTTCAAACAAATGCAGGCTGTCGTTGCGGTCGAAATAAGGGACATCAGAAACTACGCCGACATTCAGACCTTTGTATTCGACGGGCGAACCGGCAGTCAGACCGCGTACGGATTGTTTGAAAAATGCAGTGTAATACAGCGAGCGGTCGTCAGGCAGGTTGGCCACTTCGCTGCGGCTGTCATAAAGCGTGAAGCTGTCCTCGCTTTTGACGTTTTTGCTGTCGTTTGTTTTGGGCGAATCAAACGAAATCGCACCGGACAGCAGGGCAGGCAGAGGGGCGGAATTGAGTTTGACACCGCTGCCTGTGGTTTCGATATTAATGCCGCTTTCCAGCCAAAAACGGCTGGCGGAATTAATCAGTTTGTCGTTGGGGCTTTGGATGAAGATGGTGTAATGCACACTTTGGTCGGACGGGTCGAAATGCGCGCTTTCTATTTGGCCGACCATAAAGTTTTCATATAAAACCGGGCTGCTGGCATTGAGGATGCGGTCGTTTTTGCCGACTAAATTCAGGCGCAGGCCGCTTTTACCGATGGCGGCAATCGGCGGAATGTCTTGGACGACAAATACATCTTTGACTTCTTGGCTTTTCCCAGGAGTGAATGAAATGTATGAGCCGGAAAGCAAGGTTCCCAAGCCGGTAACGCCGCTTTGATCGATACGCGGTTTGACCACCCAAAATTGGGTATCGCTGCGGATAAGGTCTTTGGCATCGGCGCTGAGCTGGGCAGTAACTTCTACGCCTTTTTGGTCGTCGCGCAATTTGATGCGGGTAACGTGTCCGACATCGACGTTCAATACCTTAATAATGGTGTTGTTGACCTCGATGCCTTCCGCGCTGTCCATCAACAGCGTAACGACAGGGCCGCGGTTGCGGATGTCTTTAACCAAAAGCCAGCCGCCGGCAATCAACGCAATCAGCGGAATCAGCCACACGATAGATGTGAAGACATTGGTTTTCTTGACACGCGCCGAGGCGTGATAATTGGGTGAAGAATCGTGTTTTTTCATTGTGTTAAGGTCTGGTCAGAATCAAGGCCGTCTGAAAGCTGCTGTTGCTTGTCCCAAATCAGACGGGGATCGAAATAATAGGCCGAAAGCATGGTCAAAATAACGACCAGGCAGAAGTATATCGCTGCACCACCCGGCACGACGCGCGCCATATTGGTGTGGAACGAACTCATCAAAATAATAATCACAAAAATATCAATCATCGACCAGCGGCCGATGGATTCGGTAATCCGATACAAAACCGACATTTTGTCCGCACTCATCACGGGTTTGAAGTATGCGGAATAAATCAAAACCGCCATCGCAATAATCTTCAAAACCGGCACCATAATACTGGCACTAAAGATAATCACAGCAATCAAGCGGTCGCCGTCGTTCCACATATAAACAATGCCGTTAAAAATCGTATTGATCTCCAAAGCCGTCGGATTGGACGAAATCATAATCGGCAGGATGTTGGCAGGGAAATACAGGATAAACGCTGCCATTAAAAACGCCAGCGAAATGCTCAGACTTTTCGGGCGGCGGCGGTATAAGTCTGCACCGCATACGCCGCAAGGTTGCTCGTCTTTATTGCGGAAATACAGGCAGCGGCTGCAACAGATTTTGTCTTCAGTGGCCGTCTGAACCGCATGGCCGCCGGTTAAACGGTGAATCTTATAATAAACCCAATGCTGCGGAATCGATACCGAAGTCCGAATCAGCATGACCGACAACGGAAACATCAGGTAAAACGCTGAGCCGAACTCTACTGTAGCAACGGACGAGAGCTTGATATACGCCACCAAAGTGGAAATAAAAAACACATCCACCATAATCCAATGGCGCAGCCGCACCAATACGCGCGTTGCAAAGCGCAGCGCAGGGTAGGCCTTTTCGCGTATCAAAGCCGTATAAACATAAAGGCAGAGCAGTAAAAACAGTAAAGGCGCGCCGAAGGTGAGGATAAACATCACTTCCGCCAGAAAACCATAATCCAGCGAAATCAAAAGCCGCATCATTTGCGGCAACGACAAAATCGAAGTCACGCCGAACAAATCGACGCGGATATATACCATATTGTACGCGAACGCCATCAGAATCAAGGTTGTCAGCGCATAGGCGATCGGCGCGATATACGGATTGTTTTCCACCTCCACAATTTCATGGTTGCATACCGGACAATGTGCTTCCTGCCCCTGACGCAGGCGCGGAATATCCATACGGCAGCCGCAATCCGGGCATTCCACCGTATGTGCAGGCAGCGTCGCATCAGGAAGATAAGACTTGTAGCGCCACCAGCGATGGTAGGCAGGAATCCGTTTCATGGTTCGGCAGGGGATAAAGAAGGTGCAAAGAGTGTCGCATTATAAAGGAAAACAGCAGGATAACCCAAATTTAGGTCGATATTTGATTGAATGGCGACTGCTTAATAAGGTTTGGGTCGTCTGAAAAGTTTGAAAAGACTTCAGAAGGTTATTACTATAGGTTGTTAAATTTCGTTAATAAATCTTGTTTCAGTTTATTATTATATTAAAAATAATATATATTCTCATTTATTAAAAATATGATGAGTCTTGTAGATTTGTGGAAGGTGCGTAGTCAACGAACCTGAAGCAGGTTAAAAGTTATCTTCTTTGTTTTTAAAACGATTCTTTTCAAATTAGACGGATTTTTAACCATAAAGGCCGTCTGAAACTATTAGTCTTTTAATTCAAAGGAAACATCATGAGTGAAACCCAAGAGCTGACTTTTGCCAAACGCTTGAAAGAGCAAACCACGACAACGCACGACAGCGTTGATAACTTGGTTATGTCCGTTCAGCCTTTTTCCAGCAAAGAAAACTACATCAAATTCTTGAAACTTCAATCTGTTTTCCATAAGGCCGTCGACCACATCTATAAAGATGCCGAATTAAACAAAGCCATTCCAGAGCTTGAATACATGGCGCGTTACGATGCCGTGACTCAAGACTTGAAAGACTTGGGTGAAGAGCCTTACAAATTTGACAAAGAATTGCCACACGAAACCGGCAATAAAGCCATCGGCTGGCTGTCTTGCGCCGAAGGTTCTAATTTGGGCGCGGCATTCTTGTTCAAACACGCTCAAAAACTCGAATACACCGGCGAATTCGGCGCACGCCACCTAGCTCCTCATCCGAACGGCCGCGGCAAACACTGGCGTGCTTTTGTCGAGCATCTGAACGCTTTGAACTTGACTCCGGAAGCTGAAGCGGAAGCCATTCAAGGCGCACGCGAAGCTTTTGAATTCTATAAAGTGATTCTGCGCGAAACCTTCGGTCTGCCGGAAGGTGCGGAAGCGCCTGAAGGTATGACGCCGCACAGACTCTAAAAATAATTAAATCAAACAGACAAGGTCTCGGCGTAGATGTTTGCAGGGGCCTTTAATTACACAACAAAGTTTTGTTTGAACGGGTTGCTGTCTTATTAATCATTAATGATTATCAGAAATTTTTTATGTATTAACTGATGGATGAACAATCCATTACATCTTGAGTTGATAATATGAAACCATTACAAATGCTCCCTATTGCCGCGCTGGTCGGTAGTATTTTTGGCAATCCAGTATTAGCAGCAGATGAAGCTGCAACTGAAACCACACCCGTTAAAGCAGAGATAAAAGAAGTCCGCGTTAAAGGTCAGCGCAATGCAGCTACCACTGTGGAACGAGTAAATGCTAGAACTATTCAAGAACAAATGATTCGGGATACACGCGATTTGGTGCGTTACTCTTCTGATGTTGGTGTTTCTGATGATGGTCATCGCATGAAAGGCTTTGCCATGCGCGGTGTGGAAGATAACCGTGTAGGTATCAGTATTGACGGTGTGGCATTGCCTAGCTCGGAAGAAAATTCACTCTATGCGCGTTATGGCAACTTTAACAATTCTCGCCTAAGTATCGATACTGAGATGGTTAAAGGTGTAGATATTACGAAAGGTGCAGATTCATTCGAAAGTGGCAGCGGTTCTTTAGGTGGTAATGTTGAACTACCGCACACTTGATGCACGAGATATTGTTTTGCCTGAACAAAATTTCGGCGCACTTCTACGCAGCGGTTACGCAAGTAAAAATAGAGAGTGGGTGAATACCGTAGGCTTCGGCTATGTGGGCAATGTTTTTGATGCAGTGGTTTTGTATTCTCGCCGACACGGGCACGAAATGAAAAGCAGGGGCGGTGATATCGTTGATTTTGTAGGTTTTGATGAATTGGATAAACAGGATAAGGCAGAGCGTGGCTCAGCACGTATTCATCCTGATCCATCCAAACACAATAACCATAGTTATTTGGTGAAATTAGGCTGGCAGCCGGCTGACTCCCACCGTTTCGGTTTTTCTGTTAACGGACAAAATAACAGTAATTACACTCATGAAAAGACTTACTCTCTAACAAGTTATTGGAGGGGGGCAGACGATGTGCAGAAACGCACCAATATTAACCTAAACCACGAGTGGACCCCTACCTCTTCCATTCTTGCTTTGCTACGTACGGACTTGGACTATCAGAAGACCCGCAATGGAGCGATAAACTATAAAGGCGATATGGTTCGTACCGGAGATTGGCGCACAGGTTATCAGTATCACAACGGTTTTATGGCTGATAGAGACGAGCGGAATATGGATACCAAATACAAGCGCATTACCTTCCGTTTGGACAGCCAGCCTTTTTCACTGTGGAAAGGTGAACACAGATTATCGTTTAAGACTTTTGCCAGTCGCCGCGACTTTGAAAATGTAAATGATGATTTAGAATTTAATTCAACAGGCAATATAACACGCCGTAAACACTACACTATTATGCGTCCTATGAAGACGGATCAAATCGGTTTTTCATTGCAGGATAAAATCGCTTTTGGCGACAAGTTATCTGTGAATGCAGGCGTGCGCTACGACCATGAGAAGGTAAAACCGCAGGCTTTCAAGCCTGATACGCCTTGTAAGGAGAGCTGTATTAACGACGGCAATCCATCCGCAAGAAGTTTTAATACATGGAACGGCGTTTTAGGTTTGGACTACCGCTTAAATGACACTTGGCGTGCTGCTTACCAAATTAATACGGGGCATCGCGTGCCGACAGCATCGGAAATGTATTTTACTTATACCAGCAGGTATGGCAACTGGATAGCGAATCCGTCGCTGAAAGCCGAACGCAGCCTGAATCAAACATTGTCGCTGCATGGTAAAAACGACAAGGGGTCTTTGGATTTCAGCCTGTATCAAACCCGTTACCGTAATTTCCTATTTGAAGAAGAACATACCTTCCAAGCTTCCAATCCATTTGCTGGTGATTGGTATGCTTGTTATACGGATCCGACCTATTGCGGTGCTACGCTTACCCAAATCGGTCAGCAAATGGTTAATATCGATAAAGCAAGGGTGAGGGGCATTGAATTTAAAGGCGAGATGAACCTACATCAAGTAATGCCCGTGCCGGAAGGTTTCAAATTATCCGGCGCATTGGGTTACAGCAAAGGCAAATTGTCCGGCGATCGCGGCAGTATGCTGTCCATCCAGCCGCTGAAGTTGGTGCTTGGATTCAATTATGAGTCTCCTGATGAGCGTTGGGGTATTTTCTCCCGTGTCAGCTATATGGGCAGGAAAAAAGCCAAAGATGCCCAAGTAATTGAACAAAAGAGCTATTGCACAAGCTATAAGCTCGATCCTTGGACAGGTGAGGAAACAGATGATTGTGCTGTTGCCTTGCAGTATCGTGACGATAAAATCGACTTCCGTTGGTTGAATAAAGCGGCAACTGTTGTGGATGTATTCGGCTACTACAAACCGGTAAAACGTATGACTTTACGGGCAGGTGTTTATAATCTGTTTAACCGGAAATACCATATATGGGATAGCTTGCGTGGCATTAATCCGAGATCGACTATTAACTCTTTAAGTGTAAGCCCTGAGAACGCTAAATCAGCAGCTCAGGGTCTGGAACGCTACTACGCCCCAGGCCGCAATTACGCTGTATCGCTGGAATGGAAATTCTAAGCAGTTAACGGATAGCTAAAGGCCGTCTGAAAGTTTTGATGACTTTCAGACGGCCTTTTTTATTTAAAACGAAAT
>NZ_JAPWBC010000013.1:0-54393 GCF_041433255.1 Neisseria sp. 20925_1_37 | reverse complement strand
ACCGCAACAAGCTGCCCCGGAACATGAATCGTGGTCGGGTCGGTAAAAGATTTGAAGCCGGAGAGTTTGATGTGGGTAAGGCGCATGGCAATGTTTCGAATCGGAAAAGAAGGCGTATTTTAACGGAAATACGCTTATCCGTTGAGAGAAAATCTGACAACTCAAATCAAATAAAAAGGCCGTCTGAAGTTTCAGACGGCCTTTTTATTTTTAATTTGAATTACACCGATACGGCTGCTTTGATGTGCGGATGCGGATCATAGCCTTCCAATTCAAAGTCTTCAAATTTAAATTCAAACAAGTCTTTGACTTCCGGGTTGATTTTCATGGTCGGCAGGCTTCGGAAATCGCGGCTTAATTGCAGTTGGGCCTGCTCGATATGGTTGCTATACAAATGCGCATCGCCAAACGTATGGATAAACTCACCGGCTTCCAGGCCGCATACTTGTGCCATCATCATGGTCAACAATGCGTAGCTGGCGATGTTGAACGGTACGCCAAGGAAAATATCGGCGCTGCGTTGGTAAAGTTGGCAGGACAGTTTGCCGTTGGCAACGTAAAACTGAAACAGCGCGTGGCAAGGTGGTAAGGCCATTTCGTCGACCAAAGCCGGATTCCATGCCGATACAATCAGACGGCGCGAGTCGGGATTTTTCTTGATTTGTTCCACCACATTGGCAATTTGGTCGATATGGCGGCCGTCGGGTGCAGGCCAACTGCGCCATTGGTAGCCGTAAACCGGGCCTAAATCGCCGTTTTCGTCCGCCCATTCGTCCCAAATGGAAACGTTGTTGTCTTTCAGGTATTTGATGTTGGTATCGCCTTTGAGAAACCAAAGCAGCTCATGAATAATCGAACGCAGATGCAGTTTTTTGGTGGTCAACAGCGGAAAGCCTTCACTCAAATCAAAACGCATTTGGTAGCCGAACACAGAACGCGTGCCGGTGCCGGTACGGTCGGATTTGTCGATGCCATTGTCGAGAACATGGCGCATAAGGTCGTGATAGGCTTTCATGGGTTTCCTTAATGTATGTGTTGTGGGAATTTCGTGTGTATTGTACCGAATTTTCAGACGGCCTGCCTCTCTGTCTTCAATAGGCCAGCCTTCCCCATATTCGCGTAGTACACTCATTAACAATGTTGACAATTCAGCGCTAATTTACACAAATTTATGAGCTGAATTAAATTTTTATAAAAAATTTTCAACATTTTCTAGTTTAATTACTCGGCATTTTATTTTTATTTAAATATATTTAATGAAATATTTTTATATATTTTTAATTAAATTTAAAATATAATTCCATTTTTACAAATTAGTAAAAAAATAATGTCAACAATCTAGGTAAAATTTTTCTTGGCAAGTAAAATTTTTACAGCTATATTTCAAAACATAAACATTGAAATATCTCACTCAATAGGAGTAGAAAAATGACTGACCTGAACACCCTGTTTACCAATCTCAAACAACGCAACCCCAACCAAGAACCCTTCCATCAAGCCGTTGAAGAAGTGTTCATGAGTTTGGATCCATTTTTGGCGAAAAACCCAAAATACACCCAACAAAGCCTGCTTGAGCGTATTGTTGAGCCGGAGCGCGTGATTATGTTCCGAGTCACTTGGATGGACGACAAAGGCCAAGTCCAAGTCAACCGCGGCTACCGCATTCAAATGAGTTCCGCCATCGGCCCTTATAAAGGCGGTTTGCGTTTCCACCCTACCGTCGATTTGGGCGTGTTGAAATTCCTCGCTTTTGAACAAGTCTTCAAAAACGCGCTGACCACCCTGCCTATGGGCGGGGGCAAAGGCGGTTCTGACTTCGACCCTAAAGGCAAATCCGATGCCGAAGTAATGCGCTTCTGTCAAGCCTTTATGACCGAACTCTACCGCCACATCGGCGCCGACACCGACGTCCCTGCCGGCGACATCGGCGTAGGCGGTCGCGAAATCGGCTACCTGTTCGGCCAATACAAAAAAATCCGCAACGAATTTGCTTCCGTCCTGACCGGCAAAGGTCTCGAATGGGGCGGCAGCCTGATTCGCCCTGAAGCCACCGGCTACGGCTGCGTGTATTTTGCCCAAGCCATGTTGGAAACCCGCAACGACAGCATCGAAGGCAAACGCGTATTGATTTCCGGCTCCGGCAACGTGGCGCAATACGCTGCCGAAAAAGCCATCCAACTGGGTGCAAAAGTACTGACCGTTTCCGACTCCAATGGCTTTGTCCTCTTCCCTGACAGCGGCATGACCGAAGCACAACTGGCCGCTTTGATCGAGCTGAAAGAAGTACGCCGCGAACGCGTCGCCACTTACGCCAAAGAACAAGGCCTGCAATACTTTGAAAACCAAAAACCGTGGAACATTGCGGCCGAAGTCGCCCTGCCTTGCGCCACCCAAAACGAATTGGATGCAGATGCCGCCAAAATCCTGTTGGCAAACGGTTGCTATGTGGTTGCAGAAGGTGCGAACATGCCGTCAACTTTGGGCGCAGTCGAACAATTTATCAAAGCCGGCATCCTCTACGCTCCGGGCAAAGCGTCTAACGCCGGCGGCGTAGCGACTTCAGGTTTGGAAATGAGCCAAAACGCCATCCGCCTGTCTTGGACACGTGAAGAAGTGGATAGCCGCCTGTTCGACATCATGCACAACATCCACGAATCCTGCCTGAAATACGGCAAAGTCGGCGACAAAGTGAACTACGTCAATGGTGCGAACATTGCCGGTTTCGTCAAAGTTGCCGATGCCATGTTGGCGCAAGGTTTCTAAACCTCTATCCAGCCAAATCAAAGGCCGTCTGTTTTCAGACGGCCTTTTTCTTTTCATGCAAATTTTATACGCCCAAATAACCTTCCCTGCTGGAAAGCCATCTTGCCAAATGTGCTTCAACGATTTCAGGGTTTTGTTCAATCAGCAAAGGGGCGATTTCGCGCGCTTGTTCCAAGAGGTGTAAGTCTTCTTCAAGGTTGGCGAAACGCAGCATGGGGACGCCGCTTTGCCGCGCGCCGAGAAATTCGCCGGGGCCGCGGATGTTGAGGTCTTGGCGGGCGATTTCGAAGCCGTCGGTGTGTTCGTAGATGACTTTCAACCGCGCTTTGGCGAGTTCGCTCAAGGGCTCCGCAAACAGGAGGACGCACACGCTTTCTGCCGCACCGCGCCCTACCCGTCCGCGTAATTGGTGCAGCTGCGCCAAGCCCATGCGCTCGGCGTGTTCGATGACCATCAGGGCGGCGTTGGGTACATCTACGCCGACTTCGATGACGGTGGTGGCAACCAAGACGTTCAGACGGCCTGCGGCAAATTCCGCCATGACTTCGGCTTTTTCGGCGGCTTTCATGCGCCCGTGTACCAAGCCGATGTTGAGTTCGGCCAAGGCCGTCTGAAGCTGCTCTAGGGTTTCGGTGGCGGTTTGCAGTTGTAGGGTTTCACTCTCTTCAATCAGCGGGCAGACCCAGTATGCCTGCTGACCTTTGCGGCAGATGTTGAGGACGAAGCCCTCGACTTCAGCGCGGCGGACGTTGTTGACGAGGCGGGTTTTAATCGGGGTGCGCCCAGGCGGTAATTCGTCGATGACGGACACGTCCAAGTCGGCAAAAAAACTCATGGCGAGCGTGCGCGGGATGGGCGTGGCGGACATCATCAGCTGGTGGACGTCGCGCCCTTTGTTTTTGAGGGCGAGGCGTTGGGCGACGCCGAAGCGGTGTTGTTCGTCCACAATCACCAAGCCGAGATTTTGAAACTCGACGTCGTCTGAAAACAGGGCGTGCGTACCGACGGCGATTTTGACAGAGCCGTCGGCAAGTTTGGCTTTGGCTTCGTCTTTGGCTTTTTTGCGCTGGCTACCGGAAAGCCAAACAACTTCAAGGCCTAAAGGCTCAAGCCATTGTTTGAACTTGATGAAGTGCTGTTCGGCAAGGATTTCGGTCGGCGCCATTACAGCCACCTGCGCACCGGATTCGATAGCAGTCAAAGCAGACAAAGCAGCAACAATGGTTTTGCCGCTACCGACATCGCCTTGCAACAGGCGGTGCATGGGGTGGGTTTGGGCCATATCGCGGCGGATTTCGGAAACAACTTTTTCTTGTGCATCGGTCAGGGCAAACGGCAAGGCGTGGCGCAGGGCTTGGGTCAGCGTACCGTCGCCGCCCAATGCCGCCGCCGTGCCGCTGACGCGCTTCTGCCGCGCCAGCCGCATGGAAAGTTGTTGCGCCAAAAGTTCGTCAAATTTGAGCCGTTGCCATGCAGGCAGCGTGCCGTCTGAAAGTTGGTGGATAGTGAAACTCGGCGGCGGCGAATGCAAAAGACGCAGACTTTCGGCAAGGTGCGGCAGTTTCAGACGATCCAATAAGGCATCGGGCAAAGTGTCATGCAGCGGCGTAACGTCCAAGGCCGTCTGAATGATGCGACGCAAAGTGGGTTGATTTAAACCGTTTACGGTCGGATAAATCGGCGTGAGGCTTTCTGCCAAACCGCTGCTCTCGGCATCGCGGATTTTGGGATGAATCATCTCGTCGCCGTAAAACCCGTGTTTGATTTCGCCCACGGAGCGGATGCGTTTGCCGGCCGCCATCTGTTTCTGATGGCTGGCGTAAAAGTGGATGAAACGCAGAAAAAGGACGCTGCCGGAACCGTCGGCGATTTGGACAATCAACTGTTTGCGCGGCTTAAAAGTTACTTCCTGATGAATGACCTCGCCCTCAACCTGACACGGCACGCCGATCGGTGCATCCTTAATCGGCATGATGTGCGTCTCATCCTCGTAACGCAACGGCAGATGCAACACTAAATCCCATGCAGTATGGAGGTTGAGTTTTTCGAGTTTCTTGGCTGAAACATCGGTAATTTTGAGCTGTTTTTGGGTTTCGGGCGTCATCTTAAAAGGCAGCTGATTTAAACTTTGCTGTATTTTATCCGAAAACAAAAAGGCCGTCTGAACGCAATGTTTCAGACGGCCTTAATTTAGGTATAACGCGATTAAGCGTTAGCTTCCTGTTGTTGTTGGTAGATGGCTTCGAAGTTGATCGGAGCGAGCAATACAGGTGGGAAGCCAGCGCGGGTTACGCTGTTGGAAATGGCTTCGCGTGCGTAAGGGAACAGGATGTTCGGACAAGCAACGCCCAACAGCAGTTGTACGTCTTCTTCAGGAATGTTTTCCAAACGGAAGATGCCGCTTTGGGTAACTTCGTTCAAGAACATGGTGCGCTCTTCGTTCAGTTTGGCAGTCACGGTAACAGTAACGTCAACGCTGTAGAAGCCGTCTTCCAGTTTGGTGTTACCGGTAGAAACGCGCATATCCACTTCAGGCTCGCCTTGTTCCAAGAAGATTTGTGGTGCGTGAGGCACTTCCAAAGACAAGTCTTTTACATACAGACGCTCAACGCTGAATACGGGTTGCAATTCTTCGCTCATTTTATTTTCCTAAGTTAAGGGTTAAGGATTCAGTAATTCGTCCAACTTGCCTTCCTGCTGCAAGCGGTACAAATCGGTAAAGCCACCGACATGAGTGTCGCCGATAAAAATCTGCGGCACGCTGCGCTGGCCGGAAAGCTGCTGCATTTCGACAAAAACTTCCGGATTGCCGTCGATGCGGATTTCGTTGATTTCTTTCACGCCCACCGCCTGCAACAGCCTTTTCGCCATGGTGCAGTACGGACAATACGGACCAGTATAAACAGTAACGGTTTGCATGATTTCTTCCAAAATACCAATGTTCATGACTATATGGGCATAGGTGCTATTTTACAAGTATTCCCGCCGTACGGTTGTAAAAAACATTCAGACGGCCTCTTGGCCATAAACATTTGTGCAGATGCGGAAAAACCATAATTAAAGTATGATAAGCGCTTTCGCAGAATGACTTTTGCCATTTGTTTTTTTGAAGAAGAACACATCGCAAAAGTTTTTCTATTCAAAATCAGGTATCTCCATGCTTTCAGGAATCCCCATCCCCAAGGACGCCGTGCGTCCGCCCGAAACTGTCCTCGTCAACATCACGCCGCAAGAAACGCGTGTGGCTGTTTTGGAAGAGAACAATATCTGCGAGCTGCACATCGAACGCAACAGCGGCCACAGCTTGGTCGGCAATATTTATTTAGGCGTCGTCAAACGCGTCCTTCCCGGCATGCAAAGCGCGTTCATCGATATCGGCTTGGAACGCGCCGCGTTTTTGCATATCGTCGACGTCCTCGAACAACGCCGCAATCCGGACGAAACCCAACGCATCGAACACATGCTCTTTGAAGGCCAGTCCGTCTTGGTTCAGGTCATTAAAGACCCCATCAACACCAAAGGTGCGCGCCTGTCCACCCAAATCTCACTGGCTGGCCGTTTCCTCGTCCATCTTCCGCAAGAAGACCACATCGGCATTTCCCAACGCATTGAAGACGATGCTGAACGCAGCAGTTTGAGGGAGCGCCTCAACAACCTGCTGCCCGAAAATGCCTGCCACGGCTACATCATCCGCACCAATGCTGAAAACGCCTCCGATGACCAACTGCAATCAGACATTAACTATCTGACCAAAGTGTGGGAACACATTCAAAAACAGGCAAAAATCCAGCCGCCCGAAACCCTGCTCTATCAAGATTTGCCTTTGAGCCTGCGCGTTTTGCGCGATATGTTCAGCCTCGATACGCACAAAATCCTGGTCGATTCCACCGAAAACCACCGCCGCATGACCCAGTTTGCCGAACAATACGTTCAAGGCGCATTGTGCAGAATCGAGTTGTTCAAAGGCGAACGCCCCCTATTTGAAACCCACAACATCGAGCAGGAAATCGCCCGCGCCCTGCAACCGCGCGTCAACCTCAACTTCGGCAGCTACCTCATCATCGAGTCCACCGAAGCCATGACCACCATCGATGTCAACACCGGTGGCTTTGTCGGCGCGCGCAACTTTGATGAAACCATCTTCCGCACCAACCTCGAAGCCTGCCACACCATCGCCCGCGAACTTCGCCTGCGCAATCTCGGCGGCATCATCATCATCGACTTCATCGATATGGCGCAGGAAGTCCACCGCGAAGCCGTCCTGCAAGAGCTTGCCAAAGCCCTCAGTTTCGACCGCACCCGCGTCACCCTAAACGGCTTTACCAGTCTGGGCCTTGTCGAACTGACTCGCAAACGCTCGCGTGAAAACTTAAGCCAAATCCTCTGCGAACCCTGCCCTTCCTGCCAAGGCCGGGGCCGTCTAAAAACACCGCAAACCGTGTGCTATGAAATCCAACGCGAAATCGTCCGCGAAGCGCGCCGCTACGATGTCCAAGCCTTCCGCATTTTGGCTGCTCCAAATGTCATCGACTTGTTCCTAGACGAAGAATCGCAATCGCTGGCGATGTTGATAGACTTTATCGGCAAACCGATTTCGCTGGCAGTCGAAACCGCCTACACGCAGGAGCAATACGATATTGTGTTGCTGTAAAAATAAAAGGCCGTCTGAAAACTTTTCAGACGGCCTTCTTGTTTGAGCAAATAAAGATTACGGTTTCACTACTTTACCGTTGATTTTGACGGAAGTCAGTTTCAAGTTGTAGGTTTTGCCGTCATCGGTATAGCTGATTTGCGCAGGGATATTGTTGATATCGGAAGCAAAAGAGTAAGTAACGGTATCATCGCCACGGCGGACGCGATATTTGCTCACAGGCGTTGTGCCGCCGTTCAGTTTATAGCTTTCACTACCGATTTTGTTCATGCTGCCAAGAGTGTACAGTTTTTTACCGTTGGTAATCTTTAAACCTGACGGCAGACGCACGTCATTGGCGGCCAATTGCCATGCCAAAGTGAACAAGTCCATGGCCGGACCGGATTTTTTGGTTTTCAAATTACCTGCTTTGCCGTAAGTAATGTTACCGCCGGAAAATCTGGCCTCGGCATACAATTCACCGCCGCGTACATCTTTGTAGTAAGACGGACGCAAGGTCGTGCCGTTGATGCTGCCGCCGGATTCAAAGCGGATATTGTAAAGCGGTACTTTGATGGTAGAAACGATTTTGTATTGGCTGCCGCTGCGGGTGAAAGTCATAGTCGCAGGAATATCGTAGCTGCCTGAGTATTGCAAAACGGCAGATTGCGGCAATTCAGCGGCTTGTGCGCCGATAGAGGCAGTGAGCAAGGAAAGTGTCAATAAGGTCGTTTTAATCGGATTCATGATGTTTTCCTTGTGCGTATAGTGTTAATTAAGCCAACAGGCTTTGACTGGCGGCATTGCGTTGTGCATTCAAAACGCGATTGCCTTCGATTTTCAGACGGCCTGCAACAAAGTCAGCAACGGCCTGCGGGAAAAGCTGGTGTTCAACCGTCAGCACGCGTGCGGCAACGTCGTCAGCGGTATCGCCGTCCAAAATAGGAACAATACCTTGAGAAATAATCGGGCCGCAATCCAGCTCTGGGGTCACGAAATGGATGGTGCAACCTGCCACTCGGCAACCTGCTTCCAATGCGCGTTCGTGGGTGTGCAGACCGGTGAAAGAAGGCAGGATGGACGGATGGATATTGATCAGGCGGTTTTCATAATGTGCACAGAACTCCGGAGTCAAAATGCGCATGAAGCCCGCCAATACAACCAAATCCGGCTGATAGGCATCGATTTTCTCCATCATGGCCTGATCAAATGCCAGACGCGAGTCGAAGTTTTTATGGTTCAAACTGTCGGTGGCAATACCGCGCTCTGCCGCCCATGCTAATCCGGCTGCGGTCTCGCTGTTGCTCAATACGGCTGCAATGTTGGCATCGGGAATATCGGCATTCACAATCGCCTGCATATTGCTGCCGCGTCCGGAAATAAGGATGACGATATTTTTCATCATAATTCCTTGTTTGTTTGGAACAAAGGCCGTCTGAAACGGAATTTTTTCAGACGGCCTTTTATCCGTTGTTTAAGGGCGTAAGCCTTGATTCGGATTATTGAACTTTTTGTACGTCAACTTGTACAGGTTGTTGTGCAGCGGCATCAGGCGCGCCGACTTTAACCAGTTTCACGTCGAATACCAAAGTAGCGTTCGGGCCAATTTTATCGCCGGCGCCCACTTCGCGGTAAGCCAATTTAGCAGGGATATAGAATGTTGCTTCGCCGCCTTCTTTCAAGAGTTGGATACCTTCAGTCCAACCTGGAATCACTTGGCTTACAGGGAAGCTTACTGGGCCGCCGTTGGCTTTACTGCTGTCAAATACGGTACCATCAATCAGACGGCCTTCGTATTCAACGGTAACGACGTCGTCTTTAGTCGGTTTTTTGCCTTCGCCTTCTTTGGTGATTTTGTATTGCAGACCGGAAGCGCTGGTTTTCACGCCTTCTTTAGTCGCGTTTTCTTTCAAGAACGCCTCGCCTTTTTCCAAGTTTACTTTGGCATCTTCAGCACGTTTGGCAGCCGCTTTTTCTTGTTGCTCTTGCAGGAATTTCATCATCACTTCCTGAGCTTGGGCTTCAGTCATTTTGACTTCTTTGCCTTCAAACATGGCTTCCATGGCTTCGATGAAGACTTTCAAATCGATTTCCGTACCTTGGTCTTTCATTTGTTTCAATGAACGGCCGATGTCCACACCCATTGCGTAGCTGGCTTGTTGGGCAGTAGAACCGATGGCAGAAGCATCTGCAGTCGCATTTGAAGCTGCGGAAGCAGCAGGAGCGTCTTTAGCGGCAGTATCTTTTTGGTTGCAAGCAGTCAGTGCCAACAAAGCAGACAAAGCCAATGCGCTGAATTTGAAAGTTTTGTTCATGATTATGTCTTTTCCGGAAAGGTCAAAAAAGGGGATTATAGCTGAGTTTGATTGAAATGGAATCAAGGTGGATTAAAATTTGTAAAGGCTCTTATCAAAAACATCAAGGCCGTCTGAAAACAGATTTCAGACGGCCTACTCTTAGCTATCGCTCAAACAATTAATACCAGCCGCGCAGTTTCATTGCTTTTTCAACACGACGGATACTCATCATGTAAGAAGCGGTACGCAGGTCGACATCGTATTCTTGAGCCAAGTTCCAAATATCGCGGAACGCACGGCGCAGGACAACGGTTTCTTTCTCTTGAACTTCGTCAAACTCCCAGTAGTAGCCTTGCAGGTTTTGTACCCATTCAAAATAGGATACAACCACGCCGCCGCAGTTTGCCAAAATATCAGGAACAACCAATACGCCGTTTTGACGCAGGATAACGTCGGCTTCTGGAGTAGTCGGGCCGTTTGCGCCTTCAACCACGATTTTCGCGCGGACTTTACCAGCGTTTTCAGAAGTCAGTTGGTTTTCCAGCGCGCAAGGGGCGAGTACGTCCACTTCCAAAGCCAAAAGTTCGGCATTGCTGATTTCTTTGCCGTAGCCGGCTTCATTGGTGATGAAACCTTTGGTTTGGAATTCTTTGATGATTGCTTCCATATCCAAGCCGTTTTCGTTGTAGATGGCAACGTCAACAGTAGATACGGCAACGATTTTCGCACCGGCTTTGTGTGCATAGTAACCGGTGTGGTAGCCCACGTTACCGAAACCTTGAATGGCGTAAGTGGCACCCTTCACGTCTTTGCCCAGTTTTTCCAAAGCTTGGACGGCGGCGAAGTTTACGCCGTAACCGGTGGCTTCAGTACGCGCCAAGGAGCCGCCAAACTCAACCGGTTTGCCGGTGAACACGCCCGGTGCAGAATGTTTCACCACATTTTCATAGGCATCAACCATCCAAGACATGATTTTGCCGTTGGTGTTCACATCAGGAGCAGGAATATCGATTTTCTCGCCGATCAGCGGAGAAATAGCTTCGGAATAAGCACGGGCGATGCGTTCCAACTCCGCTTCGGAATAATTGCGCGGATCCAAAGTGATGCCGCCTTTACCGCCGCCGTAAGGAATACCGGCTACGCAGCATTTGATGGTCATCCAGATTGACAGGGCTTTGACTTCGTCCAGATTCACATTGGGATGGAAGCGCACGCCGCCTTTGTAAGGGCCGACGGCATTATTGTGTTGGGAACGGTAGCCGGTGAAGTTTTCTACTGTACCGTTGTCGAGTTTGACAGGGAAGTTGACTTCCAAAACACGTTGCGGCTTTTTCAAGATTTCAAATACTGCCGGGTCGGCATTCAGGCGATCGCAGGCAATTTTTACTTGTTTTTGTGCAATTTCAAACGGATTCAGTGTTTCTTTAACAGCAGATGCGGACATGTATTTTTCCTTTTCATACACATGATTAGACGAGAGCCATACTTGTTACTATATACAAAAACAGGAAAAAATGTAATAGCATGTAGTCGATAAAAAGCAAATCCATTCATTTATATATGAATTTAGTTTGAGGCCGTCTGAAAATATCGGCACACTAGCCGGAAATTTTTCAGACGGCCTAGTATAAATGCTCATCAAACCATTCAAAAAAGTACACAAACCCTTTGTTTTTTAATGCCTACCAAACCGCCCTTTTTGCTGACAAAATCCCTTCCACATTACCAACAGACGGACAGACTTACACCAGCAAAAATTGTTAACAATTTAAACAAATATCCCTTTAAAGAATCAGCAAAACATCGGCAAATCAGGCAAACAATGTTAAAATAACCGCTTAAATAATATGACAGAAAGCTACTCAATGACCACTGCTGCTTTAGAACACGTTCAAGCCGTTGCCTTTGATTTGGACGGTACCTTATGTGATTCCGTTCCCGATTTGGCCGCAGCAGCCCAAGCCATGTGTGCGCACTTGGGTTTACCTGTTTTACCCACCCAAACGGTTGAAAGTTATGTCGGCGACGGCATCAGCAAGTTGGTTCATCGCGTCATTACCAATGATCGTGAAAAAGAAGCCGATCCTGAAATCTGGGAAAAAGGTTTTGTGTTCTTTATGAAATATTATCGCGAGCACCTGAGCGACTTTACCCGCCCCTACCCTGAAACCGAAGCTGGTCTCGGCCTGCTCAAGTCCTTGGGTATTCCATTGGTTGTCATTACCAATAAAAATGAAATTCTGGCTGCTGAGTTGCTGAAACAGCTCAATCTCGACGGCTATTTCAGCTTGGTTCTCGGCGGAGACAGCCTGACTGAGAAAAAACCCAGCCCATTGCCGCTTCAACATGCGGCCGAAGTTTTGGGCATCGACGTTGCCAATATGCTGATGGTGGGCGACTCCAAAAATGATATTATTGCCGCCAAAGCGGCCGGTTGCTTCAGCGTCGGCGTAACATTCGGCTACGGCGACATGACCTTGCTCTCCCAAGACAAAGCGACTAAACCTGATTTGTTGATTCGCGCGCTGCCTGAAATCTACGAAAATCTGCAACCGCAAAAAAACAAAGACGAAGAATAATTCGGCTTTATTTTTAGACGGCCTTTTCGGTGCTTTCACCTAATCAGGCCGTCTGAAATGTAATTCAATGTAGTTAAAATCCCGCCCCTTCCATATCCCATGAAACCTCCCAAAACCTTACGTTCCCGCGCCTTGGATATTCTTTCTCGTCAGGAAGTCAGCCGTGTCGGCTTGAAACGCAAACTGGCTCCGCACGCTGAAAGCGAAGAAGAATTGGAAAAGGTTTTGGACGAATTTGCCGAACGGAATTGGCAATCCGACCAACGTTACGCAGAAGCCTATATTCACAGTAAAAGCAACCGTTACGGCACGCTCCACCTCAAGCAAGCCTTGGCGCAACAAGGTATCGATGCAGACGACTGTCGGGAGTTCCTACCCGATAGGGAGGACGAGCTGCAAACCGCCATTTCCGTCTTACGTAAAAAATTCAAGCAAGAAGCTCAAGATTTAAAAGAAAAACAAAAACAAGCGCGTTTCCTTGCCTATCGTGGCTTTGGTGCTGACACCATTCAGACGGCCTTAAAAACCGCGTGGAATGAAGACGAAGACTTCTATCAATAATCATTCCCACTTGAATCTTTGCTTCTATCGGCGTACCCTTACGCTTTTATTCGATAATTATCAGAGCTTCATCATGTCCGACAAACCACACGATACACCTAATCCCCTACTCGAAGACGAACGCAAAAATCCTGTTTACCGCTTGGGTCAGGCAGTAGCCGGATTCATGTTGCTGGTTTGGGCAGGCGTTTTAGCCTTGGTTTTCTTCTTGGTTTTCCGTTTTTGGTTGAATTAAACCCAATCCAATTACAAAAAAGCCATAAACCCTCTTAAAAAGAAGCCAACAGCTTTTATTTGCAAACATCAAAAAGGCCGTCTGAAAACACTTTCAGACGGCCTTTGCTTATAACGAGATTATCCTCGAATCACTTTGCGGATATTCGGATTGGCATGCATTGCATGAATAATCTGATTAACCTGATCCAAGTCTTTGACTTTAATTGTGAATTTAAATTCCACAAAACCTTCCGTTCCTGCTTGCGCTTTGGTTGGCGTATCGACAGATTCGATATCCGCACCGGAATTGGAAATCGCTTGCGCCATTGAGGCGAGCAAACCATGCGCATCTTCGGATTTGACATTGAGGATGGTGCGGTACGTTTGATTGCGCATACTGTCCCAACCGGCATCGAGTTGCTCTTCCGGATCGGCTTTGACCAAAGTTTGACAGGTATCACGGTGGATAATCATACCCTTGTCTTTAACCAATAAGGCGCGGATCGCATCGCCTGGAATCGGATGGCAACATTCGGCAAAATGAATCCGGCCGGTTTCCTGATCGTTGACTTTGATCGGGCTGAGTTTGACTGTACTGCCAAAATGTTGGCCTGCCAACTCGGCAATGTGCATGGCAACGTGTACCGGCAAAGTATGCCCCATACCGACATTGTAGAGGACCTCTTCAAACGAGGTTTGTTTGGTATTCAAATCGGCAAGGTATTTTTCTTTGAGGTCGTCTGAAAGCAGGATGTCTTTAGGCAACAGGCTGGATAAAGCTTTTTGCAGCAGGTTCTCACCCAAAACAACGGCATCGTGACGATTCAGATTTTTGATGTATTGACGGATAGCGCTGCGCGCACGGCTGGAAACGGTAAAGTTCAGCCATGCCACATTAGGCTTGGCATGCTCGGAAGTAATGATTTCTACCGTATCACCGGTTTTCAGCTTGGTGCGCAACGGCATCATGACGTTATTGATACGCGCGGCAACGGTTTTATGACCGATATTGGTGTGTACGGCATAGGCAAAGTCAATCGGCGTCGCACCTTTCGGCAAGGTAAGGATATCGCCTTTCGGAGTAACGATATAGACTTCGTTGGGGAACAAATCGACTTTGACATGCTCCAGAAACTCGATGGCATTTGAGCTACTGGCTTGCAGGTCAAGAATATTTTTCATCCACCGGTTCATATGTAGGACGGCTTGGTCCGGAGTGTTTTCACCGGATTTGTAAATCCAATGGCCGGCAATACCGCCCTCTGCCACAGCGTCCATTTCACGCGTACGGATTTGCACTTCGATCGGCAAACCGTAAGGACCGACCAAGGTCGTGTGCAGGCTTTGATAACCGTTGCTTTTCGGAATGGCGATATAGTCTTTAAAACGGCCGGGCTTGGGTTGGTATAAATTATGCAATGCACCCAACGCGGCATAACAGGCAGGAATGCTGTTTACAATGACCCGAAAGCCGTAAATATCCATCACTTCGGCAAAATGCAGCTTTTTAGCTAGCATTTTTTGATGAATGCTGTACAAGTTTTTCTCGCGGCCTTTGATTTTGGCTTCAATATTGATACCGACCAAACGCTGACTGAATGCACGCAACACTTTGCCGACAACATCGCGGCGATTTTTGCGGCTGTTGTCCATGGCTTTTTTCAGGGTTTCGTAGCGTCTTGGGTGGAGGTTTTGGAACGATAAGTCTTGAAGCTCTTGATACGCATTGTTCAGGCCAATGCGGTTGGCGATTTGAGCATAGATTTCGAGGGTTTCTTTGGCGATGCGGCGGCGTTTTTCCGGACGCATAGAGCCAAGGGTACGCATATTGTGCAATCGGTCGGCAAGTTTGACGACGATGACGCGCACGTCTTTAGTCATGGCGAGGATAAGCTTGCGGAAACTTTCCGCCTGATGCTCGGCATGATCTTCAAATTTGAGTTTTTCCAGTTTGGAGAGGCCGTCTACCATTTCGGCAATGGTATCGCCGAATTCTGCCGCCATTTCGACTTTGGTTACGCCCGTATCTTCCAATACATCATGCATAACGCCTGCGCAGAGACCTTGAACATCCATGTGCCAAATCGCAAGCTGCGTGGCTACGGCAAGGGGATGGGTAATGTAGGGCTCGCCGCTTTTACGGGTTTGTCCGTCATGGGCGTGGAAAGCGTAGGCAACGGCTCTTTCAAGCTCGGCCTGCTCATTGGTATTGAGATAGGATGCGGTACGAAACAGAAGCTCGCGCGCTTCTGTTGTCAGCGGGTCATAAGGGGCGGTAGGCAGTGGGGCTGGCATTTTCAGACGGCCTTTTATGGCTATTTTTTTAAGCCGTCAGACTGTATCGGTTGTGATATCGCACCGATACAGTCCGCGCGACGGTTTTATCGGTTTGCCGGTTGGTTTATTTGTTGCGGGTCAGCAGCTCGGTTCCGATTTGTCCGGCTGCGATTTCGCGCAGGGCGGTTACGGTTGGTTTGTTGTTGCGGATGTCGTCAACCAAAGGCGTATTGCCGTTTTCCAGTTGGCGTGCGCGACGGGCGGCAACGAGGGTAAGGTCGAAGTGGTTAGGGATTTTACCTGTGCAGTCTTCAGTAGTAATACGGGCCATGTTTGCTTGCTTTCTTTCTATGTTTCAAATAAACGGTTATTTTCGCTGTTTTTTACGAATTTTCCAACAGGTTTGAGATAAATCCCTGCTGGGCGGATTTTTTCAGACGGCCTGCTTTAATAATGTGGAACAAATCGGCTTCGGCACGATCCAAATCGTCATTCACGACAACGTAATCGAACAAAACGGATTGTTCAATCTCATGACGGGCTTTTGAAAGGCGTGTTTGAATAACTTCTTCGCTATCTGTACCACGGCCGATCAAACGTTGCGCCAAAACTTCAAAGGAAGGTGGCAGGATGAAAATGCTGCTGGCTTCAGGCAACGATTTACGCACTTGCGCCGCACCTTGCACATCGATTTCCAAAATTACGTCATAGCCCCCTTCGCTCAACGAATTCACACCGGCAATACTGGTGCCGTAATAGTTGCCGAACACATTGGCGTGTTCCAAAAAGGCTCTTTGCTCAATCAGCGATTCAAATTCTTCTTTAGGAACAAAGTGGTAATGCACACCATGTACCTCACCCTCACGCGGCTGGCGCGTGGTATGAGAAATGGAAACACGGATGTCGTCATGATTTTTCAACAGGCGCGACACCAAGGTCGTTTTACCTGTGCCGGAAGCGGCAGAAATGATGTAAATATTGCCTTTTTTATGATTTTGCATGGTGGTTCAGCCGATGGTATGTATCTGTAAATTATAACACAACACAATGTTTCTCGGAATTTCAGACGGCATGTTGCAAAATTTGGCTATTGTATCGATTAATTTGGCAAGTCCGCATATGACCGCTACAATATCGTGTTAAAAACTTTTTGATTTCGGAATGTCGAGATGTTGATTCATCCTGAAGTAATGGGCGTAGAAGCTTTGGCGGACAAAATCCGTAAAATTGAAAACTGGCCGCAAAAAGGGATTTTGTTTCATGACATTACTCCCGTTTTGCAAAGCGCAGAATATTTCCGCCTGCTGGTCGATTTACTGGTTTACCGCTATATGGGGCAGAAAGTTGATGTCGTGGCAGGCTTGGATGCGCGCGGCTTCATCATTGGTGCAGCTTTGGCCTATCAACTGAACGTCGGCTTTGTCCCCATCCGCAAAAAAGGCAAACTGCCGTTTGATACGGTTTCTCAGAGTTACGCTTTGGAATATGGCGAAGCAACGGTAGAAATCCATACTGACGCCATCAAGCCGGGCGCACGCGTTTTGTTGGTAGATGATTTGGTAGCAACCGGCGGCACAATGCTCGCAGGTGTCGAGCTGATCCGCAAACTGGGCGGCGAAGTAATCGAAGCGGCTGCCATTTTGGAATTTACCGACTTGGACGGCGGCAAAAAAATTCGTGAAAGCGGCGCGCCATTATTTACCCTGTGCCAAAACAAAGGCTGTATGTAATAAAAAAACCGCAAGCCGATCAGCCTGCGGTTTTTTATAATCAAAATTATTCGAGAACGTATCCGTCCGTATCCCAAAAAGTTTTTTTCACCAACTGGTCGTCTTTATAAACCAGCTCAGATTTCTTCGCACCATCATCATACCAATCCAAAATGATGCCGCTGCGTTTACCGTTGCGAATACTCAATTCAGACACGATGCGGCCATTTTCATCCCAACTGATGATCTCCGTTGGTTTGTCATTGCTCATCATCATTTCAGTTTTCGGACTGCCGTCTGAATACCATTGTTTCCAATGGCCATTGGCTTTATCGTGCTTAAACTGAATTTCGCTTTCTTTCACACCATTTCGGTAATAGCGGGAACCCACGCCCTCACTCAGTCCATTTTGATAAGGCATTACTGCGGATTTTTTGCCGTTTGGATACCAGTTGACCCACTCGCCATGCGGTTTGCCGTTGCGATAGCTGCCGACCATCTTTTTCTGACCGTTGAAATGCCACAGGGTCAGCGTACCGTTATCCAAAGCCGGCACAAAAACCTTAATCTGACCGGCAGGTACTTCATAAGGATCAGAATATTTTTTCATCGATGGATAGTAAAAATCCTGCACCTGCGCCTTACCTGCCTCAATCTTGTATTGGCGGACATAAGCAACCGAAGGCATGGTCGCCGTCAGTTTACCGTTTTGATTGAAATAAACGGTATGTTGCTGGGCAAAGGCGGCAACGGGCATACTGAACAAGGCAGCAGCCAACAGGCCTGATTTCAAACAATTATTCATAATATTGGGTTTGGCAGTATATGTTCTACAAAAAGTCAGTAATAAAAATCTACCGGCATTTAAATCTATGACGAATATTATAAGCTATAGTTTCAAAGCCTGCTTGGATTTCATATTCGGCATTCTATAGACATTTGTATTTTCTTAAAACATTAAAAATTATATAGACCAAAGGCCGTTTGAAAATTTTTCAGACGGCCTTTGTTTTATTCATATCAAAATAAACTACTCTTCACCCAATAATTGCTCACGGGTCAACAAGAATACAAACCCATCGCCACCGCTGGTTTCCAACCAAGTAAACGGTAATTCGGGATAAGCCGCTTCCAATACTTCACGATTGTGACCGATTTCAACCAGCAATACACCTTTTGGATTCAAATATTTCGCCGCTTGCAGAATGATTTGACGTGTAGCATCCAAACCATCTTCTCCACTACCCAAAGCCAATTCCGGCTCATGTAGGTATTCATCAGGCAACGCTTCCACAGATTCTGCATCAACATAAGGCGGATTGGAAACAATTAAGTCGTAGGTTTCATCCAAACCTTCAAACAAATCGGTATGCACCAAGCTGATGCGGTCTTCCAAGCCATAATCTTCAATATTGATCGCGGCCACTTCCAGCGCATCCAAGCTCAAATCTACGGCATCGATTTGTGCATCGGGATAGTGGTGCGCCATTTGAATAGCCAAACAGCCGCTACCGGTACACAAATCCAAAGCTCGATGCACCAATTCATCATGTTCAATCCAAGGACGGATACCGTCGCCAAGCAATTCATAAATAAAAGAACGGGGCACGATGACGCGTTCATCGACATAAAAATCAAACTCACCCTGCCATGCCTGATGCGTCAGATACGCGGCAGGAATATGCTCCACTGCGCGGCGTTCGAGAATGGACAACACCTCTTCCTTCTCACTTTGCAACAATTTGGCATCCAAATAAGGTTCCAACGTATCCAAAGGCAGATTCAAAGTGTGCAAAATCAGATAGGCTGCCTCGTCATGGGCATTATCGCTTCCGTGTCCGAAAAACAGTCCGGCATCGTTAAAACGGCTGACGGCGAAACGCAGCAAATCGCGAACAGTGGTCAGCTCTTGAGCAGCTTGATTGAACATAATGTTTTGTCTTGTCAATTTAAGAATGTTGAAATTATAACAGAAAGGCCGTCTGAAAACTTTTCAGACGGCCTTCGATTTAATTCAGCTTAAGATTATTTATCGCGGCTGAATACGATTTTGGTAGCTTGGATAGCAACGCAGACAGCACCACCGATAAAGATCAAGTCAGCAGCAGTACGAACCCAACGCAGGGTATCCAGAATTTCCATTTGCAGGAATTCTTCACTACGTGCATACCACAGACCATGAGTGATAGAAGCGTAAGCTTGAATCACGCCGACCGGCAACAGGCTGATAGCAATCATACCCACCAGGCCGCCGTTCAACAGCCAGAATGCCCAAGTCATCAGTTTGTCGTCAAATTGAGCATTAGGTTTCAGGTAACGTGCAACCAGCAATACGAAGCCCAGAGCCAAGAAACCGTACACACCGAACAGAGCCGCGTGAGCATGAACTGCAGTAGTGTTCAGACCTTGGATGTAGAACAGAGAAATCGGCGGGTTAATCAAGAAGCCGAATACGCCGGCACCAATCATGTTCCAGAAGGCAACTGCTACGAAGCACATCAGAGGCCAACGCAGACGTTTCGCCCAGTCGGACAGGTGTTGGTAAGACCAGTGTTCATAAGCTTCACGACCCAGCAGAATTAAAGGCACAACTTCCAAAGCGGAGAAACATGCACCGATTGCCATAGAGGCAGAGGTAGAACCAGAGAAGTACAAGTGGTGTAATGTACCTGGAATACCGCCCAACATGAAGATGGCAGCAGCAGCCAAAGTAGAAGCAGTGGCAGTACTACGGCGGACAAAGCCCATGTTATAGAAGATGAATGCGAAAGCGGCAGTAGCGAACACTTCGAAGAAACCTTCTACCCACAAGTGAACCACCCACCAACGCCAGTATTCCATCACAGCGATTGGAGATTTTTCACCGTAGAACAGACCAGGAGCATAGAACACACCCACACCAACCATAGAAGCTACGAAGATAGCCAACAGGTTTTTGTCTGTACCTTTTTCTTTAAAGGCAGAAATGGTGCAACGCAGCATCAGGAACAGCCACAACAGCAAGCCGACCATCAGCAGAAGTTGCCAGAAGCGACCCAAATCCAAGTATTCGTAACCTTGGTGACCGAACCAGAAGTTCAGCTCAGGCGGAATGATGTGGGTCAAAGCAAAGAAGTTACCTGCATAAGAACCGCCGACTACGATGAACAGGGCGATGTACAGGAAGTTCACACCGGCACGTTGGAATTTAGGATCTTTACCGCCGTTCACAATCGGAGCCAAGAACAGACCTGCTGTCAGGAAGCCGGTTGCAATCCAGAAAATAGCGGATTGGATGTGCCAAGTACGGGTCAGCGCATATGGGAACCAGTCGGCCATTTCAAAGCCCAAGGCGGTATCGATACCGTAGAAGCCTTGACCTTCGACAGTATAGTGAGCGGTCAAACCACCCAACAGTACTTGTACGACAAACAGCGCAACAGTCAGGAATACATATTTGCCCAACGCTTTTTGAGAAGGAGTCAGTTGTACTTTAGAGATAGGATCTTCAGTAGGTACTTCAACCTCTTCATGTTTGGTCAAGAAAGAGTAACCCCACATCAGCAAGCCGATACCCATCAGCAACAATACCACGCTGGTGAAGGACCACATGTAGTTTTCAGTAGTCGGTACGTTCTTGATCAAAGGCTCGTGCGGCCAGTTGTTGGTGTAAGTGAAGTTCTCATCAGGACGGTTAGCCGAAGCAGACCAAGAAGTCCAGAAGAAGAAGTTGAACAGTTTTTCACGCGCTTCTTGGCTTGGCAATGTGTTGTTTTTCATTGCAAAGTGTTCGCGAGTGGTTTGGAACTTAGGATCGTCGCTGTACACACCGTGATAGTAAGGCAGAATACTTTCGATCGCTTTCACGCGGGTATCGCTGATAACGACAGAACCGTCTTCCTTAATACGGCTTTGGTTGCGGTATTCGTCAGCCAAACGGGTTTTCAGAACAGCTTGTTCCTCAGGAGAAACTTCGTCAAATTTTTTGCCGTAAGTTTCTTGCGCAGTCAGATCCAACCATGCAACCAGCTCGCGGTGCAGCCAGTCGGCAGTCCAGTCCGGAGCTTGGTATGCACCGTGACCCAATACAGAGCCAACTTCCATACCGCCGGTAGTTTGCCATGCAGATTGACCTGCCAAAATATCGTCTTTGGTCATCAGGACTTTGCCGGATGCAGAAACGACTTGTTCAGGGTATGGCGGAGCCTTTTTATAGACCTCGCTACCCATATAACCAAGAATGGTAAAGCATACTGCCAGTACGGCAAACAGCAAGTACCAAAGCTTCTTGTACTGTCCCATTTTGAGTACTCCTTGATTTTGGTAAAAAGTGGTTGGGTATTAATTCATCAAATATGAATGTTAAAGATTGTATCACGGTTTTAAAAGTAAAGAAATATTTTGTCAATAATATTCCTTTAAAACCATTAACTTACATGATATTGATTCCTATTATCCTATATAACTCCTCCTTTGTTATATTTTGTGTTAAGCCTGCACTAACATTTTCACACAAAAATAAACTTTTCGGTTTAGTTTTTTATACTACTAAAGGAGTATTTAGGGATTAAAAGATTCATATTCATTGAACAATTTGATTTATGTCAAAATATACCCAAACAAGCGCCTACATAATCATACAAAATTTCAAACCATCCTATCAGGATACTTAACTTTTCTTACAATAAGGAAACTTTAAACATGAAACGCCAAACCTTAGCTGCACTTATCGCTTCTGTATTTGCACTGGCCGCATGCGGCGAACAAGCTGCTAAACCAGCTGAAACTCCGGCTGCCACCGCTTCTGCCGAAGCTCCTGCTGCTGCTTCTGACTCACAAGCTGCTGCCGAGACTCCTTCTTCAGAATTGCCTGTAGTCGATGCCATCATGACTCACGCTCCGGAAGTTCCACCTGCAATCGATCGCGATCATCCGGCTAAAGTACGCGTTAAAATGGAAACCGTCGAAAAAACCATGACTATGGAAGACGGTGTTGAATACCACTACTGGACATTCAACGGCGACGTTCCGGGCCAAATGATCCGTGTACGCGAAGGCGATACCGTAGAAGTAGAATTCTCTAACAATCCTTCTTCTACCGTTCCTCACAACGTTGACTTCCACGCTGCTACCGGTCAAGGCGGTGGTGCAGAAGCTTCTTTCACTGCCCCAGGCCACACTTCTACTTTCAGCTTTAAAGCTCTGCAAGCCGGTTTGTACATTTACCACTGTGCCGTTGCTCCTGTAGGTATGCACATCGCCAACGGTATGTACGGTTTGATCTTGGTTGAACCTAAAGAAGGCCTGCCTAAAGTAGATAAAGAGTTCTACATCGTACAAGGCGACTTCTATACTAAAGGTAAAAAAGGCGCTCAAGGTCTGCAACCTTTCGACATGGATAAAGCCATTGCCGAACAACCTGAATACGTTGTATTCAACGGTCACGTAGGCTCTATCGCCGGTGACAACGCCCTGAAAGCCAAAGCTGGTGAAACTGTTCGTATGTACGTTGGTAACGGTGGTCCTAACTTGGTATCTTCTTTCCACGTTATCGGCGAAATCTTCGACAAAGTATATGTTGAAGGTGGTAAACTGATTAACGAAAACGTACAAAGCACTGTGATTCCTGCCGGTGGCGCCGCCATGATCGAATTCAAAGTCGATATTCCAGGCAGCTACACTATAGTTGACCACTCTATCTTCCGTGCGTTCAACAAAGGTGCTTTGGGTCAATTGAAAGTTGAGGGTAACGAAAACCCTGAAATCATGACCAAAAAACTGAGCGACACCGCTTACCAACCTGCCGGTGCTGCCGCTTCTGCCCCAGCCGCTGCGTCTGCCGCACCTGCTGCTTCTGAAGCCGCTAAATAATCCCTCGGTTTAATACGCCAAGCCACTGCTACTCTTCTCTTAGAGTCGCAGTGGCTTCCATCACAATTAATCTTCCTATTCAATCAGACAGATTGATTTTTCAGACGGCCTTGTTATGATTAGGCTATCTTAAAAATAAATTTTCTGTTTCAATCGATAATAAGGGCGTACCATGAAACTCATACGACTCCTCCTCTTAGGCAGTGCCTTAATCTGCGGCAATACATTTGCAGCCGAAATGGTAAAAATCGAAGGAGGCAGCTATCGCCCTCTCTATCTTAAAAAAGAGACTTCCCTTATTAAAGTCAAGCCCTTCCAACTTGATAAATATCCTGTAACCAATGCCGAATTCGCCGAATTTTTGAAAACACATCCACAATGGCAAAAAGACAAAATCAGCTCTAAACAAGCTGAAAAAGCTTACCTGAAACATTGGGTAAAAAACGGCAGCAACAGTTATGCGCCTAAAGCCAGCGAACTCAAACATCCGGTAACCAATGTTTCATGGTTTGCCGCCAATGCCTACTGCGTTTCCAAAGGCAAACGCCTGCCGACTATTGACGAGTGGGAATTTGCAGGCTTGGCCTCTGCCACTCAAAAAGACGGCTCTGCCGAACCCGGCTACAACCGCACCATCTTGGATTGGTATGCAGACGGCGGCCGCAACGGCCTGCACGACATCGGTAAAAACAAACCCAACTACTGGGGCGTATACGATATGCACGGCCTGATTTGGGAATGGACTGAAGACTTCAACAGCAGCCAACTCTCTGCCGGCTCGTCCAACACACAAATGTTCTGTAGCGGCGCATCCGTAGGCTCAAGCGACCCGTCCAACTATGCGGCATTCTTACGCTACGGCATCCGCACCAGCCTACAGTCCAAATATGTTTTAAATAACTTGGGCTTCCGCTGTGCGAGCAAATAAAGTTTAGTTTTTTATCACCAAAGCAGCTTTGGCGGTACTGAAAGGTATCGCCGCTTTTTTTGGCCGTCTGAAAAGATATGGCGCACAAAGACAAATTGTGGCATAATCCGCCCGTCTTTCTAAAAAGGCACTTAGGAGTTTGCTTAGGTCGTTTGGCTTGGCAAACTTGTCCGAACCTGAAAAGGTTCTTTTATTTTCGGAGTTATCCATCATGGCATTGACCGTAGAACAAAAAGCACAAATTGTTAAAGATTTCCAACGCAAAGAAGGCGATACCGGCTCTTCTGAAGTACAAGTCGCTCTGTTGACTTTCCGCATCAACGACCTGACTCCTCACTTCAAAGCCAACCCTAAAGACCACCACAGCCGTCGCGGCCTGTTGAAAATGGTTAGCCAACGTCGTCGCCTATTGTCTTACCTGCGTCGTACTCAGCCTGATACTTACCGTACACTGATTACCCGCCTGGGTCTGCGTAAATAATTTATGCTTAAATCAACACCGCCTTCGGGCGGTGTTTTTTATTAACATACCGATGCCGTCTGAAACACAGGCCCACGCTCTGTGTTATACTTCCACACGCTTAAGCAGCAAGGCTTAAACTTCCAATCACTCCTTAAAGCTCCCATCAAAGCGAGAATCTGAATTGTCTGTTCATTCCATGTTGCACTCAGGAAAATTTTGGCTGAAATCCCTGGTTTTCAGCATTGCCGTGCTTTTATGCCTCGCGGCGGTATTGAGTGCCTTAATGTTCCGCATATTCAATACAGAAAACATCGACGCATTCATACAGAAAAACTTTTCTGCCCATGGCTGCCAAGTCAAATACAACGCCAATATCAGCAGAAAATGGCTACCGCGCCCTACGCTGATTTTAAAAGACCTCAGCCTTTCCTCTTCCGAACCTGACACGCCGACGCTGAACATCGCTGAGTCCGAAATGGGCTTTGGTTGGAGCAGCCTATGGTCGGATGCGCCCATACTTGAGAAATGGATTCTTTTAAACCCGACACTGACACTGGACTCAAAACACCATCTGCCCGCCTGCCTGCAACAAGACCCATCGTCAAAAGAAAGTTTTCAGCTCAACCGCATCATCATCAATAACGGCAGCATCCGTTACCACAATAAAGAACAAGATATTGCCTTAAACGATCTGCAATTTTCCCTGCGCAGAGCCGATTCAGACGGCCGTCCATTCGATATCAGCGGCACACTGCAAAACATAGGCAACCCCATCAGTTGGCAAGGGGCCGGCCATCTTGTACAAGATGATGCCGGCTGGAGCGTTCCCGCCCTCAAATTAAACCTGCAAACCGTATTACTCAAAAACAAGCTGGATGCCCAAATCGCAGGCAGCCTTAATTGGCAAAACCAAACCGCCCTTTTCCGCGACTTCAATCTGCAAGCTGAAAGCGGCTATCAAAACTTGCATATCAACGCACGCTCGCCCCTCTTGCAGTTTAAAAACGGCTATTTGCACCTCAACACACTCAACGGCGCATTGACCGCCGGCAGTGAAAACAACCAATGGGACGGTTCATTCAAACTGGACAAAGCCAACCTCTACGCAACCGTTTTGACCGCCGCCAATTTTGAACTCAAAGGCAGCCATAAAAACGACCGACTCCAAACCAACTTTACCTTTTCCAGCCCATTGGTTTGGCAAAAAGGCAAAGGCATTGATGCGCCCAAACTGCACCTCAGCACCCTGCAAGACACCATCAACCGCCTTCCCCGCCCCCGATTCATCAGTACACTCGAAGGACAGGCCAATTTCAGCCTCAATACATGGGAAGGCCGTCTGAAAGGCGCATTTGACAGACAAGCCCTCGCCTTGGCCTTTAAATACCAACGCGATGCCCAGCCGCGCCCGCACCTTGACGCCGGTATCGCCTTACAAAAACTCAATCTGACCCCTTACTTGGAAGATCTGAAAACCCAGCCATCACTGAATCTTCCTTCCCTGCTGGCCAAATCCTGGTTGCCCGACATTGAGGCCAA
The DNA here is from genome assembly GCF_041433255.1 of Neisseria sp. 20925_1_37. NCBI lineage: Bacteria > Pseudomonadati > Pseudomonadota > Betaproteobacteria > Neisseriales > Neisseriaceae > Neisseria > Neisseria sp. 20925_1_37. Next base: position 28,581 of record NZ_JAPWBC010000013.1, on the reverse strand, counting down.
CCTCCAAATCGGCAGCATTCAAACTGCCGGTCTGCAATTAGAAAACATCGAATCCCTGCTCACCGCCGATAAAGAACATATAGCCCTACACCGTTTCAAAGCCGGGCTTTATGGCGGCAAAACCGAGGGAGGCCTGAGTATTGCGGCAACCCAACCTGCTTCCTACCACCTTCAGCAAAACGCAAAAGGCATACAAATTCAGCCGCTGCTGCAAGACCTGTTCGGTTTCCACAGCTTCAGCGGCAGCGGCGACGCCGTTATCGACATTAAAACTACCGGCAATGACCGTGCCCAAATGATACAAGCCTTAAACGGCAGCCTGCTTCTCGATATTACCAACGGTGCATGGCACGGCATCGATATGGACAGCATTCTGAAAAACGGCATCTCTTCGGAAAAAATCGACAACAGCAACCTCAAAACCCCTTTCCATCATTTCATCCTCAATAGCGAAATCGAGAAAGGCATCAGCCATCATATCAACACCGAACTGTTTTCTGACAGCCTGCACGTTGTCAGCAGCGGCTATACCGATTTAAATACCCAAAAGCTATCGGAAAACCTGCTTATAAGCAACGTACTGCAACCTAAAAACAAACCGATTCCCCTCAAAATCGGCGGTACCGTACAAAACCCTTCCATTACCCTCGATTACAGCCGCTTAACCAATGGCATGAACACACCTGCAGAAAAACAAAAAGCCCTGCAAGAAACCATACAAGAACAATGGAAGTGGCTCAAACCACGCTAAATTTTCAAATTAAAGGCCGTCTGAAACCCAAAAAGTTTCAGACGGCCTTTTAACAGATACATTGTCAGAATAAGATGTTTATTGGGGAATGACCATATACACAATCAGTGCAACAATGATGGCAAACCATATGGCCAACATTATCAAGCCTTTTTTGGAGAGTTTTCTTTTTCTCCAATCGAGCTTCAATATTTCTACCGTACCCTCAAACATAGACCCAATTATTTCCATCAATATTTGAAGTAGAAATTCCAATAAATCCGACATCTACAAACCCAAACGCTCCCAAATCTGATCGATTTTGGCCGTAACGGCAGGGTCTTTTTTGATCACACGCCCCCATTCGCGGTCGGTTTCACCCGGCCATTTGTTGGTCGCATCCAAACCCATTTTGCCGCCGAGTCCGCTGACAGGGCTGGCGAAGTCGAGATAATCGATGGGCGTATTTTCTACCAAAACAGTGTCGCGTACAGGGTCCATGCGCGTGGTGACCGCCCAGATGACTTCTTTCCAGTCGCGCACGTTCACATCGTCATCAACCACGATGATGAATTTGGTGTACATAAATTGGCGCAGGAACGACCAGCAGCCCATCATCACGCGCTTGGCGTGTCCGGCGTACTGTTTTTTCATACTCACCACCGCCATGCGGTAGGAGCAGCCTTCGGGCGGCAGGTAAAAATCAGTGATTTCAGGGAACTGCTTTTGCAAAAGCGGTACGAACACTTCGTTCAATGCCACGCCCAAAACGGCGGGTTCATCGGGCGGTTTACCTGTGTAGGTGGAGTGGTAAATCGGGTTTTCGCGCATGGTGATGCGCTCGACCGTGAACACGGGGAAATGGTCCTGCTCGTTGTAATAGCCCGTGTGGTCGCCGTATGGGCCTTCCAACGCGGTTTCGTTCGGATGGATGACGCCTTCCAGCACGATTTCAGCGCGTGCGGGCACTTGCAAATCATTGCCGATACATTTCACCAGCTCCGTCCGCGAACCGCGCAACAGTCCGGCAAATTGGTATTCGCTCAAGGTATCGGGAACGGGCGTTACCGCGCCCAAAATGGTGGCAGGGTCGCAGCCAAGCACGACGGCGACGGGATACGGCGTATCGGGATTGAGTTTGCGGAATTCCTGATAATCCAACGCGCCGCCGCGATGCGACAGCCAACGCATAATCAGCTTATTTTTGCCGATTAGTTGCTGACGGTAAATACCGAGATTTTGGCGTTTTTTGTTTGGTCCGCGCGTAACGGTCAAGCCCCACGTTACCAGTGGCGCAACGTCTTCCGGCCAGCAATGCTGAATCGGAAGTTTATACAAATCAACGTCCTCACCTTCCCGCACGATTTCCTGACACGGCGCATTTTTCACCACGTTCGGCGCCATGCTCCAAATGTCTTTCAGCAACGGCAGTTTAGAAAATGCGTCTTTGATGCCTTTAGGCGGTTCGGGTTCTTTCAGATACGCCAACGTCTGCCCGATTTCACGCAGCTTGGACACACTGTCCGCACCCATGCCCAGTGCCACGCGTTCGGGCGTGCCGAACAGATTCGCCAAGACGGGATAATCATAACGCGTACCATCAGGCTTAATCGGGTTTTCAAACAACAACGCCGGCCCTTCGGCACGCAGCACGCGGTCGGCGATTTCGGTCATTTCCAAATGCGGCGACACCGGATGCTGAATGCGCTTGAGTTTGCCATCAGCTTCCAATCCGGCGATAAATTCTCGCAGATCTCTGTATTTCATGATTTCATTTTCCTGAACAGTCCGTCTGAAAACAGACTGCCATTTCGGGTTTGAAAGATAAACCAGCGGCTATTGTACCTGCCAAATCTGTTCAAATCCCAACTTTCCACGCCCGAATTTCTAGATTTTTTGCAAACTACCGTCAAATTTAAACAATATCTGCTTGTGATTGCTTTCAGACGGCCTTATCTTTGGTAAAATTCCAACTTAATCCAGTCATCAATCAATATTTATCGTGGGACGGCGGCCATGTTTGCAATTTTAGAATCTTTTTTCGTTGAATACGGCTATGCGGCCGTGTTTTTCGTTTTGGTTATTTGCGGCTTCGGCGTGCCGATTCCTGAAGATTTGACGCTGGTAACCGGCGGTGTGATTTCCGGCCTGGGTTATACCAACTCGCATATTATGTTTGCCGTCGGCATGCTCGGCGTATTGGTAGGCGACGGCTTTATGTTTGCGGCCGGCCGGATTTGGGGACAAAAAATCCTTAAATTCAAACCGATTGCGCGCGTGATGACACCCAAACGCTATGCCCAAGTACAGGAAAAATTCGACAAATACGGCAACTGGGTTTTATTCGTCGCCCGTTTCCTGCCCGGCCTGCGTACTGCCGTTTTCGTGACCGCTGGTATCAGCCGCAAGGTTTCCTACCTACGTTTTATCCTGATGGACGGCTTGGCCGCGCTGATTTCCGTTCCGGTTTGGATTTATCTGGGCGAATACGGCGCACGCAATACCGACTGGCTGATGAAAAAAATGCATAGCCTGCAATCCGGTATCTTTACCGTACTGGGCATCGGCGCAGTCATCGTCGGCTGGATTTGGTGGAGAAAACACCGCCGCCACACCTTCTTCCGTGAAAAATTACACGAAAAACGCGCGGCAAAAGCAAAAAAACAAACCAATCAATAAACCATTCCAGGCCGTCTGAAACACTTCTCCGCTTTCAGACGGCCTCAATCATTCATCAGAAACACCATGAAACAAAAAATCTTCGTCCTCTACACCGGTGGTACCATCGGCATGACCCAAAGCAGCGCCGGTCTGCGTCCCGATACCGCTCTCGTCGATAAAGCCCTCGCCCCCTTTTCAGACGGCCTTGATTTCGAATGGCACGTTTGTCAGCCGCTCATCGATTCTTCCGCGGTAACGCTGCAAAACCAACGCGACTGGCTGGAGCTTATTATCGCCAAACTGCCTGACTATGACGGCATTTTGGTGTTGCACGGCACGGATACCATGGCATACACCGCCAACCTCTTCGCCCTTTCGCTGCAAGGTTTGGACAAACCCGTTATCCTGACCGGCTCGCAATGGCCTTACGATGCCGCCAACAGCGATGCGCCACGCAACCTGGCCACTGCCGTTTCCGCTTTCTCGCTCAAGCTCAAACAAGTGGCGATTGCCTTTGACGGCAAGCTCTTCCCCGCCGTCGGCAGCAGTAAAGTCAGCACCGAGACTGCCGCTGGTTTTGACAACCTGCATTTTGGCGCGCTCGCCGAATGGGAGGAAAACAAAGGTTGGCACAATATCCGTATCGCCCCGACCCAACATTCAAACGACCTCAATCCGCGTCTTCCAAATCCTGAAGCCAAAGTTTCCGTCCGCACGCTGATTCCCGGTTATGCCGCGCAAGAACTTTCAGACGACCTGCCCCACCTTTGCGCCCAAGCCCTGATTCTGCAAAGCTACGGCCACGGCAATGCGCCGAGCAACGATGCGTTTGTCCGAGCTGTCCAAGCCTTTACGCAACAAGGCAAATTGCTGCTCAACATCAGCCAAGTACCGCAAGGTTGCGCCGCTGCCGTCTATGCCCAAGGCGATGCTTTGCGTCAGGCAGGTATCATCAACGGCGGCAAATGCAATCTCGAAACCGCCACTGCGCTGATGACCCTTGCCGTATCCCATGACTGGAATGCGGATAAGGTGCAACAAGAATTGCGACAATTAAATCTGCTGTAAACCGCCATTTAACATGACTTTCACCGACACCCACTGTCATCTTGCCGACCCTAAACTTGCCAACACGCTGCCTGCCGTGCTTGCCGAAGCGCAAGCCGCCGGCGTGGCGCGTTTCATCGTACCGGCTACGTCCCCCAAGGATTGGCACTCCGTTGCGCAGTTGGAAAGGCTGTCTGAAAACATCCATATCGCTTTGGGCATTCATCCGTGGTTTTCAGACGGCCTCAACGAAGCGGCATTCCAAGAGTTAGAGAAAGAATTAATCCGGCATCCGCAAGCATGGGTTGGCGAAATCGGCTTGGATTTTTATGGCAAAGAGCAAACCCAAGCGCAACGCGACACACAAACCGACGTCTTTATCCGCCAACTTATCCTCGCCCAACACCTCAACCGCCGCGTCATCATTCATAATCTGAAAGCCGCCGCCGCCATTGCCGCCGCCGTCAAAACTGCCGGTTTCACGCAAGGCGGTATCGTCCACGCCTTCTCCGGCAGCGTAGAAGAAGCGCGGATTTTGGTGAAACTCGGCTTCAAAATCGGCATAGGCTCGCTGCTGCTCAATCCCAATGCCAAAAAAGTCCGTGCCGCCTTACAAGCCTTAGACGACACGGATTTTGTTCTCGAAACCGACAGCCCCTTTATGCTCGGCCACGAAACCAATACCCCGGCCAACATCCGCCGTATCGCCGAAATTGCCGCCGAACTACGCGGCGTACCGCTGGCACAACTGGCTGAAGCAACCGAGCAAAACGTGGATTCCCTGCTCCATATTTCCCCTTAATATGCCGACCTCAAGGCATCAAAAAGCCTCGCCCGGCCGTTCCGTTTCCAAACGGACACACTCTGCCCTCCCTACCCCATATTCATGAATAAAAAGCGATACAAGGCCGTCTGAAAAAATGTTTTTGGCACAAAATATCGTTCACTCCGTCATCTCGGCTTTTTAACACCGTATTTTCCCTTTGATTGATAAAAAGTATTACGCATATTATTGGGCAAACTTTTTATTTACGTTAAAATGTGCTTTTTTTTGATAATAAGGCCGTCTGAAAAAGACGGAAACTAATTATGGCTGAACAACATACACACGCTTCCACCTGGAAGAGCAAAATCAATGCTCTTGGCCCGGGTATCATGATGGCTTCGGCGGCAGTCGGCGGCTCGCACCTGATTGCCTCCACGCAGGCAGGTGCGCTTTACGGCTGGCAGCTTGCGCTGATCATTATTCTGACCAACCTGTTCAAATACCCGTTTTTCCGCTTCAGCGCACATTACACGCTGGATACGGGCAAAAGCCTGATTGAAGGCTATGCCGAAAAAAGCCGCGTTTATTTGTGGGTATTTTTGATTTTATGTATTGCATCGGCAACGATTAATGCCGGTGCAGTCGCCATCGTTACCGCCGCCATCGTCAAAATGGCGATCCCGTCGCTGACTTTCGATGCCGGCATGGTGTCCGTCATGATTATGGTTTCCTGCCTGCTGATTTTGGCAAGTGGCCGCTATAAAGCATTGGACAACGTTTCCAAAATCATCATCGTCAGCCTGACCATCGCCACCGTCGCCGCAGCAGCCGTGGCCATGTCTCGCGGCATGCAGATGAAACCCGACTTTATCGAGCCTACCCCATGGACGCTGACCGGCTTGGGCTTCTTAATCGCACTGATGGGCTGGATGCCTGCACCGATTGAAATTTCCGCCATCAACTCTTTGTGGGTTACTGAAAAACAACGCATCAACCCTTCCAGCTACCGCGACGGCATTTTTGACTTCAACGTCGGCTACATTACCAGCGCGATTTTGGCGGTCGTTTTCCTCGCCTTGGGTGCATATGTACAATACGGCAACGGCGAGGAAGTGCAAATGGCGGGCGGCAAATATGTTGGCCAACTGATTAATATGTACGCCGTTACCATCGGCGACTGGTCTCGTCCATTAGTGGCATTTATTGCTTTCGCCTGCATGTACGGCACCACCATTACCGTAGTGGACGGCTACGCCCGCGCGATTGCCGAACCGGTACGCCTGCTGCGCGGCAAAGACAAAACCGGCAATGTCGAATTGTTTGCTTGGAACGTCTGGGTTGCAGGCTCAGGCTTGACCGTAATTTTCTGGTTCAACAGCGCGATGGCGGAACTGCTCAAATTCGCCATGATTACCGCCTTCGTTGCCGCCCCAGTGTTCGCTTGGTTGAACTACCGCCTCGTCAAAGGCGACAAACGCCACAAACTGACAATGGGCATGAACTTCCTCGCCATTATCGGTTTGATTTATTTGACCGGCTTTACCGTTTTGTTCCTGCTGAACCAAACAGGCATTTTGGCTGCGCCTAAATAAGCCCATATAAAAAAGGCCGTCTGAAACTTAAAAACAGGTTTCAGACGGCCTTTCCAATCCATCATATCTTTTTGAATTTTCATTCAAACCCATTATAATAACGCCTTATTTCGCCGTTGCAGACCACTCGACGGCATCCGCATTTTGGAAAATTTATGAAGCCGTCTATTTTAGAAAAACTACAACAACTCAGCGACCGACTAGAAGAAGTCACGCATTTGCTCGGACAGCCTGAAGCCACGTCCGACATGGACAACTACCGCAAACTCACACGCGAACACGCCGAATTGACCCCCGTCGTCGAAGTCTTCCAAAACTATCAGCTGGCGCAAAGCGACTTGGCTGATGCCGAAGAAATGCTGTCCGACCCCGAAATGAAAGACTTTGCCGCCGAAGAAATCGAAGCTGCGAAAACCAAAATCGACACGCTCGATACCGAATTGCAAAAACTGCTGCTGCCAAAAGATGCCGATGACGACAAAAACATCTTTATCGAGGTACGCGCCGGTACCGGTGGCGACGAAGCCGCGCTGTTTGCAGGCGATTTGCTGCGTATGTACAGCCGCTACGCCGAGCGCAACCGCTGGCAGGTTGAAATCGTTTCCGCCAACGAAAGCGAATTGGGCGGCTATAAAGAAGTCATCGCCCGCATTATCGGCTTAGGCGCGTACAGCCGTCTGAAATTTGAATCCGGCGGCCACCGCGTGCAACGCGTCCCCGCGACCGAAAGCCAAGGCCGTATCCATACCTCCGCCTGTACCGTCGCCGTCATGCCTGAAGCGGACGAACTCGAAGACATCGAATTGAACCCCGCCGACCTGCGCATCGATACCTTCCGCGCATCCGGCGCAGGCGGTCAGCACATCAACAAAACCGACTCCGCCGTCCGCATTACCCACTTACCGACAGGCATGGTAGTCGAATGCCAAGACGGCCGCAGCCAACACGCGAACAAAGCACAGGCGATGAAAGTCCTCGCCGCCCGCTTAAATGACGCGCAAAAACGCGAAGCCCAAGCCAAAGAAGCCGCCGAACGCAAATCCCTTATCGGCAGCGGCGACCGTAGCGAACGCATCCGCACCTACAACTACCCTCAAGGCCGTGTGACCGACCACCGCATCAACCTTACCCTGCACAAACTGGATTTTGTGATGGACGGTGATTTGGAAGAAATTACCAATGCCCTGATTGCCGAGCATCAAGCCGAGCTTTTGGCGGCAATGGGGGATTGATGAATTTGGTCCATTGCGTTTATACTTTTCAGACGGCCTGATGACATATGTCAATATGACAGTGAATACATTAAAGAAACTTCAATCCTGAAGTATTAAAATGCAGCACCAGCTGCGCCCCAGTAACACCCTTCTACAATTAACGAAAGAGAGGACACAAAATGGCAAAAATCTTAATCGCACCGGTATCTACCGGCCTGAGCGCCGATGCAGCGGCAAAAGCATTTGCAGCGGCATTGAATGCGCAAGTTTTCCAAGCCGTTGACTCCACTACAGAAGCCTTGTTAGCTCAAGGTAAGAGCGACGACTGGTTTGACGCGCTTGTCGGTAAAGTTGCAGCATTGAATGCAGACAATCTCGTTATCGAAGGCATCACTCCTGATGCGGACAAATTGTTCTTGGCAGGAAAAAACGTCGAATTGGCGCTGTCTTTGGATGCAGGCGTTGTGTTGGCGCTGAAATCCGACAACACCGACGCAGCTGCCGTCACCCAGCAATTAAACCTCGCCAAACAGCTCTACACCAACTCCCCGGGCTTATTGGAAGGCTTTATCATTGACGGCGCAGCCGCTACTTTGGGCGCACAAGTTGCCGAGCAAACCGGCCTGACTTTCTTCGGCTCCAGCGACAAACTGCAAGACGTATCCGCTTTGGCCAAACGCGAAGCCAAACGCCTGTCTCCAGCCCAATTCCGCTACAACCTGATCGACTTTGCCCGCAAAGCCGATATGCGCATCGTCCTGCCTGAAGGTGCAGAGCCTCGAACCGTCGCCGCGGCCGCTATCTGTCACGAAAAAGGCATCGCCCGTTGCGTACTGTTGGCTACCCGCGAAGAAGTTGAAGCCGTAGCGAAAGAACGCGGCATCTCCCTGCCTGATTCTTTGGAAATCATCGATCCTGCTTCTTTGGTTGAGCAATACGTCGAGCCAATGTGCGAATTGCGCAAATCCAAAGGCCTGACTCCTGAAGATGCACGCAAACAGCTGCAAGATACCGTCGTACTCGGCACCATGATGATGGCTCAAAACGACGTAGACGGTTTGGTTTCCGGTGCAGTCCACACCACTGCCAACACCATCCGCCCTGCCCTGCAACTGATTAAAACTGCTCCTGGTGCAAGCCTTGTATCCAGCGTATTCTTCATGTTGCTGCCTAACCAAGTATTGGCATTCGGCGACTGCGCGGTTAACCCGAACCCAACGCCTGAACAACTGGCCGACATCGCCATTCAATCTGCCGACAGCGCCAAAGCCTTCGGTATCGATCCCAAAGTGGCCATGATTTCCTACTCCACCATCAACTCAGGCAGCGGCCCTGATGTCGATGCAGTAATCGAAGCAACCAAACTGGCGAACGAAAAACGCCCTGACTTGGCCATCGAAGGCCCGCTGCAATACGATGCGGCTACCGTTCCATCTATCGGCCAATCCAAAGCTCCGGGCAGCGCTGTTGCCGGTCAAGCAACCGTTTTGGTTTTCCCAGACCTCAACACCGGCAACTGTACTTACAAAGCCGTACAACGCAGCGCCAACGTCCTGAGCGTAGGCCCGTTATTGCAAGGTTTGCGCAAACCGGTTAACGACTTGTCCCGCGGCGCATTGATTGAAGACATCGTCTTCACCATCGCCCTGACTGCCGTTCAAGCCAAACAAATGCAAGGCTAATTGACAAGCTGATGCTTTGAAATCAAAGGCCGTCTGAAACCAATGTTTCAGACGGCCTTTCGTATCTTTGCGCCAACTATATTATAATTCGCCATTATTTTCTGAAAGACTGCCCCGATGACTGCCTACCAGCAACAACTAGCCGACAAAAAACAATATCTTCAGCAACTTTTCCAAGGACTGGATTTTCCTGAAATCGAAGTCTTTGAATCTCCGGAACAGCATTACAGGATGCGTGCCGAGTTCCGTATCTGGCATGAGGGCGGAGAAATGTTTTATGCCATGTTTGAGCGCGGGCAAAAGGCAAGCGGGGCAAGCCTGATCCGTTGCGACCAATTTCCTGCCGCATCCGAATCCATCAATACCTTGATGCCGAAACTGATTGAAGCCGCATCCAATCATCCCGAGCTGAAAAACCGCTGGTACGCCGTCGAATTTTTATCCACTTTAAGTGGCGAAATGCTGGTAACCATGATTTACCACAAGAAGCTGAACGAAGCATGGCAACAAGCCGCGCAAGAGCTGGCGCACAATTTGGGCATCCACATCATCGGCCGCAGCCGCGGACAAAAAATCGTATTGAGCCAAGATTTTGTGACCGAAGCGTTGGAAGTCAACGGCAAGACCTTCCGCTATCGTCAAATCGAGGGCAGCTTTACCCAACCCAATGCCCAAGTGTGCCAAAAAATGCTGACTTGGGCGTGTGATGCCGCGCAAAACTTAGGCAAAGACATGCTTGAGTTGTACTGCGGCAACGGCAATTTTACCCTGCCGCTTTCGCAACATTTCAATCAGGTTCTGGCAACCGAAGTTTCCAAAACTTCCGTCAACGCCGCCCAATGGAATATTGAAGCCAACCAAATTAACAATCTCAAAATCGCCCGCCTGTCTGCGGAAGAGTTTACCGAGGCCTACACGCAAAACCGTGAATTCCGCCGCCTGCAAGAACAAGGCATCGACTTGAAAAACTATGATTTTTCAACCATTTTCGTTGACCCTCCTCGCGCCGGCGTTGATGATGAGACACTCAAATTGGTAGCCCGATTCGACAACGTCCTCTATATTTCCTGCAACCCTGAGACCCTGCGCGCCAACCTCGACACGCTCTGTCAAACCCATACCATTGAACGCGCCGCCCTATTCGACCAATTCCCATTTACCCACCATATCGAAAGCGGCGTTTGGTTGAAGAAAAAATAAAACATACAAAAAGGCCGTCTGAATGTTCAGACGGCCTTTAATTAACGGCATATTAAGCGATTTTCAAATCAATCCGCTTCCAAAACCACTTTCATGGCTTGGTTTTCAGCAGCGTGTTTGAATACATCGTAAGCTTTTTCCAATTCGCTGAATTTGAAATGGTGGGTCATCATTTTGGTGTAATCCACTGAACTGCTGGAAATGGCTTTCATCAGCATTTCGGTGGTATTGGCGTTAACCAGACCGGTAGTGATGGCAAGGTTTTTAATCCACAGTTTTTCCAGTTTGAAATCAACGGATTGACCATGTACGCCAACCACAGCAATATGGCCGCCGGGTTTCACGATGTCTTGACACATATTCCAAGTCGCAGGGATACCGACCGCTTCGATGGCGCAATCTACGCCATCTTCGCCAACAATGTCGGCAACTTGCTTGCTTACATCGCCGGAAGCAGGGTTGATGGTATGGGTCGCTCCCAATTCTTTCGCCAGTTTCAAGCGGTTTTCATCCATATCGCAAACAATGATGGCGGCAGGGCTATACAGTTGCGCGGTCAGCAATGCAGACATACCGACAGGGCCTGCACCGGCGATGAATACGGTATCGCCAGGTTTCACATCGCCATATTGCACGCCGATTTCGTGTGCGGTAGGCAAGGCATCGCTCAACAGCAGGGCAACTTCTTCGTTGACGTTGTCAGGCAGCGGAACCAAGCTGTTGTCGGCATAAGGCGTACGGACGTATTCGGCCTGAGTACCGTCAATCATATAGCCCAAGATCCAACCGCCGTTGCGGCAGTGTGAATAAAGTTGGATTTTACAGTTGTCGCAAGTACAGCATTTGCTGACACATGAAATAATGACTTTATCACCGACTTTGATGTTTTTTACAGCATCGCCGACTTCTTCTACAATACCGATGCCCTCATGACCGAGAATACGACCGTCGGCAACTTCAGGGTTTTTACCCTTCCAAATACCCAAGTCAGTACCGCAAATCGTGGTTTTAACGATTTTGACGACTGCATCGGTCGGATCGATAATTTGAGGGCGGGGTTTTTCTTCGAAACGGATGTCGTTTGCGCCATGATAAACCATTGCTTTCATGTGAATCTCCTTGAGCAGTTAATAAACTTTAACAATACAGCGTAAATCCACGTTAACTATATTTATATACCCCTCTACCAGATAAGTCAATCCTGATTATTATTTTTATGTTATACTGTAACATGCTGTTTTAAAAATAAATAATTAAAAAGTAAATATTAATGAACACACCCACATCCTTCGCGCGACGACTCATCGATTGGCAACGGCAGCATGGCCGTCACGACTTGCCTTGGCAGGTCAAAGACCCTTATTCCGTCTGGCTTTCAGAAATCATGCTCCAACAAACGCAAGTAGCCACCGTTTTAGACTACTATCCGCGTTTCTTAGCCAAATTCCCAACTGTGCAATCTCTTGCCGCCGCGCAACAAGACGAGGTTTTATCCTTGTGGGCAGGCTTGGGCTATTACAGCCGCGCACGCAACCTGCACAAAGCTGCGCAACAAGTCGTCGGACAATTCGGAGGTATCTTTCCACCCGAACGCAAAGACTTGGAAACGCTCTGCGGCGTAGGCAGAAGTACCGCCGCCGCTATTTCTGCCTTTGCTTTCAACCGACGCGAAACCATCTTGGACGGCAACGTCAAACGCGTTCTCTGCCGTGTCTTTGCCCAAGACGGCAATCCGCAAGATAAAAAATTTGAAAACGCGCTTTGGACGCTTGCCGAAAGCCTGCTGCCGTCTGAAAACACCGATATGCCTGCCTATACACAAGGGCTGATGGATTTGGGCGCAACCGTCTGCAAACGAACAAAACCTTTGTGCCATCAATGCCCGATGGCAGACATCTGCGAAGCAAGAAAACAAAACCGCATTGACGAGCTGCCCCGCAAAAAAACTGCCCCCGAAGTGCAAACCCTACCGCTTTATTGGCTGATCATTCATCACACTGACGGCACATTATTGCTTGAAAAACGCCCTGCCAAAGGCATTTGGGGCGGTCTGTATTGCGTACCCTGTTTTGAAAAATTAGACGATTTGTATGCCTACGCTGAACGCTTCGGTATCACTTCAGACGGCCTTGAAGAACAATCCACGTTTACCCACCGCCTGACCCACCGCTTATTGATGATTACCCCTTTTCAGACGCAACAAAGGCCGTCTGAACATCTTTCAGACGGCCTTTGGGTATCATTGGAACATTTGGCGGATTATGGTTTGCCCAAACCTTTAATCAAATATTTGGCAAAAGGCTAAACCGCCCTATTCCACAATCTCTTTAAATACAACTTCTTTTCCGCCGCGAATCAGTACGGCAAACCCATCGCCAATCTGCCAACGCGAGCTTGGATTGGCGTACTCGACGCCCTGACTCCGCAAACGGACTTGCACCAGTTTCTCAACCGTATTGCCTTCACGCAGCTCAACCATCATCGGGCTGTGGCTGTTGATATAAATTGCAGTAATCGTCCGACCTTGTGCGGATTGATAACGGACAGAATACGTCTGCGCCTGTGCAATGACCGGTAAAGGCGCGTCAGGGCGCACGGCCTTATACGAGCCGCACGCAGCGCACAAACTCACGCACAAAGCGCAGATGATTTTGTTCAATATAGGCATAGATCAGTAATGGTGATGCGGAATCTCGCCATCAAGACGGTAATAAGTGCCGCAATATGGGCATTCAATCTCACTGTTGGACTGAATCGGCAAGAACACACGCGGATGGCCGTTCCATGTTTCATGATTAGGGCCGGAGCAATGCAGCGGCAAATCCTGCGGCTTGATGACTACAACGTTTTTTTCAGACTGTGTACTCATGGTTTGGTTCCTCACTATGTTTTCTTATCTTCCGATATTGTAAAGCAAAACGGCCAGTAGGTTCAGACTGAAAACATTATATAATCACTTTTTTCAGACGGCCTTTGATGATTATGACTACCCTGCTCCGCCTTCAAGATTTCGATACTTCCGATTCCGCTTCATTTCTTTATACACTCAGCGCAGCCTATTTGGACCACACCGAACAGGCAGGCGATGAAGACATGTCCGGCCTCAACGACGAACAACATACATTGACCGCCCTTTGCTATCTCGACAGCCAGGTTCAAGAAGGCGGCTTCGTACAGCTTATCGCTTCAGGATACGGAGAATACATCTTCGGCAATCCGGTTGCCGACAGCCTGCGCCGCTGGCGCATCAAACCGATACCGAAAATCTTAGACAAAGCCAAAGCCTTGTACGAAAAACACGGCGAAGCCATTGAAAAAATGGCAGATGAGCAAAGGGATTTCGACGAAATCCGCAAAGCTTTTCCCGATTTTGAAGAGCTTGACGGCGATTATTATGACGTTGCCGACGAAAACTTGGAAACCGCAGCAGCCTACGTTCAAGCAAATTGGGATAAATTTGCCAAACTGTCAGACTGAAACCATAAAACTTTGCCGGTTTGAATCATCTGTTCAAACCGGCAAAATCATCAATACATCGAATTAACGTTTGTTTTTCTGATAAATCGGCATTACTTCAGGCAACATTTTGCGGATTGCATTGATACGCGCCTGATTGGTCGGGTGGGTCGACAAAAGAGTCATTTGACTACCGCTTTCTAATTTATTCATTTTTTCCCAAACACTTATCGCAGCCTCAGGGTTGTATCCAGCTGCAGCCATCAAACGCACACCACCGGCATCCGCTTCACTTTCTTGACGACGTGAAAACGGTTTGATTGATAATAATTCTGCACCTACACCAACTAAATTTCTATTCATACCCATCACTTTGGTTAAAACTATCCCACCAAAATCAGTCAATACTTGCCCACCCAAGGCTTTTTTACCGTGTTCCAACAAAGCATGGGTCATTTCATGACTGATAACAGCGGCAATTTCAGCATCAGTCAGCTTCAATTTTTCCACCATACCGGTGTATACAGCCATTTTACCGCCCGGCATTGCCCACGCATTCATCTCATCACTGCGAATAACATTCATCTGCCAATTAAAAGGTATGCCGGTTTTGTTGGCACTATCAGCATAAGGAAGTAGTTGTGAGAATACACGGTGAACTCGTTGTGCAGTTGGGGATGCAACATCCAAAGCTTTTTGATCATGTACTTGTTGAATGATTTGAGAGTAATTTTGTGCCGCGCTTTCGTTCATTGTTGCAGTGTCATAGCCAACCATATTTGCTACTGAACTACAACCAGCCAAAGTCAAAATTGCACAAATACTAAATAAATATTTTTTATTTAATTTTCCCAACATGTCTTCTCTCTGTGTTTTTAAGTAAATGTAACGATATTGTACACAAATTTAATACACTTTACACAAAAGGCCGTCTGAACGGTTTCAGACGGCCTTTAAGCGTAACATTTAAGAACGGCGCTGCAACATCCAAGACTCAATCTTACGCGCATCGTTCACGCGGGTTGTAGAAGACGGAGAGTTGAGCAATACGATAGTAATCGGCTGATTCTGTACATTGGCCTTAACCACCATAGAACGTCCGGCTTCACGGATATAGCCGGTTTTCTGCAATTCGATATTCCAGCTGCCCTCACGCACCAAGGCATTGGAGTTTTTATAGTTTTGACGGCCGTTTGCCGTCCAAACTGAGCCGTAATTTGAAGTCGAATTTTTGCGGATCAGCGGATACTTGCTGGCTGCCGAAACCATGCGGTTCAAATCGCGCGCAGTTGAAACGTTTTGGAAATTCAGACCGGTAGGCTCATAGAAACGGCTGCTGGTCATACCCAGGCTTTGCGCTTTGGCATTCATGGCCGCAACAAACGCACTCATACCGCCCGGATAGGTACGGCCCAATGCATGGGTAGCACGGTTTTCACTGCTCATCAGGCTCAGATGCAACAGTTCGCCGCGCGTCAGCGTCGTGCCGATGCTCAAACGGCTGCCCGTACCTTTCAGACGGTCGATTTCAGCCTCGGTAATCGTGATAGGCTCGTTCATATCCAGACGCGCATCCAAAACCACCATCGCGCTCATCAATTTGGAAATAGAGGCAATCGGCATGACACGATCAGGGTTTTTCTGATACAGCACTTCACCGGTTTTATTATTGAAAATCAAAGCAGATTGCGAAGACAGCAGAGGACCTGCCAAAGCGGCTTGAGCTTCGACTTGGTCGGCATGACTCAACGCAAAAGCTTCCATCGGGTCATTTTGCACTGGGAAATTTTGCTCCAAAAATTGTCCCAATACATCCATATCATCGGCAACGGCAGGCGCAGAAGCAAAGGCCAATGCCACACCTGTCCATACCATTCCTAAAGTTTTATAGAATTTCATATCTGCCAATTCAAAAAAATACATTTAATTCAACATTCTGTTAAATTTTTCGCTAATTGTAAAGCGAGTTGAGAAAACTTTGCGTTTGTTTGCGAGATATTCAAATCCAGCGCCCTCATCTGTTTCTTAGACGATACGGCGCAATGCCTGCTCTGATTTGAAAAAACACAAGATAGTCATTATACTTAGGCTCCTTTGTCAGAGGCATTCCCTCAATCCGGCAATACGCCCGAAATATCTGTTCCCCCTTTACAACACAGCCTCCATACAACCATACGAAGAAATTATTATGTCTGAAGAAAAACGCACCTGTTCATTCTGCGGGAAGTCCGAAAACGACGTTAAAAATCTGATCGAAGGCGAACACGCCTTCATCTGCAACGAATGTGTAGAAACTTGCGGCATGATGCTGCAAGACAACGAATCCGGCGAAATTGAAAACGAGCTTGCCAAAGCGAAAGAAGAAAACGCCGAGAAAAAACTGCCTACCCCAGCCGAAATCGTTGCCAACCTCAACGACCACGTTATCGGTCAGGAACACGCAAAAAAAGCGTTGGCAGTATCGGTTTACAACCACTACAAACGCCTGCGCCACCCGAAAGCGGAGGGCAAAGTTGAATTGTCCAAGTCCAACATCCTGCTCATCGGCCCTACCGGCTCAGGTAAAACCCTGTTGGCGCAATCTTTGGCGCGCAAACTGGATGTACCTTTTGTCATGGCAGATGCCACAACCTTGACCGAAGCCGGTTATGTCGGTGAAGACGTCGAACAAATCATCACCAAACTTTTAGGCAAATGTGATTTTGACGTTGAAAAAGCCCAGCGCGGCATCGTTTATATCGATGAAATCGATAAAATTTCACGAAAAAGTGACAATCCGTCCATCACGCGCGACGTATCCGGCGAAGGTGTGCAACAAGCCTTGCTGAAACTGATTGAAGGCACGGTAGCCAGCGTTCCCCCTCAAGGCGGTCGCAAACATCCGAACCAAGAATTCATCAACGTTGATACCACCAACATCCTCTTTATCTGCGGCGGCGCATTTGCCGACTTGGAAAAAGTCATCCGCCAACGTACTGAAAAAGGCGGTATCGGCTTTGGTGCGGCGGTACACAGCAAAGATGAAAACGCCGATATTTCAGCCCTGTTTGAAACAGTCGAGCCTGAAGACTTGATTAAATTCGGCTTGATTCCCGAGCTTATCGGCCGTTTGCCTGTGATTGCCACACTGGCAGAATTGGACGAAGATGCTTTGGTCAACATTTTGACCGAACCGAAAAACGCCTTGGTCAAACAATATCAAACCTTGTTTGAAATGGAAGATGTCGGCCTTGAGTTTGAAGAAGACGCTTTGCGCAGCATCGCCAAACTGGCAATGGAACGCAAAACCGGTGCGCGCGGCCTGCGCTCTATCGTCGAACGTTGCCTCTTGGACACCATGTACGCCCTGCCAGATTTAAAAGGCGTAACAAAAGTCGTCATCAATAAAGAGGTCGTGGAAAAAGGCGAACAGCCAAAACTTTTCCGTGAAGACGGCAGCGAATATAAGCAATAAGGACATTCCCTAAAAAAGACGTGTACCCGTTACACGTCTTTTTTTATTTTTTAATAAAACCAAAAGCATATCTTTGAATAATGGTCTTATACATGAAAAAACAAAGGCCGTCTGAAACATATTCAGACGGCCTTTGTTTTCAAGTTGCTCTAAGTCTGTCTTCATCCGGAGTATTAATGAGAGTGACTTCCTTGAATTTTATGAAGCTTATTTTTTTGCTTTTTTAGCAGCTTTTTTTGCAGGAGCGGCTTTAGCAGGAGCGGCTTTAGCAGGAGCAGCTTTAGCAGCAGGCTCGGATGCGGCAGCTTCAGGAGCAACAGCCTCAGGCGCTGCTACCGGTTCAGAGGCAGCAGGCTCGGAAGCAGCTGATTCAGCGGTACGTTGATAGCCTTTGTCTTTCATGCAGGCATCAAACACAGCGCGGTCAGCATTTTCACCAGATGCCTGTTGGCATTGGGTCATTGCTTCTTCAACAGTGACGCGTGGCGCTGCCGCTTCTTCAGCAGGTTTGGAAGAAGAACAAGCTGCCAACATCAGGCTACCGGTTGCAAGAGCGATCAATAAAGTTTTCATAATTGTATATTCCTAAATTTTAATTTTATGGTTTACCGTTAAACGGGAGATACAGGCTGTCAAACAGCCCTGCACCTCAATATTGAGTACCCAATTCCAATTTAGTTTCATTTCATCCTGTAAGTTTTTGATAAATTAATCCTATTGACGTTAAGACAAATGCTTAATTCTCAATAAACTCAAAACCTTGCAGGCCAGTAACTTTTTCTGTTTTTGAACTGTAAAAATATCAAAACTTAGACGATTTTAGCTGCAACCATCATTTGGGGAGTCCCTCTTTTTATGGCATAATGGACTACTTACCGGATAGTTCCGTACCCCCTTTTTTCAAACCGCAGAATCAAAATCATACTGCGGTTTATCCATTTCAGAATCAGATTTTTCAGACGGCCTCACCATTCAAAAGGCCGTCTGAACAGAAAGCCACCATCATGAATCCTTTCTCTTCACTCGGTTTAGGCAGCGAATTGGTCTCTGCCCTGACCGATCAGGGTTATGAAAACCCGACGCCTATCCAAGCCGCAGCGATTCCTAAAGCCTTGGCAGGACACGACCTTTTGGCCGCAGCACAAACCGGCACAGGTAAAACCGCCGCCTTTATGCTACCCAGCCTCGAACGCCTGAAACGCTACGCCACATCCAGCACCTCCCCTGCCATGCACCCTGTCCGCATGTTGGTATTGACCCCGACCCGCGAACTGGCCGATCAAATCGATCAAAACGTGCAGGCCTATATTAAAAATCTTCCTTTGCGCCATACTGTCCTCTTCGGCGGCGTCAATATGGACAAACAAACTGCCGACTTGCGCACCGGTTGCGAAATTGTTGTCGCTACGGTTGGCCGACTGCTTGACCACGTCAAACAAAAAAACATCAATTTAAACAAAGTTGAAATCGTTGTACTCGATGAAGCCGACCGTATGCTTGATATGGGTTTCATCGACGATATCCGCAAAATCATGCAGATGTTGCCCAAACAGCGACAAACCCTGCTTTTTTCCGCCACTTTCTCACCGCCTATCCGCAAGCTTGCACAAGATTTTATGCACACACCTGAAATGGTCGAGGTGGCCGCGCAAAATACCACCAACGCCAATGTCGAGCAACACATCATTGCCGTTGATGCACTTAAAAAACGCAACCTGCTCGAACGTCTGATTGTTGATTTGCATATGAATCAAGTCATTGTATTCTGCAAAACCAAACAAAGCGTTGATCAAGTTACCCGCGACCTCGTCCGCCGCAACATTGCCGCCCAATCCATCCACGGCGACAAATCCCAACAAAGCCGACTGGAAACCCTCAACGCCTTTAAAGAAGGCACATTACGCGTTTTGGTTGCCACTGACGTTGCCGCACGCGGCCTAGATATTGCCGAGTTGCCTTTCGTCATCAACTACGAGCTGCCGACCCAATCCGAAGACTACGTCCACCGCATCGGACGTACCGGTCGGGCCGGTGCCGACGGCGTTGCTATTTCCTTGATGGATAAAACCGAACAGAAAATGTTTGAAGCCATTAAAGAGCTGACCGGCAGCGATTTGAATGTGGAACGCATTGAAGGCTTTGAGCCGCATTGGTGGGACAACGACAATCAAGATGAAGCCGAAGCGCAACCGGTTCAGCACAACGACAGCCGCTCTCGCCGCGAAGATAGAAACAAACGCAACGAATACGCGAATAAATCAGACAAAAACTCGAAAAAAGCAGAAGAGAAAAACGATCCGGGTATTGTCTGCGGCAAAATTGCCGGCAGAACACGCCGCAGCCGTCATGAGCGTCAGCCTTGCGCCCTGCTCCAACCTGGTTTTGGCGTAAAGTAAACAACGCTGATTAATCGGTTTTCTGATTATTTATCCTAAGCAAAGGCCGTCTGAAACTTATCTTTCAGACGGCCTTTTATTAAACTAAAAATAAAAAGGACGTGATGAACACGCCCTTTATTTTTCCGTTTCAGACGACCTTTATTATTTAAGGCCGTCTGAAAATCGGTTTACCTTGCTATATTAAACATTCACGGTTTCGGCTACTTCGTTGTAGCTATCGATTTCGTTGAAGTTCATGTAGCGGTAGATTTGGTCGCCCTGCTCGTTGATGATACCGATATTGGCTTGGTATTCTTCAACAGTCGGGATTTTACCCAGTTTGGAGCAGATTGCCGCCAACTCAGCCGAGCCGAGGTAAACAAAGGTGTTTTTACCCAAGCGGTTCGGGAAATTACGGGTAGAAGTGGACATTACAGTCGCGCCTTCGTGTACTTGTGCTTGGTTACCCATACACAATGAGCAACCCGGCATTTCCATACGCGCACCTGCACGGCCGAGTACGCCGTAGTGACCTTCGTCAGACAACTCTTTCGCATCCATTTTGGTTGGAGGAGCCATCCACAGGCGTACCGGGATGTCGGTTTTACCTTCCAAGAGTTTGGAAGCGGCGCGGAAGTGGCCGATGTTGGTCATACAAGAACCGATGAACACTTCGTCGATTTTGGTGCCGGAGCGTTCAGACATGAAGCACACGTCGTCTGGGTCGTTCGGGCAAGCAATAATCGGCTCTTTAATGTCGTCCATGTTGATTTCAATCACGGCAGCGTATTCGGCATCTTTATCCGCTTCGAGCAATTCAGGATTTGCCAACCATGCTTCCATGGCTTTGATACGGCGTTCCAAAGTGCGCGAATCTTGATAGCCGTTGGCAATCATGTTTTTCATCAACACAATGTTGGATTTCATGTACTCGATAATCGGCTCTTTGTTGAGCTTCACAGTACAGCCTGCGGCGGAGCGTTCGGCAGATGCGTCAGTCAATTCAAAAGCTTGTTCCACTTTCAAATCAGGCAGGCCTTCGATTTCGAGGATGCGGCCGGAGAAGATGTTTTTCTTACCAGCTTTAGCAACAGTCAGCAAACCTTGTTTAATCGCGTACAACGGAATGGCGTTCACCAAGTCACGCAGGGTTACACCCGGTTGCAGTTTGCCGCTGAAGCGTACCAATACGGACTCAGGCATATCGAGCGGCATTACACCAGTAGCTGCTGCGAAAGCAACCAAGCCGGAGCCGGCAGGGAAAGAAATACCGATAGGGAAACGGGTGTGGCTATCGCCGCCGGTACCGACCGTGTCAGGCAACAGCAGACGGTTGAGCCATGAGTGAATCACGCCATCACCCGGACGCAGGGATACACCGCCACGGGTAGAGATGAAAGCAGGCAATTCTTTATGAGTTCTCACATCGACAGGTTTTGGATAAGCCGCGGTGTGACAGAAAGACTGCATCACCATATCTGCTGAGAAGCCCAAGCAAGCCAAGTCTTTCAATTCGTCGCGAGTCATCGGGCCGGTAGTATCTTGCGAACCGACAGTAGTCATGCGTGGTTCGCAGTAAGTACCCGGACGCACGCCTTTGCCTTCCGGCAAACCGCAGGCGCGACCAACCATTTTTTGAGCCAAGGTGAAACCGGCTTTGCTTTCAGCTGGCGCTTGAGGCAGACGGAATTCGGTAGAAGCAGGCAGTTTCAACGCTTCGCGCGCTTTGGCGGTCAGACCGCGGCCGATAATCAGGTTGATACGGCCACCAGCTTGCACTTCGTCCAGCAATACTTGAGATTTCAGGCTGAACTCGGCAACGGTTTCGCCGTTTTTCAAGATTTTGCCTTCATAAGGCAGGATATCGACAACATCGCCCATTTTCAGAGCAGATACATCGACTTCAATCGGTAATGCACCAGAGTCTTCTTGAGTATTGAAGAAAATAGGAGCAATTTTGCCACCCAGGCATACGCCGCCGAAACGCTTATTCGGTACGAACGGAATATCTTCACCTGTATGCCAAATTACAGAGTTGGTAGCAGATTTACGTGAAGAACCAGTACCGACCACGTCGCCAACGTAAGCAACCGGATGGCCTTTGGCTTTGAGTTCTTCCAACAATTTAATCGGACCGACTTCGCCCGGTTTGTCAGGCGTGATGCCGTCGCGCGGGTTTTTCAACATCGCCAGCGCGTGAAGAGGGATATCAGGACGGCTCCATGCGTCGGGCGCTGGAGAGAGGTCGTCTGTATTGGTTTCACCGTCGACTTTGAAGACGGTAACAGTGATTTTTTCTGGAACTTTGGCGCGTGAGGTGAACCATTCGGCATCTGCCCAAGATTGCAATACTTCTTGCGCGTATTTGTTGCCTTTTTCGGCTTTTTCTTGAACATCGTGGAAAGAGTCAAACATCAACAGAGTGTGTTTCAGACCATTTGCAGCGATAGGCGCAAGTTTGTCGTTGTCCAAGAGTTCGATGAGTGCATGAATGTTGTAACCGCCAAGCATGGTACCCAACAGCTCGGTAGCATACTCAGGGGAAATCAGCGGACTGGATACGCTGCCTTCGGCAACGGCTGCCAAAAATGAGGCTTTAACTTTGGCGGCATCGTCCACACCGGGTGGTACGCGGTGAGCCAACAGCTCAACCAAGAACTCACCTTCACCGGCAGGTGGATTTTTCAGCAGCTCAACCAAATCAACAGTCTGCTGAGCAGTCAGAGGAAGGGCGGGAATACCAAGGGCGGCGCGCTCGGCGGCGGCTTTACGATAGGCTTCTAACATCTCTTTGTTCCTTTTTCTGTTTTTTCTTCTGGGCAGTTGCAAATGATTTGCAATTAAGGATTGTGAACAATCCTTTTGACCATCATAGACCAGTTTTCAAAAAATGGGAACAGTTATGTTGCTGAATGTAATAAATTTAAACTATTTTGTTTAATGTGTTAATAGTTCAATCTATCTAAAGCCACCCTATTCTAGGCGTTTTAGCCAAACAGACGGGAAACTTCCGCTGATTTTTTACGGTATGGCAATATGATTTCAACGCGGAACAGGCCGTCTGATTGGATATCTCTGATTTTCGCGTCGGTGTCATACATCAAAGTCAGGCGCTCTTTCAAATTGCGCAAGGCCATAGAATTGCCTTTATGCGGCTTGGTATTTTCGTTGGGTTCTGTTCCGCACGGATTTTCGATACTGATAAAAATAGATGATTTTTCCAATTTTGTTAATACCGTAATTATCCCTGGACGGTGGATAGATTCGACACCATGAAATACGGCATTTTCCAAAAGCGGTTGCAGCAACAAATGCGGCGTTTCCGCATCGTCGGGCGCATGGTGTTGCCACATAACCTGTACGCGCATATGTCCCATACGGATTTGCTCGATGGCAATATATTCCTGCGCCCACTCGATTTCCTGCCCTAAGGTGCTGTTTTGACTACCGTCGCGCAGTTGCGCACGGAACAAGTTGGCCAGATTTTCCAGCAAAGTTTCCGCATCATACGGACGCAGACGGATTAAGCTGATGGCGGCATTCAAGCTGTTAAACAAGAAATGCGGACGGATACGCGCCGTCAACGCGCTCAGCCTGGCTTCGGAAATGGAGGGCGCAAGGCTGTTGCGGCGGGCGGCTTCGATGTACATGAAACTGAAACAAAAAAAGGTCAGCAAGAAGAAGTGTTGAATCAGCGGCCAAATTTCCGTCTTCAAAATCACTAAATCGACAAACAAGAAAATCAGCAGGTTGGAGACGTAGGAAACCACAACGCTGTACTGCGAGCGAAGCAGGGACGGCGCAAATACCTGTAAGAAATAGACTTTAAGTAAAATTAAAAGGATGACGGGGCAAGCCCATGAAAAATGTTGGAAAATCTGTTCCGGATAAGGCACGCCCGATACCGTCATCAACGGAAAGATAAACAAACTGATTAACAAAACAATGAGCAGGCGCACCAAAGTTGCGGAATTGCGCAAATCCGGCACTGCGAAATTCTGGTTTATTTGACGTATAATAGACATGATTTCAACCGTTTTCTTTCATAATGTATAGACGGGTCTGCTATATTGAAGACGTAGACCCTGTTTTTTTTATTTATATTTTAAGGATGCTGATATGAGCAAGGACAAAACCTGGTCAGGCCGTTTTAACGAACCTGTTTCCGAGCTGGTCAAAAAATATACCGGCTCGATTGATTTTGACAAACGACTGGCAGAATGGGACATCCAAGGCTCGCTGGCACACGCGCAAATGCTGACACGGTCGGGCGTTTTGAGCGAAGACGACCTCTCCGCCATCCGTCAGGGCATGGCCGAGATTATAACAGAAATCAAAGAAGGAACGATTTCCTGGTCTCTGGATTTGGAAGATGTCCACATGAACATCGAACGCCGCCTCACCGACAAAATCGGCGATGCCGGCAAACGCCTGCACACCGGCCGCAGCCGCAACGACCAAGTCGCTACCGACATCCGCCTGTGGCTGCGTGATCAAATTACCATTATTCAAAGCCTGATTCAAAACCTTCAGACGGCCTTGGTTGATTTGGCGGAACAAAACGCCGAAACCGTCATGCCCGGCTTTACTCATCTGCAAGTTGCCCAGCCGGTCAGCTTCGGGCATCACATGCTCGCCTACGTAGAAATGCTCGGCCGCGATTTCGAGCGCATGGCCGACTGCCGCAAACGCGTCAACCGTATGCCGCTCGGCGCCGCCGCACTGGCCGGTACCACCTACCCGATTCAACGCGAAATTACCGCTGAGCTGCTGGGCTTTGAACAAATCTGCCAAAACTCGCTCGATGCCGTATCTGACCGCGATTTTGCCATTGAGTTCACGGCCGCCGCTTCTCTGATTATGGTCCACCTGAGCCGTCTTTCCGAAGAATTGATTTTGTGGATGAGCCCGCGTTTCGGCTTTATCGATATTGCCGACCGTTTCTGCACCGGCTCTTCCATCATGCCGCAAAAGAAAAATCCTGACGTACCCGAACTCGTGCGCGGTAAATCCGGTCGCGTGATTGGCCACCTGATCGGCCTGGTTACCCTGATGAAATCGCAACCTTTGGCATATAACAAAGACAATCAGGAAGACAAAGAGCCTTTGTTTGACACTGCCGACACGCTTATCGACACCCTGCGCATTTACGCCGACATGATGCGCGGTGTAACCGTCAAACCCGACAATATGCGCGCCGCCGTAATGCAGGGTTTTGCAACAGCTACCGACTTGGCGGATTACTTGGTGAAAAAAGGCATGCCTTTCCGCGACAGTCATGAAGTCGTTGCCCAAGCCGTACGCCATGCCGATGAAGCTGGCGTTGATTTGAGCGAATTGCCGCTTGAAGTCCTGCAAGGTTTCAGCGGTTTGATTACCGACGATGTGTACATTGTGCTGACACCCGAAGGCAGCTTAAACGCGCGCAACCACTTGGGCGGCACCGCGCCTGAACAAGTCCGTTTCCAAGTCAAACGCTGGCGTGAATTGTTGGCTTAAACCCGTCTAAACACATAATAAAAGGCCGTCTGAAAATTTTCAGACGGCCTTTTGATTGCCCGTGTTACACTCAACCTCACAATAAAAACAGATAAAACCTAAACTTACCTTCAAACGAGAAAACACGCCTCCTGACTTTGCCGCCCCATTCGAACAAAAGGAGCGAGGATGAAAAACATTGTCTTAAAATTGGCTATGATCTGCCTATTCAGCGGATGCTATGCCTTATTCGTCGCTTGGGAAAATGGCGGATTCAGCCAGCTCCATGATTTTCAAGCAATAGAGAGCAACGGCATGAGCGTATACCTTCATCAAACCTCCGCCGCCACCATGCAGGCTGAAAAAAGCGAGCTGTCGATTTTGCAAAACAACCAAAACAGCTTGGCCTCTTGCGTCGGCATTGAATCTTTATGCGAACAAGCCAAGCCGGGCATCTGGGTTGAACATGCCAAATTCTTGCAACACAAAGACACGGGCAAATTATTGGTACTTTCGCTGGACTATTTAGAAAACAATGACACCGCAAAAATCCTACACAACCGCTATTCTGCATCGCTCCTCCCCCAAGCAGACAGAACGGAAGCGTGGCATTACGCCTGGCGTACATTTTTGAGCTCAATAATATTTCTAATGGGCATCAATCTACTGCCAATGATTTTTACCCTATTTGAGGAAAAGACAACCTCAGCATAAAAACATGCCGTCTGAACACATTTTCAGACGGCATGTTTCATTATTAAAGCTTAACGCGGATGAACCATATCGGCAGGAACTACCAATTCATCAAACTCTTCTCCCGTCAACAAGCCCAATTCGATGGCGGTTTCGCGCAGCGATTTGTCGTTTTTGTAGGCGGTTTTGGCGACTTTCGCGGCGTTTTCATAGCCGATTTTACGGTTTAACGCAGTAACCAACATCAGGGAATGGTGCAGGAAATAGTCGATTTTTTCCGGTATGGGTTCGATGCCGACGGCGCAGTTTTCGTTGAAGCTGTTGCACGCATCTCCCAACAGGCGGATGGATTGCAAGAGATTGTAGGCAATAACGGGCATATAGACGTTCAGCTCGAAATTGCCCGACGCACCTGCCATGCCGATGGTAACGTCGTTGCCGAACACTTGGCAGCACACCATCGTCATCGCTTCGCATTGGGTCGGGTTGACTTTGCCCGGCATGATAGACGAACCCGGCTCGTTTTCGGGGATTTTGATTTCGCCCAAACCGCAACGCGGGCCGCTTGCCAGCCAGCGGATGTCGTTGGCGATTTTGTTCAGGCTTGCCGCCAGCGTTTTCAATGCGCCCGAAGCGGCAACGGCGGCATCGCGTCCGCCCAAGGCTTCAAATTTGTTCGGCGCGCTGACAAACGGCAGGCCAGACAGTTCAGCGAGTTTAGCGGCGGCTTTTTCAGCGTATTCGGGATGACTGTTCAAGCCCGTGCCGACCGCCGTGCCGCCCAAAGCGAGTTCATACAAGTCTTTAAGCGCATCGTTCAGACGGCCTAAACCGTGATCAAGCTGGGAAACGTAGCCGGAAAACTCTTGTCCCAAAGTCAGCGGCGTTGCGTCTTGCAAATGTGTGCGGCCGATTTTGACGATGGGGGCGAAGGCTTGGGCTTTTTTGTCCAACGTGTCGCGCAGGGCGCGGACGGCGGGAATGAGGTGGCGGTTGATTTCAATCGCGGCGGCAACGTGGATGGCGGTCGGGAAAGCGTCGTTGGTCGATTGCGCGTGGTTCACATGGTCGTTGGGATGGACGGGCTGATACGCCGCCAAACCTGTACCGGCAATTTCGTTGGCGCGGTTTGCCAGCACTTCGTTCATGTTCATATTGGACTGCGTGCCGGAACCGGTCTGCCACACTACCAATGGGAACTGCCCGTCGAGCTTGCCGTTTAACACGTCATCCGCCGCCTGCGTAATCAAATCCGCCTGTTCAGGCTTAATCCTGCCAAGGGAAACATTGGTGGCGGCGGCGGCTTTTTTTACCAGCGCCAAAGCGTAAATCAACGGCTGCGGCAGGGTTTCACCGCCGATTTTGAAATTGTTACGGCTGCGCTGGGTCTGCGCGCCCCAATAGGCTTCGGACGGGACTTCGACATTGCCCATGGTGTCGTGTTCGGTACGGGTACTCATGCGTTTCTCCTACATTTAAACAGAAATAATAATGATTCGTAAATTTATTATACCCAGCAAAAGGCTGTCTGAAAAGAGAGAGGTTTTCAGACAGCCTTTTGCTTTATTAACCTGAAATACTAATAGAAGATAAAACCCGATTTCGGAGCAAATACAACCTGCGCCGCCGCTCCCCTCTTCTAAAAATTTTCCTCCTTGCCGATTTGTGTTCTACGCTAAGTGTTTATCGACAATAAATACCTTATCGTTTCTTTACTTTGCTTCTCTCTAAGAGCATAATAAATAAAAATGATTATCAGGATATAGATCATGAAACAAAACCATTTGATTTGCTTGTTAATGAGCAGTTTTGCCGCTGCAAACGGCTTTGCCGAAACCTTGGCAGACCCTGACGAAATCCAGCCTGTCAAAACCTTCTCCCCTCCTAAACCGATTGCACCGACCGCCGCACAAGGCTATTTCCCCGAAAACCAATTCGACCGCTCCGACCGCAACGATCACTACTTTGTTACTGAAAACATAGACCAAGCCTTCCGTCCGCTGAAAGCGAACAGCGGCTTCTACGGCAAAAGCTTTTACAACTCCATTACCGCACAAGCGCGTGGGGCAAAAGTGTACGGCGTGGCCAACCTCAATCACACCAAGGCCAATGGCTACAAAGACGGCGACGGCAATCAGACCGATTGGAAATACAGCCGTTTCAATCAAGCTTTGGTATTCGGTTTTGTGCCGTCTGAAAACCAGGAATACCGCCTCACCTACCTACACGA
>NZ_JAPWBC010000012.1:0-54821 GCF_041433255.1 Neisseria sp. 20925_1_37 | reverse complement strand
ATTTTACTTCCAATTTGGTCACGCCGCCCATATACGGTTGCAACGCAGCAGGGACATTAATGCTGCCGTCGGCATTTTGATGGTTTTCCAAAACCGCCACCAAAGTACGGCCGACTGCCAAGCCTGAGCCGTTCAAAGTATGTACCAAACGGTTTTTACCGTTTTCATCTTTGAAACGCGCCTTCATGCGGCGAGCTTGAAAATCTTCACAGTTGGAGCAGCTGGAAATTTCGCGGTAAGTGTTTTGCGCAGGAACCCAAACTTCCAAGTCGTAGGTTTTGGTCGCGCCGAAGCCCATGTCGCCGGTACACAAAGTGATCACGCGGTATGGCAGTTCCAACGCTTTCAAAATATTTTCAGCGTGTCCGACCATTTCTTCCAGCGCTTCGTATGATTTTTCCGGATGAACGATTTGCACCATTTCCACTTTGTCGAATTGGTGTTGGCGAATCAAACCGCGCACGTCTTTACCGTATGCGCCCGCTTCGGAACGGAAACATGGGGAATGCGCAGTCAATTTCAACGGCAAATCACTGCCGGCCACGATGCTGTCGGCAACAGTATTGGTCAGCGTCACTTCGGCGGTCGGAATCAGATATTGCGTTTTCTTACTCTCATCGCCGCCGCGGGTAACGTGGAACAAATCTTCTGCAAATTTAGGCAGTTGGCCCGTACCTTGCAGGGTCAGATCATCCACAATGTAAGGCGTGTAATGTTCGGTATAGCCATGTTTCAACGTGTGCGTGTCCAGCATGAACTGAGCCAAAGCGCGATGCAGACGGGCGATTTGGCCTTTCATCACGGTAAAGCGCGCGCCGGAAAGTTTCGCACCGCCTTCAAAATCCAAGCCCAAAGGCTCACCCAAATCAACATGGTCTTTGATTTCAAAATCAAATTCGCGCGGTGTGCCGACTTTGCGGACTTCAACGTTTTCCGTTTCATCTTTACCGACAGGCACGCTTTCGTGCGGCAGGTTCGGAATGCTCAGCAGCCAAGCATCCAATTCTTTCTGAACGGCATCCAAATCAGCGGCAGCCTGCTCCAAATCCGCTTTGATTTGGGCAACCTGATCCATTGCAGCTTGAGCCTCTTCGTGTTTGCCTTGACCTTTCAACGCGCCGATTTGTTTGGAAATACTGTTGCGCGAAGCCTGCAACTCTTCTGTTTTCACTTGAACGGCTTTGCGTTGCTCTTCCAAAGCGTTGAAACGCGCGATATCAAACTCGTAACCGCGGGCGGCCAAACGTTCGGCAACTGCGGCGGTATTGCTGCGGAGCAATTGGATGTCTAACATTGTTTTCTCTCGTTAAGATTCAGAATGGCATTATTGTAAACCAATTTAAAGATATTTTCACAGCGACAGGCCGTCTGAAAACAAAAAACGCCCCTGCAAAAAGCAGGAGCGTTTTCTAAAAATTTTGGCACGCCCACGGGGATTCGAACCCCGGTTGCCGCCGTGAAAGGGCAGTGTCCTAGGCCTCTAGACGATGGGCGCGTAACCGAAGCGCGAACTATACAGAAAGCCTTTTCTTCTGTCAACGCCTTTACTGCATTTTTAAAGATACTGCCGATTTCCGTATGTTATTTTCCCTGTATAATGCCGGTTTTAATAAAAAGGAAAACTCGCCATGTGGTTTAAGCAAATCAGTTTTTATCCGCTCAACAAAGACAAGTTGCCCGAATTGGAAGTCCTTGCCGACAAATTGGCGCAATCCGAATTTGCCCATTGTCAGGGTTTGGACTGGTTTAGCGAAGGCTTTGCCACGCCGGTTTCCTTTTCGCCCGAGCTGGTTTTCCCTGCTGATTACACTTGGCGCGTTGCCCTAAAAAAAGAAGAAAAAGTCCTGCCTGCCGGCGTGATCCGCGATATTTTGGATGAAAAGGTTTTGGAAATCCAAAACAACGAAGCACGCAATGTCGGCCGTAAGGAAAAACAAGAACTAAAAGAACAGATTACTGACGACCTGCTGCCCCGTGCCTTTACGCGCAGCAGCCGCACACAGGCGATTTTCGACACGCGCCACGGGTATCTTTTGGTCAACAATGCCGCATCTGCCAAAGCGGAAAATATCCTGACCAAACTGCGCGAAGCCTTGGGCGGTTTGGAAGCCGCCCTTCCCAACACCAAACAATCGCCCTCCTCCCTGATGACCAGCTGGCTGCTGCAAGGCCACTGCGAAGGCGGTTTTGAATTGGACAGCGATTGCGAACTCAAAGGCGTCGGCGATGTTGTTCCGGTCGTCAAAGTTTCCAAACAAGACCTGACCGCCGATGAAGTGGTACAACACGTCAAAAACGGCAAAACTGTTACCCAACTCGGCTTGGTATGGCGCGAACAAATCGCGTTTATCCTTACCCAAGACTTTACGCTCAAACGCATCCAGTATCTGGACGTTTTGCAAGAAGAAGCCGAAAGCAACGGCGACGATGCCGCCAGCCTCGCCTTTGCCTCGCAAATCCTGATGACCGAAGCCATCAGCACCATGTTGGAAGAGCTGGTTTCTTATTTGGGCGGCTGGCAAGAGTAATTTTTCAGACGGCCTTTTCATTGGGAAATATCAAAGGCCGTCTGAAATATAAATAGAAGTATCAGAAAGGATGTCATGATGTTGGGCGCAGTCATTGGCGATATTGCCGGATCACGATTCGAGTTTGACAACTACCGTCACACCGATTTTGACATTTTCAGCCCCGACAGCGACTTTACCGATGACACGATTTGCACTGTTGCCATCGCCGATTGGGTTTTACAAGGCTGCAACGATAATTTGGTCTCTATTTTACAAGGCTGGTGCAGGGCATATCCCTGTCCAAAAGGCGCATATGGCGGCCGCTTCTCACAATGGATAGAATGGAAAGATCCAGAATCTTATAATAGCTGGGGCAACGGCTCGGCCATGCGTGTTTCTGCCGTTGGTTGGGCATTTGCCACATTGGAAGAAACCCTGCATTTTGCTGAGCAATCCGCCATCGTAACGCACAACCACCTAGAAGGCATTAAAGGCGCGCAAGCCGTAGCCGCCGCCATCTTTTGGGCGCGTACCGGTATGGGCAAAGCGCAAATCAAAGAAAACATTACACGGCAATTCGGCTACGACTTGAGCCAAAGTTGCGACCAAATCCGCCCGCATTATCATTTCAACGAAAGCTGTCAGGAAACCGTACCTCAAGCGATTACCGCCTTTCTTGAAAGCGATGATTTTGAACACGCCATCCGACTGGCAGTATCCCTAGGCGGAGACAGCGATACCTTGGCGGCCATTACCGGCAGTATTGCCGAAGCCTACTACGGTATCCCTGCGGCCATACGCGAACACGCTTTAGCCATATTGCCACGCCGTATTGCTGAAACCCTGCTGACTTTTGAAGCCCAATATCAGGCCGTCTGAAACTGCCTGCAAAAAGGAATGAATGATGAAATACCTCGCCCTACTCCCTATCGCCTTCATGCTGGGTACGCCTGCCATTGCTGAAACCATCAATCCTTATCAGGAAAAAGGTTGCGCTTATGATGGCGATGTCGGCAAAGACGGCAAACCATCCGGTAAAGGTACATGGAAATGCCAAGACGGCCGCAGCTATGTCGGCTCATTTAAAAACGGCAAATTTGACGGCAAAGGCGTATATACCGTTTCCAACAACAGCGAAACCTTTATCGAACCTTTCTCCTCCAACAGCGCCAAATTACGCAATATGACGCTGGAAGGCATGTTCAAAAAAGGCAGGGCGCACGGAAACTTTACCGCCTCCCAAAACGGCACACCCGTCTTCATCATGAAATGCGAAGACGGTATGATTAAAGAAGTCAAACTGGCTAAGAAATCTGCGTCCAAAACCAAATAAACAGCCTTTCAGACGACCTTATCCGGCTTTTAGGCCGTCTGAAACATCAATTGACAAGCCTGTCTAAAGGCTGTTGTGTTGATTTCAAAAAATTTCCAAACAACCCTTACCCCAGGACAACCACCATGAGCATTAAATCCGACAAATGGATACGCCGCATGGCCGAAGAACACGGCATGATTGAGCCGTTCGAGCCCAACCAAATCAAAGAGGCCAACGGCCAACGCATCATCTCCTACGGCACGTCCAGCTACGGCTACGACATCCGTTGTGCCAATGAATTTAAAATCTTCACCAACATCAACAGCACCATCGTCGACCCGAAAAACTTCGACCCGAAAAACTTCGTAACCGTCGAAGACGACTGCTGCATCATTCCGCCCAACTCCTTTGCTTTGGCGCGCACAGTCGAATATTTCCGCATCCCGCGCAACGTCCTGACCGTCTGCTTAGGCAAGTCCACCTACGCACGCTGCGGCATTATCGTCAACGTTACCCCGTTTGAGCCTGAGTGGGAAGGCTACGTTACGCTTGAGTTTTCCAACACCACCCCCCTGCCTGCCAAAATCTATGCAGGCGAAGGCGTGGCCCAAGTCTTGTTCTTTGAAAGCGATGAAGTCTGCGAAACTTCATACAAAGACCGCAACGGCAAATACATGGGACAAACCGGTGTTACCCTGCCTAAGACTTAAATATACAAAATAAAAAAAAGGCCGTCTGAAATTTCAGACGGCCTTTTATCATTTCATTTAGAAACGGCGTTTCAGCTTGCAAGCCTGCAAGATATGAACGGCGAGTTCTTCCACAGATTTATCCGTTGTATTGGTAAACGGCACTCCGTGGCGTTTAAACATATTTTGCGCATCGGCAATCTCGCTGCGGCAAGTATCGATTTTGGCATAGGTCGAATTAGGACGGCGCTCATGACGGATAGCCTGCAAACGCTCAGGCTGAATGGTCAAGCCGAACAGCTTGTCTTTATAAGGCTTGACCATACGCGGCAAATCGGTCGATTCCAAATCATCGGGAATCAATGGATAGTTTGCGGCGCGGATACCGTATTGCAGGGCCAGATAGAGACAGGTCGGCGTTTTGCCCGAACGGGACACGCCCATCAAAATCACATCCGCTTCCTGCAGGTTTTTATCGCTGACACCGTCATCATGATTCAGTGAAAAATTGACCGCCTCCATACGCGCATCATAGCGTTGGGTATTGCCGATACTGTGGTGCCCCTGCCGGGCGGCAACTGCCTCCGTATTGAGTTCCTTTTCCAAAAGACCGAGAAAGGTTTCAAAGAAATTAATATGGAACGCATTGGCTTTCTTGATGATTTCACGGATTTCGTCATTGACCACACTGACAAAAGCAATCGGGCGTACACCGAATTTTTCAGCTGATTGGTTGACTTTGTCTACAACAGCACGCGCTTTTTCAGGCGTATCGATAAACGGATAGGTATGGCGTTTGAACTCAACATTGCCAAATTGGTTCAGCAAGGCTTCACCGATATTTTCAGCGGTCAGGCCGGTTCGGTCGGAAATATAGAAGACTTGGCGTGGATCAGTCATAATGAATCCTCTTGAGGGTAACGTTTCAGACGGCAATCATAGCAGTTACAGCCTTTGCAATAAAGCGATTCCCGAGAGATTACACAGGATTACAACAAATTTGAACAATTTTTAAATTAGCACAAAATTTTATTTTTTGCTATTTTGTAGAATTTTATTCTAAAATTGCAAAATAAATCTTGTTTATTAAATTTATTAACTTATTTTGTTTTCCATATTTAACAAGAAGATAACACGTAAAAACATGAATCTGATATTCACATTTCAGAAGGCTACACGCCTGAAAAGCACAATATCACAGACGAATTTGTGATTTTTAAAAAGATAAAACACATGACAGCCATCAAACGAATGGCTACAATAAGCAGGCGGATTTGTTTCTTTTTTAACATTTTTTGGATTGGATTGGACACACAAATGGCCGAAAACTACGTTATTTGGTTTGAAAACCTGCGTATGACTGACGTTGAGCGAGTGGGCGGTAAAAATGCCTCTTTGGGCGAAATGATCAGCCAACTGACTGAAAAAGGCGTGCGCGTTCCCGGCGGTTTTGCAACCACAGCCGAAGCTTATCGTGCTTTCCTGGCTCACAATGGTCTGAGCGAGCGTATTTCCGAAGCCCTGAAACAACTGGATGTTGAAGACGTTGCCGAATTGGCACGCGTGGGTAAAGAAATCCGTCAATGGATTTTGGATACTCCGTTCCCTGAGCAGCTGGATGCTGAAATCGAAACAGCTTGGAACAAAATGGTTGCCGATGCCGGCGGTGCGGACATTTCCGTTGCCGTACGTTCTTCCGCAACAGCAGAAGACCTGCCGGATGCTTCTTTTGCCGGTCAACAAGAAACCTTCTTGAACATCAACGGCTTGGAAAACGTTAAAGAAGCCATGCACCATGTATTCGCTTCCCTGTACAACGACCGTGCCATTTCTTACCGTGTCCACAAAGGCTTCGAACACGACATCGTTGCCCTTTCTGCCGGCGTACAACGCATGGTGCGCTCTGACAGCGGTGCCTCCGGTGTGATGTTCACCATCGATACCGAATCCGGTTACGACCAAGTCGTTTTCGTTACCTCTTCTTACGG
Source organism: Neisseria sp. 20925_1_37 (assembly GCF_041433255.1). Taxonomy (NCBI): domain Bacteria; kingdom Pseudomonadati; phylum Pseudomonadota; class Betaproteobacteria; order Neisseriales; family Neisseriaceae; genus Neisseria; species Neisseria sp. 20925_1_37. Next base: position 48,319 of record NZ_JAPWBC010000012.1, on the reverse strand, counting down.
TCTGGGCGAAAACGTCGTACAAGGTGCGGTAAACCCTGACGAATTCTATGTATTCAAACCTACTTTGAAAGCAGGCAAACCGGCTATCCTGCGCAAAACCATGGGTTCGAAACAAATCAAAATGATCTTTACCGACAAAGCCGAAGCCGGTAAATCTGTAACCAACGTTGATGTACCTGCAGAAGACCGTCAACGCTTCTCCATTACCGATGCCGAAGTAACCGAGTTGGCTCATTACGCGCTGACTATCGAAAAACACTACGGCCGCCCAATGGACATCGAATGGGGCCGCGACGGTTTGGACGGCAAACTCTACATCCTGCAAGCCCGTCCTGAGACCGTGAAATCCCAAGAAGACAGCAGCCGCAATCTGCGCCGCTTCTCCATCAACGGCGAAAAAGTTGTCTTGTGCGAAGGCCGTGCCATCGGTCAAAAAGTCGGCCAAGGCAAAGTACGCCTGGTGAAAGATGCTTCCGAGATGGATTCCGTTGAAGCAGGCGACGTACTCGTTACCGACATGACCGACCCGGATTGGGAACCGGTGATGAAACGTGCTTCCGCCATCGTGACCAACCGCGGCGGCCGTACCTGCCACGCAGCGATTATCGCGCGTGAATTGGGTATTCCGGCTGTTGTAGGTTGTGGCGACGCTACCGATCTGCTGTCCGAAGGCCAAGAAGTTACCGTATCTTGTGCCGAAGGCGATACCGGCTTCATCTACTCGGGCTTGCTGGACGTACAAATTACCGATGTTGCTTTGGACAACATGCCTAAAGCGCCTGTAAAAGTGATGATGAACGTTGGTAACCCTGAATTGGCATTCAGCTTCGCCAACCTGCCTAGCGAAGGTATCGGCTTGGCGCGTATGGAATTCATCATCAACCGTCAAATCGGTATCCACCCTAAAGCCTTGTTGGAATTTGACAAACAAGACGACGAGTTGAAAGCTGAAATTACCCGCCGTATCGCCGGCTACGCTTCTCCTGTCGACTTCTATGTCGATAAAATCGCGGAAGGTGTGGCAACTTTGGCTGCTTCGGTTTATCCACGCAAAACCATCGTTCGTATGTCAGACTTCAAATCCAACGAATACGCTAACTTGGTGGGTGGCAGCATCTACGAACCGCACGAAGAAAACCCAATGTTGGGCTTCCGTGGTGCAGCGCGTTATGTAGCCGATAACTTCAAAGACTGCTTCGCACTCGAGTGTAAAGCCTTGAAACGCGTTCGCGATGAAATGGGTTTGACCAACGTCGAAATCATGATTCCATTCGTTCGTACTTTGGGTGAAGCAGAAGCTGTGGTTAAAGCCCTGAAAGAAAACGGTTTGGAACGCGGCAAAAACGGCCTGCGCCTGATCATGATGTGCGAGTTGCCAAGCAACGCAGTATTGGCAGAACAATTCCTGCAATACTTCGACGGCTTCTCCATCGGCTCTAACGACATGACCCAGCTAACCCTCGGTCTCGACCGTGACAGCGGCTTGGTATCCGACTCCTTTGACGAACGCAATCCTGCCGTTAAAGTAATGTTGCACTTGGCAATCTCTGCTTGCCGCAAACAAAACAAATACGTCGGCATTTGCGGTCAAGGTCCATCAGACCATCCGGACTTTGCCAAATGGCTGGTTGAAGAAGGTATCGAGAGCGTATCGCTCAACCCTGATACCGTGATTGAAACTTGGCTGTATCTGGCTAACGAATTGAACAAATAAGTTCGATAAGACAAAAATCCCCTGCCCGTTTATCCCGGCAGGGGATTTTTATTGCCTTATTCAATGCCGTCTGAAAAAACTTTCACTTTCTTTTACCTTATCGAAAAAATCCTTTATCATCAAAATGATAAAAAAATATGCCGCCATATCCACAAATTCTCAATGGTACTATATTGCCTTTCCGCATTTTATCCCATGCTTTTTGAGTGAACCTTTTTTCACTCTTCTTATCTATCATACACAGCATAACAATACATTTAGAAACAACCCATGAATACAAATTTTATTTCCACCTTTCAGACGGCCTTGAAACGTCTGGCCCTCATCAGCACCATTGCCGTCTTAGCAGCCTGCGCCGGCAACAATACCTCTTCCAACCGAGCCGTACCTGACGGCTACTACAAAATCCGCCCTGGCGATACCCTGACCCAAATCGCCAAACGCTACGGACAAAACGTCAATACACTGGTTGCATGGAACAACCTTCCCAATGCCTCACAAATCGAAGTCGGCCAAGTATTGCGCGTCCGCCGTCATGTCGCCCCACGCAGCACTGCAACGCAGCAACGCCAAACCACTACCGTTACCCCAATCAACCGATTGAACCTGCAATGGCCGACCGATAACGCTTCATCCTCCATTATCCAACGCTACAACGGCACAACCAGCAAAGGCATAGATATTGCAGGCACACAAGGCCAACAAATCCGCTCCGCAGCAGCCGGTACAGTTATCTACGTTGGCGAAGAAGTCCGCGGCTACGGCAAGCTGATTTTGATCAGCCACAATGACTACACCATTACCGCCTACGCCCACAACGACACACTTTTGGTACAAAAAGATCAAAAAGTCCAAGCAGGCCAAGTTATCGCCACCATGGGCAGCAGCGATTCAGACAGTGTCAAGCTGCATTTTGAAGTCCGTCTAAACGGCAAAGCAGTCGATCCCCTGCCTTATTTAACCAGAACAAATTAATACCTCAACCCAAAGGCCGTCTGAAACAAAATTATTTCAGACGGCCTTGATATACTTAAGAACACTGTCCGTATTCATTCTCTCCTATTTAAAACGAATAATTAAAATTAATCCAAATACGATTGTTGCATTAATAAAACTTAATATATAAAAAATATATGCTAATTTAGCTTTTTTATCTCCCTCTTGATATGCCCAATACATTTCATTCCACACCGCCATGCTATTTCTTCGGCGATACTTATCCATATTCCTCCTAATATCCAATGTAAAATAATGATAAAAACATAGCGTTACACCATACAACACCATAAAAAAAACAGCAATCTTTAACATAAACACCTAATATTAGTTAAAAGAATGGACTTAGGAAAATTTAATGTAACCCTTAAGTCCTAACTACCTAAAACATCATCTCATCAACAATATTCCATGACAAACTATAACGATGTTAGAGAGACTAAACCCCGCACATATCTACTAAAATTCTCCCAAAAGTATCATGCTCACATAAATTTATAACCCATTTTAGATAAACGGAATATAACTTAAATAAACGTATTTATTCAACTACAAATACCACCCAAAGCCAAATAAACAATTTTAAAAAATTTTTAGTTATATATAATCTAATTGACCTATTCATTACAAGAATTACTGCCTGAAAAGCAGCTCAATTATTGGTTAACTCCAACAAAAATATTGCAGCCTCTTACTTTCAACAAGTATATCTACTGATATTTCATAGAACCCCATATTTAAAAATGCTTAGCGATGAAATAGAAGCATATTAAAACTACTGCAACCGCATTCTTGTTTGCTTCTGCATTTGCCAGCGCAGATGTCCATATTGATGAAAGCATTCCTTACCGCGATAAAGAAGAAATCGATACCCGTATTGTTTCCGAGTGTTTAGAAGTGGGCAGCATCATGTCCAAATCTTTGCAAGAAACTGCAACCAAAAGCGATGTAACGGTTGTCCGTGACGGTAAAAAACAAGGCACATACGCAGATATCGCTATCACTTCCGCCATGAGTGCAGGCAATGCCTTTATCGGTCACGCCAAAGGGATGGCGGTTTCAGCCACTTTGTATGTTGACGGCAAACAAGTTAATAAAAAAACCTTTACCCGCAACTCTTCCGGTGGCATGTTTGGCGCTTATAAAAGCTCTTGCGCCGTCTTGAACCGCACTTCTAAAGTATTGGGTTCAGATATTGCCCAATGGGTGGTTCGCGAACAAAAAAATGCTCAAGACAAATAAAACCCCAATTTGATAAAGGCCGTCTGAAAAACCGTATTTCAGACGGCCTTTATATTTTCTATTTCTCTAAAAACAAAGAAATAAATTACCCATTAATCATTGTCAGAAATAGAGAATTTTATTTCCAATGCCCTTGATTTTAGAATATCTACCCTCAATTATTAAAACTATAAGAATTTTGTATATTAGCAGTCAAAGGAATAACATGGCAGAAAAAAACTATTATGAAATACTAGGCGTTGCCAAAGATGCGGATGAGGCCGAAATCAAAAAAGCCTACCGAAAACTGGTGCGTAAATACCACCCCGATGTCAGCAAAGAACCTGACGCAGCCGAACGTACAGTAGAAATCAACCGTGCCTACGAAACGCTTTCCGATAAAGAAAAGCGGGCCGAATACGATGAAATGTTGGCTAATCCTTACGGACGCAGCGCCGGAGGCAATCCGTTCGGTCAAGGCGGCAATCCGTTTGGCAATGGATTTAACGGTGGCGGCTTCCACTATGAACGTCATGAAGGCGAACCGTTCGGAGCGGGAGACTTCAATTTTGAAGATCTTTTTTCATCATTCCGCCAATCCCACACTCGTTCCGAGCAACCCCGCGGTCCAATAAAAGGCGAGGATCAACATGCTGAATTGAGTATTGATATTTACGCAGCGTATGTTGGCGCAGAACGTAGCATGACTTTGAATGTGCCGACTCTAGACGAATACGGACGTGCGGTTTATCAAAATAAAACCCTCAACGTCAAAATCCCCAAAGGCATTGCAGAAGGCCAACAAATCCGTTTGGCCGGTCAAGGTTTGCCGGGATATAACGGTGGAGAAAACGGTGACTTATACTTAAAAATCAAGTTCCACGACCAACCTGATTTATACGTCAAAAACAGGAAAGACGTATATCAAACAATAGATGTCAAACCTTGGGAAGCCGTATTGGGCGGCAAAATCATCGTCCCTACCGCTTCAGGCCGCTTACAGGTCAATCTGCCTGCCAACAGCCAAAGCGGTAAAAGCATCCGCCTCAAAGGCAAAGGTATTCCTGCAAAAGAAGCCGGAGACCTTTATCTCAATATCCGCATTAATGTTCCGCCAGTAGAGAGCGAAGCCGACCGTGCCGCATGGGAAAAATTGGCCGAACACTTTGCCGCGAAACAAGCATAAAAGAAAGGATAAATTATGATTCAGTCCTCCGATGTTACCCTTACTTTTGAAGAAATCGTTGCCGCCAGCCGCTGCCGTCGTGATTGGCTGTTGGAACTTATATCAGAAGACATCATCAGCATAGATGGTGCGCCCGAAAAAAGCACCTTCAGTGGTTTTCATCTTGCCCGCATCCGTCGCGCACAACGCTTAAGCCGTGATTTTGAGGCCGGCATTCCTGCATTGGGGCTGATTATGCGGCTGTTGGACGAGGTGGAAGAGCTCAGAAAAATACAGCGTCCGCTGGTACTGCTCGAAGAAGAGTAAATATTGGCAAGTTGTTCGATTAAATATTGATGACAAGACAAAGTTTTTGATTTTTATTGATATTCCATAATGAAAGGCCGTCTGAAAGTATTTTCAGACGGCCTTTTTTCATGCCTTAATTAACAACAGCGTCCGCCGTTGCTGCCGCAACGACGTTTGCGGCAGTAATCTTGGAATTGCAGCTTGGTCATAACCGGCGCATTGGGATTATGTTTGCGCTGGCGGGCAACGTAGTTTTCATAATCTGGGACACCGGCCATCAAGTTTGCTGTCAGCTTGATGGTTTTCCACCAAGATGCGAGCTTATGCTTCATGCTGAGCCTCCGGCTGTTTACCGTCGCGGTACACTGCTGGAATTTCTTTAGCAGTTGGCCAGCCGACTTTGCGGGCTTTCATGGCGGTACGGAAACCGTACACGGCGACAATCACGACAACTGCCAAGAACAAAGCGGTCAGACCGGCATTGATTTGGTCGTTGAAGATGATTTGTGACATTTCGCCAATGTCTTTAGCTGGAGCAAGGACTTCGCCTGAAGCCAAGGCATCTCGGTATTTGCCTGCATGCGCCAAGAAGCTGACGCGTGGGTCGCTGTGGAACAGTTTTTGCAAACCGGCATAGCAGGTCACAAACAAGACGCCGACAGCAGGAACCAAAGTTACCCAAACATAGCGGTCGCGTTTCATTTTCACCAATACAACGGTACACATAATCAATGCTACGCCTGCAAGCATTTGGTTGGCGATACCGAACAACGGCCAGAGCGAGTTGATACCACCCAGAGGGTCGGTTACACCGGTATAGAGGAAGTAACCCCACAACGCCACAGCCAAGAATGTGGCAACCAAGTTGGCAGGGATAGAGTCGGTGTTACCGAATGGTTTGTAGAAGATACTGCCCAAGTCTTGAATCATGAAACGGGCAACGCGTGTACCGGCGTCAACCGCGGTCAAGATGAACAAGGCTTCAAACAGCAAAGCAAAGTGATACCAGAACGCCATCATGGCTTCACCCGGAATCAGACGGCTCATGATGTGTGCCATACCGACTGCAAGGGTTGGCGCACCGCCTGCACGGGACAGAATGGTGTTTTCGCCCACTTCTTTAGCAGTATGCAACAGAGTTGCGGCATCAACAGAGAAATTCAGTTTAGTGGTGATGACTTCGGCAGCTGTGTTGGCATCTGTACCAATCAGCGCAGCCGGACTGTTCATCGCGAAGTACACGCCTGGCTCAAGCGAAGCGGCGGCAGCCAGCGCCATAATGGCCACAAAGCTTTCCATAATCATGCCGCCGTAACCGATCATGCGGACGTGGGTTTCGTTTTCCACCATTTTTGGCGTAGTACCTGAAGAAATCAGCGCATGGAAGCCTGAAACCGCACCACAAGCGATGGTAATGAACAAGAATGGGAACAATGCACCAGAGAATACCGGGCCTGAACCGTCAATAAAGTGGGTAACTGCAGGCATTTGCAGGGTTGGGTTAACAATAACGATACCCAAAGCCAAAGCTGCAATCGTACCGATTTTCAGGAAGGTAGACAGATAGTCGCGCGGAGTAAGCAAGAGCCAAACCGGCAATACGGAAGCCACGAAACCGTAAATCATAATCGCCCAAGTCAGCTGAATGCCGTCAAGGTCGAACCAATGACCGAAGGAGCTGTGGGCAACATCTTCACCGTAAATCACGGCCAACATCAGCAAAATAAAGCCGACGATGGAAATTTCGCCAATTTTGCCCGGACGGATATAACGGGTGTAGATACCCATAAACAGGGCAATCGGCATGGTTGCTGCGATGGTGAACGTACCCCAAGGGCTGTGAACCAATGCTTTCACCACAATCAGCGCCAACACCGCCATAATGATGACCATAATCATCAAAATACCGATAGACGCAATCACGCCGGGAACGGTACCGAGTTCTTGTTTCACGATATCGCCCAAAGACTTACCATCACGGCGCATGGAGACGAACAAGACCATCATATCCTGTACGGCACCGGCAAACACCACGCCGAAGATAATCCACAAGGTACCAGGCAGATAACCCATTTGCGCTGCCAATACAGGACCGACCAAAGGACCTGCACCGGCAATCGCGGCAAAGTGGTGGCCGAACAGTACGCCTTTATGTGTGGGCACATAGTCCAAGCCGTCATTGTGGCGTTCTGCCGGAGTCAGACGGTTAGGATCAAGCTGCATCACACGGTTGGCAATGTAAAGACTGTAGAAACGGTAGGCAATGCAGTATACCGAAATGGCGGCCGTAACCATCCAAATCGCACTGACACGCTCGCCGCGACTGAGGGCCAAAGTGGTAAAGGAGGCCAAGCCTACCAAAACCACAATGCCCCAAATCAAAAATGATTTGAGCGATTTCATTGATTTATCCTTAAAACGTGATACACGAAAGCTTGTTTTAGCGACAAACTGCTTTCATGCGCTTTAGAAAGACCAGTCATTATAGTCTTCATGATTTCATGAGTGAAATGTCATTTCAACCCCAATTCGACTGAAAACAAAATGATTAGTTCGTCCGTAAGGTTAACACAAACAGACAATATACCCTTCATTTTTTACTTCAAAACTAAATATTCCTTAACATATAGCAAACGAAAGGCCGTCTGAAAACCCAAATCTTCAGTTTTCAGACGGCCTAACAAACGGTCAATGCTATAATCCGACATTCCCATTTCTCTATATTGCCATACCATGCAAAACAACGATTCTGAAACCATGCGCCTCTCCAAACGTATGGCGCAATTGGGCTTATGCTCGCGCCGCGAGGCAGATAGCTACATCGAGCAAGGCTGGGTCAAAGTCAACGGCCAAACCGCCGTACTCGGTCAAAAAGTCACCGAGCGCGACCGCATCGACCTCAACAAACAAGCCCATGAAAAACAAGCAGCGCGCGTAACCATCCTTCTGAACAAACCCGTCGGCTACGTCAGCGCGCAGGCAGAAAAAGGCTATAAATCCGCCGCCGAACTCATTACCGCCGACAACCACTGGGAAGGCGACGACAGCCGTATCCCTTTCAGCGAAAAGCACAAATTCGGCTTGGCCCCTGCCGGCCGCCTGGATATTGATTCTATCGGATTGTTGGTACTCACTCAGGACGGCCGCATTGCCAAACAGCTGATTGGCGAAAACAGCAGTAGCGAAAAAGAATACCTCGTCCGCGTCCGCGGCAAACTGGATGACAAAGGCCTCGCCCTGCTCAACCACGGCTTGAGTTTGGACGGAGAAAAATTGCGCCCCGCCAAAGTCGAATGGCAAAATGAAGACCAGTTGCGCTTTATTTTGCGACAAGGCAAAAAACGCCAAATCCGCCGTATGTGCGAACTGGTCGGACTGCGCGTCGTCGGTTTGAAACGCATCCGCATGGGCAAAGTCAAACTCGGCAGACTGCCGCCGGGCAAATGGCGTTATTTACGCGCTGACGAATCGTTTTAATTGCAGATAACAAAAAGGCCGTCTGAAAACACATTTCAGACGGCCTTATCTTTTACTGCTTACTCGATATAAGTAAACTTCGCACGTTTGATATTGCAAAGGATTTCGTACGGAATCATACCGGCAACTTCGGAAACTTCATTAATATTAATCACATCGCCCCAAAGCTCGACTTCCGAACCCAAGCCCTCTTTCGAGGCTTCCAGCTCAACCGTAATCATATCCATAGATACCCTGCCGATAATACGGCTGCGTTTGCCATCCACCGCCACAGGGGAATTAGTGGAAGCGCGACGCGGATAACCGTCGGCATAGCCGCAGGCAATCAAACCGACACGGGTAGATTTGCTGGTGTAGAACGTTGCGCCATAGCCGATCGGAGAATGCGGCTGCAACACACGCTCGCCGAAAACGCTGGAAGTCAGGCGCATAACCGGTTTCAAACGCTCATCCACGCCGCCGAAAGGCGAAATACCGTATAAAGCCAGACCGGCACGTCCCCAATCGCGGCGTGCTTCAGGCACGTTCAAAATCGCGGCGGAATTGGCCAAGCTCTCTTCGCCTTCCAAACCCTCACACGCCAAATCAAACGCTTCAATCTGCATTTCGGTCATGCCGTTTTCCGGTTCGTCCGCGCAGGCAAAATGGCTGAATTTCACAATGTTTTCAACCGATTCGGATTGTTTCAATGCAGTATAGGCCGCGGCATAGTTATGCGGAAAGAAACCGGCACGGTGCATACCTGAGTCCATTTTCAGCCATACGGTTGTCGGACGTTGCCACTCATGATGCACAAACGCCTCCAGCTGCCATTGGCTGCCGATTGCCGGCCACAAATCATAACGGTCAACATCCGCATACTCCGCAGCCTCAAACACGCCTTCCAACAAAACAATCGGATTTTTAATGCCGTTTTGACGCAACTCCACGCCTTCATCTACCGTTGCCACCGCAAAGCCGTCGGCAATATCTGCCAACGCGTGTGCACATCTGACCGCGCCATGCCCATAAGCATCGGCCTTAATCACAGCCAACAATTTATTGCCATGCAACTCTTTGAGAAAACGATAATTTTGACGTAAATTATCCAAACGGATTTGCGCATTGAGCGGACGCATAATGTATTCCTCTTATCGGCATTCCGTTTCAGACGGCCTGCCCTATTACTTTGAAGTAAATATTATAGGTCAAAAACTACACAGGATTCCATGAAATACACAAGAATAATCTATTCATAATTTAGACCTCATGCGCACCTTTAGGCATTTATGCTTCTTCTCAGCCTGTTTTAAGGTTATGATTCAATCCAAATGAAAACGACAGACATCAAGACCATGAAAGAACTCGACAAAACCGACTTAAAAATTCTCAAGCTCCTACAACAAAACGCACGTATCCCCATGACCGAATTGGCTGAAAAAGTCGGCCTCTCTACCACGCCGGTAACCGAACGCGTCCGCCGCTTGGAACGCGACAACCTTATTACCGGCTATCACGCCCATCTGAATCCCCATGCTTTAGGTCAAAGCCTCTTAGTCTTTGTCGAGCTAAAACTGCGCTCCAAATCCGGCAATATTTTTGAAGACTTCAAACGCGAAGTGCTGAAGATTCCGCAAATTCTAGAATGCCACTTGGTCTCTGGCGAATACGACTACCTTATCAAAGTCCGCCTGCCCAATATGTCCGCCTATCGCGATATGCTCGGCAATATCCTGCTGCAACTGCCGGCTGCAGCTGAAAGCCGCAGCTATGTTGTCATGGAAGAAGTCAAAGAAGAAGTAGTATTAGACATCTAATTCTATTCGATAAACAAAGGCCGTCTGAAAGATTACAACATTCAAACGGCCTTTATTTTAAATAGGCAAAAAAAATGCACACATCCGACAGAATGTGTGCCAAGTCTACAAAGGAGAAATAGAGGAGAAACTATTAACTGACTACTCGAACCAGCTAACGAAACGAATTATGCAACAAGAGCTTCAACCGCGCAAGTATTTTTCTTGTAAAGTTTCTTAATTATTCGATTTACAGATCTTAAATGTAATCATGTTTCAATGCAGATAAAAAAATGCGCATACCGTTTTGATATGCGCCAAGTCTACAAAGGAGAAATAGAGGAGAAAAATCAAGCTGCATCAAGCAACTCAACGGCGCGAATTATCCTATCCTTCTACCCTCCTGTCAACTGTTTTCCTATCTATTTTCAAGTATTTTGCTAAAAAACAACAAAGTCGCTATTCCCCTCTTTTTCTTGCTATTTTCGCCCATATATAAAAAATTAAGGGCCGTCTGAAACATATATTGCCACTAAAGATAAACGGCTCCATACTCACACATTCATAGTCCATATCAACCCGACCCAAAGACCATGACCACCCCACTTTCCCTTGCCGTCGTCGGCCATACCAACACAGGCAAAACCTCGCTCTTACGTACGCTTTTGCGCGACAGCACCTTCGGTGAAGTGAAAAACGCGCCCTCTACCACGCGCCATGTCGAAGAAGCCCTTATCAACGACGGCGACGACAGCTTGGTTTACCTCTACGATACACCCGGCCTTGAAGATGCCGGCGGCGTGTCGGATTGGCTGGAAACCCACACATCTGCACGCGATGACGGTATCGAACGCATCCAGCAATTCCTCAGCAATCATGAAGCGCATCACGAATTCAACCAAGAGGCCAAAGTGCTGCGCCAAGTCATGCAAAGCGATATGGCCATGTACGTCATCGATGCGCGGGAACCCGTCCTCGACAAATACAAAGACGAGCTGACCATTTTGTCTTGGTGCGCCAAGCCCATCATGCCCGTGTTCAACTTCACCCAAAATCAAGACCTGAGCGCTTGGACCAATATGCTCGCCCGCAGAAACCTGCATGTTTACGCCGGTTTCGATACCGTTGCCTTCGACTTTGAAGGCGAAATCCGATTGTGGGACAACCTTGCCACCATGTTACCTAAGCGCGACATCCTAGACCGCCTCATCAATATGCGCCGTCGCGAGTGGCAACGGTTGGATACGGAAGCGCGTCGTGAAATTGCCGATTTTCTGCTGGATGCCGCTGCATTTACCCAAGAAATTGCCGAAAACGACGACCCTGCCCCGACTTTGGAAGTCATGCAATCGGAAATCCGCCAACTTGAGCGGCAAATGCAACAACGCCTGTTCACACTTTACCGCTTCTATCATGACGAAGTCGGCAGTGACAGCACATGGATGCCCAAAGCCTTCAAACAAGATCCGTTTGACAGCGAATTGCTTAAACATTACGGCATCCGTACCGGTACCGGCGCAACCGCAGGCGCGCTCATCGGCTTAGGCTTGGATATTGCCACGCTTGGCGGCTCGCTTGGTTTGGGCACAGCCATCGGCGGACTATTGGGCGGTATTTTGCCCAATGCCCAAGACATCACCGACAAAATCAACGGCCGACAAACCCTGCATACCGATCCGGAAACCCTTACCCTGCTCGCCGCACGCGCACTGGATTTGTTGCACGTCTTACAAACGCGCGGCCATGCAGCTCAATCACACATCGAGCTAAAAGAACGCAAAGCGCCCTGGAATGCGGCCAAATTGCCAAGCGAGCTCAACAAAGCGCGCAGCAACCGCAAATGGTCTTCGCTCAACACACACCAGCCAGAAGCCAGCCGTAACGAACGCGCAGCCTATGTCGCCACTTTAAGCGAAAAATTAAAAACTTAGAATTGTCGCATAACAAAAAGGCCGTCTGAAACCTAAATGTTTCAGACGGCCTTTTAATCTTAGCAAATACTTATTCAGCAGCTTTGGTCTCTCGTTTCAAACCGCCGCCAAGTGCTTTATACAAGTCGGCAAGGTTTTCCAAACGGGTCAGTTGATTGGCCAAAAGAGCAGTATCCGCGCTGTAACTGCTGCGCTCGGCATCCAGCAAATCCAATGCGCTGGATACGCCATGTTTGTAGCGCAGGCTGATGAGGCGCAGGCTGTCATTGTAGGCACGGCTTTGTTTGCTCAAAGCGGCGTAGCTTTTATCCAGCTGCTCGCGTGCAACCAACGCATTGGAAACGTCTTTGAATGCAGATTGAACAGCGGCCTCATAAGCAACGATTTGTGCCTGTTGGCGCAGTTTGGCTACGTCAAGATTGGCTTTGTTTGTGCCCCAGTCAAAGATAGGCAGAGTGATTGACGGTGCAAAAGCCCAAATACCTGTGCCGCTCTTAAACAGGCCGCTCAACTCGCCGGAAGCTGTACCGACAGAACCGGTCAGACTGATGCGTGGGAAAAACGCCGCACGAGCCGCACCGATATTGGCATTGGCTTGTTTGAGCGCGTGTTCGGCCGCGCGGATATCCGGACGGTTGAGCAACACGTCCGAACTCAAACCGGCAGGCAGTTTGGTCAATTTGAACTGTTTGCTCAAAGGCAAACCGGCAGGCAGGTCTTCAGGCAAAGGTTGATTAATCAGCATGGCCAAAGAATTGCGCGCTTGCTCGCGGTTTTTTACCGCGGATGCGTAATCGGCTTTGGCCGATTCAATCAGTGCTTCCTGTTGGCGCAAATCAACGGCGGAAATCACACCGGCCTTATGGCGTAATTGCGAGAGCTTGTAAGTCGCTTCACGGGTTTGCAATACGCGTTGTGCCAATGCCATGGTTTCTTCGGCGTAGCGTTCGTTAAAGTAGGCTTTGGCAACGGTAGAAATCAAGGTCAGATGCGCGGCATCGCGGTTGGCGGCCACATTGAAATAACCTTGCAACGCGGCTTCGCTGGTGCTGCGGACACGACCGAAAAGATCAAGTTCATAAGAGGCTGCGCCCAAACCCACGCTGTATTGGCTGCTGACGCTGCCGCCGCTCAAACTGCCTTGACGCGAACCTGTACCGCTGGCATTGACGGTTGGCAACAAGTTATTACGCTCAATCATATATTGCTTGCGGTAGATTTCCGCATTCAGTGCGGCTGTACGCAAATCGGTATTGCGTTCCAATGCGATGTCGATCAGGCGGTGAAGGCGCGGATCGGCAAAGTAATCTTGCCAACCCAATTCAGCGGCACGGATACCGTCGTCAACAGTGTCGTATTTAAACGTATCGGCAACGGCAACTTGAGGCTGCTCATATTTCGGCATCATGGTACAGGCCGACAAAGCCACAGCTGCGGCAACGGCGGTCAGTACAGGTTTGAATGTAATCTTCTTCATTTTAGAATCCTTTAGCATTTTGAGGCCGTCTGAAAATTTTCAGACGGCCTTTGCTTTAGTGCTTGTCTGAATCGTGTTTACCATCTTCAATCATGCCGGCTTCAGCGGCGTGTTTGGCGGCCATCTCATGCTCGTGTGCGGTTTCTTTAAAGAATTTGCGCACAACCACATAGAACAAAGGCACAAGGAACACAGACAGAATCGTACCGATCAACATACCCCAGAACACGGTCGTACCAATCGCACGTTGGCTGGCGGAGCTGGCACCACTGGCAACATAGAGCGGTACCACGCCCAAGATGAAGGCGAACGAAGTCATGATAATCGGACGGAAACGCAGGTGTGCGGCGGCAAGCGCAGCTTCAAGCGCGCTCTTGCCTTGCGCTTGCAGGTCTTTGGCAAACTCGATAATCAAAATCGCGTTTTTCGCACTCAAACCCATCACTGTAACGAAACCGACTTGGAAGTAGATATCGTTGGCGTATGCCGGAATACTGCCCAGCAATGCTTCAAACATGTTACGGCCGGTTACACCCAATGCCGCGCCAATCAAGCCCAACGGAATCACAAGGATAACCGCCAACGGGATAGACCAGCTTTCGTACAAAGCAGCCAATACTAAGAATACAGCGGCAGCAGCCAATGCGTACAACACGACAGTTTGCGAGCTGCCTTTAGCCTCTTCACGAGACTGACCGCCCCATTCCAGACTGTAACCGCCGCCCATTTCATCAACCATTTGCTGCACCGCAGCCATGGCTTGACCGGAAGATACGCCATTAACAGGAGAGCCGGAAAGCTCCATTGCCGGATAACCATTGAAGCGGACGCTTTGTTCCATACCGGTTTCCCAAGAAACAGTAGCAATGGTAGAAAGCGGTACGGCAACGCCGGATTTGTTCGGTACAGTCAGGTTCAGAATATCGGCAGGCTGCATACGGGCACTCGCATCAGCTTGTACCATCACGCGTTGCAGACGGCCTTGATTCGGGAAGTCGTTTACATAAGACGAACCCAAAGAAGAAGCCAAAGCAGTACGGATATCAGAGAACGAAATACCTTGTGCGGCTGCTGCGGCACGGTTAATGTCGATTTTCAACTGCGGCGCATCTTCCAAACCGCTCGCACGGACGGTACTTGGGTTAAACAAACCGCTTTTACGCATTTTGTCAATCAACTCATTGCGTTTGGCCAACAATGCAGCATGGCCGCTGTTGTTACGGTCTTGCAGGTAAATCGTCAAGCCGGAGCCTGTACCCAATTCCATAATGGCAGGAGGCACAATCGCCAAACCGAAACCGTCTTTCAGCGTAGCCATCATCATACCAGTCAACTTACCGGAAATAGAAGTCGCATCGCTGCCCGGAGCAGTACGTTCGCTCCAGTCTTTCAGAATGACAAAGCCCAAAGCCATGTTTTGGCCGGAACCGCTAAAACTAAAGCCGGAAACGGTAATAATGTTCTCGATCTCAGGTACAGATTTCGCCAGTTGGGTGATTTGAGCCAAAGTTGCATCGGTACGCTCTTTGGTTGCGCCGGCAGGCAGCTGCACGCTCAACATCAAGTTACCTTGGTCTTCAGACGGCAAGAAGGAAGTCGGCAGACGCATAAACAAGAATACGCCCACAACAGTCAAGCCAATATAGACAACCATCATGCGTAAAGTTTTGCGCAAGACTTTGGCAACCCAGCCTTCGTAGCCGTGTGTCCAGTTGTCGAATTTCTTGTTAAACCAACCGAAGAAACCTTTTTTCTCTTCGTGATGCCCCTTCTGAATCGGTTTGAGCATGGTGGCACACAATGCCGGAGTCAGCGTCAAGGCAAGGAATGCGGAGAATGCAATCGATGCCGCCATGGTCAAGGCAAACTGTTTGTAAATGTTACCGGTTGCACCGCTAAACATTGCCAGCGGAACAAATACGGACATCAACACGGCAGTAATACCGATAACCGCACCGGAAATCTGACCCATCGCTTTTTTGGTGGCAGCCTTAGGCGACAAACCTTCGCTCGCCATAATACGCTCAACGTTTTCAACGACCACAATTGCGTCATCGACCACAATACCGATCACCAACACCATCGCAAACATGGTCAATACGTTAATCGACATACCCATGTATGAGATAAAGGCAAAACCGCCCAACAGGGAAATCGGTACAACAATAGTCGGAATCAGCGTATAGCGGATGTTTTGCAGGAAGAGATACATCACCAAGAATACCAAAACAATGGCTTCCAAAAGCGTATGGATCACTTTCTCAATCGAAATTTCCACAAATTTGGAAGTATCGTAAGGAACTTTCCAGCTCATGCCGTCTGGAAAATACTTCTGCAAAACCGCCATTTTTTCTTTTACGGCAGTCGCCGTTGCCAAAGCGTTACCGCTGTTAGACAGCATCACTGCCATACCGGTGGTATTCACGCCGTTCAAACGAGTGGAAGTAGAATAGTCCTGCATACCCAAGCTGACTTTGGCAACGTCTTTCAGATAGACATTAGAACCATCGGTATTGGATACCAAAATGATGTTGCCAAACTCTTCAGCAGTGCTCAGCTGACCTTGCGCCGTCACAGTTGCTGAAATAGTCTGACCTGCAGCCGCCGGCAAAGAGCCGATAGAGCCTGCAGAAATTTGGATATTTTGAGTAGCCAGTGCGTTGGTTACCGTTGCAAAAGACAAGTTGTAGTTTTGCAGTTTTTTCGGGTCAACCCAAATACGCATGGCGCGTTGCGCACCAAACAATTGTACCTGCCCTACCCCGTCGATACGCTGCAGTTCAGGAATGATATTGCGCTGGGCGTAATCGTTCATTTCCTCAATGGATTGCTTTTCAGAAGAAAGCATGACCACTTGCAAGAAGTTGGAACGCGCTTTAGATACGGTTACACCATATTGCTGTACGGTAGAGGGCAATGTGGACAACACTTCCGACAATTTGTTCTGCACGTCTACCTGCGCCAAATCTTCATTGGTTTCCGGTGTAAACGTCAGACTGACGCTGCCGCTGCCGCTGGAATTAGCAGAAGTCGTCATATAGTCCAAACCTTCCACACCGTACATATTACGTTCGATAACGGCCAGTACGCTGTCTTCCATTACCTGAGCAGAAGCGCCCGGATAAGTAGCGCGCAAAGTAATGGTCGGTGCAGCAACGGACGGATATTGGGAAATCGGCAGTTTTTGAATGCCGAAAATACCCGCTGCGATGATAAAAATCGCAATAACCCATGCAAAAATGGGGCGGTCAATAAAAAACTTAGACATTCATGCGTTCCTTATTTGGCTTCAGATGCAGCTTTAGCTTCAGGCTTGGCCTCGGATGCCGCCTGGCCGTCTGAAACTGCCGGTGTTGCTGCCGCAGCGTTTGCGGGCGGCGTCCATTCTTTCGGCGTTACCTGTTTAGCACCCGACATAGCGGCAATACTGATGCCTTCAACAATCACTTTGTCGCCGTCTTTAAGGCCGTCTGTAATCACCCAATTGCTACCTTGCTGTTGGGCTACGGTCACGACACGCGCTTCCATTTCGCTCTTGTCATTCACCACCATCACCGTATCTTGCGAACCGCGGGTAACTGCTTGTTGCGGCACTACAAATGCATTATCCACTGCCACTTGTTCCATCAATACGCGCACATACAAGCCCGGCATCAAGATATTTCTGTCATTAGGAATGGCAGCGCGCAAGGTAATTTGACCGGTCGTTTCGTTAACAGTCGGATCTGCAAACAGCAGACGGCCTTTTTCAGGGTAAACCGTACCGTCGTCAAATTTGATATCTACCGCAATCGCGCCGTTTGCCGCCAACAATTTGCCTTCGGCAACCTGTTGACGCAGTTTCATGACCTCACTCGCAGACTGAGTAACGTTGACATACATCGGATTGGTTTGTTGGATAGTGGCCAAAACAGTAGTATCACCGGAATTCAGCAGCGTACCTTCAGAAACTTTAGATTGACCGATAAAGCCGGAAATCGGCGCAGTAATGCGGGAACGGTTCAGGCTGATACCGGCAGATTTGATGGCTGCTTGAGCGGATTTGACGCCTGCCTCTGCTGAACGCTTGGCCGTTACGGCCGCATCATATTCTTGTTGGCTGATGGCATCGGCGGCAACCAGCGGTTTATAGCGGGCCAGGTCGGCATTCGCTTTAGCCAAAGTAGCTTGCGCGCTTGCCAACTGGGCGCGTGCGCTTTCTAAGTTTGCTTCATAAGATGAGCTGTCGATTTGATATAAAGGCTGACCGGCTTGCACATAGCTGCCCTCTTGGAACAGGCGTTTTTGCAAAATACCGCCGACTTGGGCGCGAACTTCGGCAGTACGCAATGATTCCAGACGGCCCGGCAACTCAGTTGTCAATGCAACGGTTTCCGGATGCACGGTAACCACACGGACTTCAGGCGCAGGTTGTTTTTGCTGTTGCTGACTGCCTTGCGCCTGTTGGCCGGCTGCTTTTTCATCGCCTTTGCCGCAAGCGGAAAGCGCCAACGCAGTAGCTGCTGCAATTGCCGCGACACGCATCATTTTAGAAGCATAAAGAGCCATAATTTTCCTATCTCTATGATAAATAAGGGTTTGACTAATTAAAAATTGATTACTTTAATCTCATATTTCACAAACAGAAATTGCCTGCTTTTATGAAAAACAGGCTGATTATATAGTGTTGAGAAACACTATCAAGTATTGAATTGAATTATACATACATTCTTGCATGTTCAGAAGTAATTTTTTATAATCCGAACCATAAATTTACATTTCCCACAAAACAACTATGAGAAGAACCAAAACCGAAGCCTTAAAAACCAAAGAATATCTCATGCTTGCCGCATTGGATACGTTTTATCAGAAAGGCATTGCCCGCACCTCGCTTAACGAAATCGCCCAAGCCGCAGGCGTAACGCGCGGCGCGCTGTATTGGCATTTCAAAAACAAAGAAGATTTGTTTGACGCCTTGTTCCAACGGATTTGCGACGACATCGAAAGCTGCATAAAAGAAGACTCGAACAACAATAACGAACAGGCTTGGTCAAGCTTCCGACTGACCCTGACCCGTTTTTTCGAGCGCCTGCAACACAACGAGCTTCACTATAAATTCCACAGCATTTTGTTTTTAAAATGCGAACACACCGAGCAAAACGAGACGGTCATTGCCATCGCTAAAAAACACCAATCATTATGGCGTGAAAAAATCGTTGCCGTCCTGACTGATGCAGTACAACAAAAAGCGTTGGCGGATAATTTGGATATCGATATGGCAGTCATCTTCATCAAGTCTTCATTAGACGGCTTGATTTGGCGCTGGCTTTTTTCAGGTCAAGGCTTCGATTTGGCGCAAACCGCCCCCCGCATGATTGAAATCATCATTGATACATTGGAAAACCATCCGCAATTAAGAAAACAATCATAAACATCAAAAATAAAAGGCCGTCTGAAACATTAAAAGTTTCAGACGGCCTTTTGGTTCAAACCTGCTTAACGTGTTACCGGTTTATAACGGATACGTTTCGGTTTCGCGCCTTCTTCACCCAAACGGCGTTTCTTGTCGGCTTCGTATTCTTGATAGTTGCCGTCAAAGAACACCCATTTAGAGTCGCCTTCACAAGCCAAAATATGCGTAGCGATACGGTCGAGGAACCAGCGGTCGTGCGAAATCACCATCACGCTGCCGGCAAATTCCAGCAATGCATCTTCCAGCGCGCGCAGGGTTTCCACGTCGAGGTCGTTAGACGGTTCGTCCAGCAGCAACACATTACCGCCGCTCAACAAGGTTTTTGCCAAGTGCAGACGGCCGCGTTCGCCGCCCGACAATTGACCTGCAATTTTGCTTTGGTCGCTGCCTTTGAAGTTGAAGCGTCCCAAATATTGGCGGGCTGGAATTTCAAACTGGCCAACCTGCAAAATGTCGCGGCCTTCGGCAATATTGTCGAACACGGTTTTGTCGTTTTGTAAACCTGCGCGGCTTTGGTCAATCAGGCTCATTTTCACGGTTTGGCCGATTTTCACTTCGCCGGAATCGGGCTGCTCTTTGCCCGCAATCATTTTGAACAGCGTCGATTTACCCGCGCCGTTCGGGCCGATGATGCCGACAATCGCGCCCGCAGGCACTTTGAAGCTCAAATCGTCAATCAGCACTTTGTCGCCAAACGATTTGGAAACATTCACAAATTCAATCACTTCGTTACCCAAACGCTCGGCAACGGGAATGAAGATTTCCTGCGTTTCATTGCGTTTTTGGTATTCGTAGTTGCTCATTTCCTCGAAACGCGCCAAACGCGCCTTGGACTTGGCTTGGCGGCCTTTGGCATTCTGGCGCACCCATTCCAATTCCTGCTTCATCGCCTTCACGCGCGCGGCTTCGGATTTCGCCTCGTTTTCCAAGCGTTTTTCTTTCTGCTCCAGCCAAGACGAGTAATTGCCTTTCCACGGAATACCGTGGCCACGGTCGAGTTCCAAAATCCATTCGGCGGCGTTGTCGAGGAAGTAGCGGTCATGCGTTACCGCAACGACTGTGCCGGGGAAACGCACCAAGAATTGCTCCAGCCATTCCACCGATTCCGCATCCAAGTGGTTGGTCGGCTCGTCCAGCAGCAGCATATCGGGCTTGCTCAACAAGAGTTTGCACAAAGCGACGCGGCGTTTTTCACCGCCGGACAGATTGCCGATTTTTGCATCCCAATCAGGCAGGCGCAACGCGTCGGCAGCGATTTCCAATTCGTGTTCCGCACCGCCGCCGGTAGATGAACCAGCCGCAATAATCGCTTCCAAGCGACCTTGTTCTTCCGCCAATGCGTCAAAATCCGCATCAGGATTGGCATACTCGGCATACACTTCTTCCAAACGTTTTTGTGCAGCAGCTACTTCGCCCAAACCGCTTTCCACTTCCTCGCGCACGGTTTTCTCAGGATCAAGCTCAGGCTCTTGCGGCAGGTAGCCGATTTTAATGCCGCCCATCGGCACGGCTTCGCCCTCAAATTCTTTATCCACGCCAGCCATAATCCGCAGTACAGTAGATTTACCCGCACCGTTCAAACCGAGCAGACCGATTTTCGCGCCGGGGAAAAATGAAAGGGAAATGTCTTTAATAATGGTTTTTTGCGGCGGCACAACCTTGCTCACGCGCAGCATAGAATAGACGTATTGTTGGGACATAGTTTTCTCGTTTCCGTCAAACAAATTTCAGACGGCCCATTTTAACCTATTGCCCCAATACTTGCTTGTTCAAATGCCGTCTGAAAATAGAAATAAGCATCAAAATATACACCGAGCCGAACCGATACCCTCATTGCCCGACGGTATCAATGCCAAACCGCAAAAAATTTGATTTAAGCCAGTTTATCCTTGAACTGGCATTGCCAATATCCGGCGCGCTTCATAAAATGCACCTATATCCTTGAAAGTACGTACACAAAATAATAACAACAGAGAACACCACACCAAGGAACCTTTCAGATTTCTCAATAAAAATACTTTTCAAAAAAAGGATTTACCTCATGTCGGAAAATACGCAAAAAACAGCAAAACAAGGTTTGCCATCACTGGCAAAAAGTACGATTTGGATGCTGAGCTTCGGCTATCTCGGCGTTCAGACGGCCTTTACCCTGCAAAGCTCGCAAATGAGCCGAATTTTTCAAACTTTAGGCGCTGACCCGCACAATTTGGGTTGGTTTTTCATTCTACCCCCATTAGCCGGTATGCTGGTTCAGCCGATTGTGGGCTACTACTCAGACCGTACCTGGATGCCGCGCTTGGGCGGCCGTCGTCTACCCTATCTGCTTTACGGTACGCTGATTGCGGTTATCGTCATGATTCTGATGCCGAACTCGGGCAGCTTCGGTTTTGGCTACGCTTCTTTGGCGGCTTTGTCGTTTGGCGCGCTGATGATTGCGCTGTTGGACGTATCCTCCAATATGGCAATGCAGCCGTTTAAAATGATGGTCGGCGACATGGTCAACGAGGAGCAGAAAAGCTACGCCTACGGCATTCAAAGTTTCTTGGCGAATACGGGCGCGGTTGTGGCGGCGATTCTGCCGTTTGTGTTTGCGTATATCGGTTTGGCGAACACGGCCGAAAAAGGCGTCGTGCCGCAGACCGTGGTCGTAGCATTCTATGTGGGCGCAGCCTTACTGATTATTACCAGTGCGTTCACCATCTTCAAAGTCAAAGAATATGATCCGGAAACCTACGCCCGCTACCACGGCATCGATGTCGCCGCGAATCAGGAAAAAGCCAACTGGTTCGAACTTTTGAAAACTGCGCCGAAAGCGTTTTGGACGGTTACTTTGGTACAATTCTTCTGCTGGTTTGCCTTCCAATATATGTGGACTTACTCGGCAGGCGCGATTGCAGAAAACGTTTGGCAGACAACCGATGCCTCCTCCGTAGGCTACCAAGAAGCAGGCAACTGGTACGGCGTTTTGGCGGCGGTACAATCCATTGCTGCCGTTATCTGCTCGTTTATTCTGGCAAAAGTACCGAATAAATACCATAAAGTCGGTTATTTCGGTTGCTTGGCTTTGGGTGCGCTCGGTTTCTTCTCCGTTTTCTTCATCAGCAATCAATACGCGTTGGTGTTGTCTTATACCTTAATCGGCATCGCGTGGGCAGGCATCATTACCTATCCTTTGACGATTGTAACCAATGCCCTCTCCGGCAAGCACATGGGTACTTATTTGGGTCTGTTTAACGGCTCTATCTGTATGCCTCAAATCGTCGCCTCCCTGCTGAGCTTTATCCTCTTCCCTATGCTGGGCAGCCATCAGGCAACCATGTTCTTGGTTGCAGGCGCGGTCTTGCTGCTGGGAGCCTTCTCAGTATGTCTGATTAAAGAGACCCACGGCGAATAATCCATCAATACCATCGGCAAAGGCCATCTGAAACCTTTGCCGAACTTACAATTTTAATAACAGGAGCTTCATAAATGTACACAAGAATCATGGAAATCAGCCCTTGGACGCTGCGTTCGGCAAAACTGGAAAAAGAACACAAACGGCTGCAAGAGAGCCTGACCAGCTTGGGCAACGGCTATATGGGTATGCGCGGCAGCTTTGAGGAAACCTACTCCGCCGACAGCCACTTGGGCACCTACATCGCCGGCGTGTGGTTCCCCGACAAAACCCGCGTCGGCTGGTGGAAAAACGGCTACCCCAAATATTTTGGCAAAGCCATCAACGCGCTCAATTTCAGTAAAGTCAAAATCTTTGTCGACGGTCAGGAAGTGGACTTGGCGAAAAACGATGTTGCCAGCTTCTCCGTCGAACTCGATATGCAGCACGGCGTATTGCGCCGCTCGTTCACCGTATTCGGCGTGCGTTTCGATGTGTGCAAATTCCTGTCCGTCGCGCAAAAAGAGCTGGCTCTCATCCGCTGGGAAGCCATATCCGTTGACGGCAAAACCCACCAAGTCCGCATCGATTCCATTATCGACGCCGACGTGAAAAACGAAGACTCCAACTACGAAGAAAAATTCTGGCAGGTATTGGATAAAAGCGTTTCAGACGGCCTCTCCTATATTGCCACCCAAACCGTCGCCAACCCTTTCGACGTGGAACAATTCATCGTCAACGCCGAGCAAACCTTCGCCGGCAGCTTCAAAGCCCTAGGCGGCAGCCAAACCGATTGGCAGGTCTCTAATTCTTTTGAGGCCGAAGTCGGCGGTACGCCCGAAACCTTTGAAAAACGTGTGATTGTTACCACCAGCCGCGATTATCAGGGCTTGGAAGCAGTGAAAGCCGCAGGTCGCGCCTTGTCGGAAAAAGTCGCAGGCGTTGCGTTTGAAACCTTGTTAGATGCACACAAAGCAGGCTGGCTGCACCGTTGGGAAATCGCCGACGTGGTCATCGAAGGCAGCGACGAAGCGCAGCAGGGCATCCGCTTCAACCTGTTCCAACTGTTCTCCACCTACTACGGCGAAGACGCGCGTCTGAACATCGGCCCGAAAGGCTTTACCGGCGAAAAATACGGCGGCGCGACCTATTGGGATACCGAAGCCTACGCCGTACCGCTCTACCTCGCACTGGCTGAACCCGAAGTTACCCGCAACCTGCTGCAATACCGCCACAACCAACTGCCGCAGGCGCAACACAACGCGCGCGAACAGGGCTTGGCGGGTGCACTCTATCCGATGGTGACGTTTACCGGCATCGAGTGCCACAACGAATGGGAAATCACCTTCGAGGAAATCCACCGCAACGGCGCGATTCCTTACGCCATCTACAACTACACCAACTACACCGGCGACGAAAGCTATCTTGCCAAAGAAGGCTTGGAAGTCTTGGTCGAAGTGTCCCGCTTCTGGGCAGACCGTGTCCACTTCTCCAAACGCAACGGCAAATACATGATTCACGGCGTAACCGGCCCGAACGAATACGAAAACAACATCAACAACAACTGGTACACCAATACCCTCGCCGCATGGGTATTGGACTACACCCGCGAAGCCTTGGCGAAATACCCGCGTCCGGATTTGAACGTGAGTGCCGCCGAGTTGGAAAAATGGGCAGACATCAGCGTGAATATGTACCGTCCTCATGATGAAGAACTCGGCGTATTCGTGCAACACGACGGCTTCCTCGACAAAGACATCCGCCCCGTGTCCGCGCTTTCGTCTGACGATTTGCCGCTCAACCAGAAATGGTCGTGGGACAAAATCCTGCGTTCGCCCTTCATCAAACAGGCGGACGTATTGCAAGGCATCTACTTCTTCGGCGACCGTTTCAATATCGACGAAAAACGCCGCAACTTCGACTTCTACGAACCGATGACCGTGCATGAAAGCTCGTTGTCACCTTGTATCCACTCCATCCTCGCTGCCGAACTGGGCAAAGAAGAAAAAGCCGTGGAAATGTACCAGCGCACCGCCCGCCTGGACTTGGACAACTACAACAACGACACCGAAGACGGCCTGCACATCACCTCCATGACTGGCTCGTGGCTCGCCATCGTCCAAGGTTTCGCCCAAATGAAAACTTGGGGCGGCAAACTCAGCTTTGCACCGTTCCTGCCGAGTGCGTGGACAGGCTACGCCTTCCACATCAACTACCGCGGCCGTCTGATTAAAGTCGCCGTCGGCAAAGAAAACGTCGTCTTTACCCTGCTCAAAGGCGAGCCGCTCGATTTGCAGGTGTACGGCAAAGACATCACGCTCAACGGCAGCCACACTGTCGCGTTGGAAAAATAAGGAAGGTGCAAAATGACTTTCACCGCAGTGCTCTTTGATCTCGACGGCGTCATTACCGACACCGCCGAATACCACTACCGCGCATGGAAAAAGCTCGCCGCAGAACTGGGCATCAGCATCGACCGCAAGTTTAACGAGCAGCTCAAAGGCGTATCGCGCGACGATTCGCTCAAACGCATCCTCGCGCACGGCGGCAAAACCGTCAGCGAAGTCGAGTTCGCCGAACTGACCCGCCGTAAAAACGACAACTACGTCGAGATGATTCAGGCAGTCAAACCCGAAGACGTATACCCCGGCATTTTGCCCCTGCTGGAAACATTGAAAGCAAACGGCAAAAAAATCGCCCTCGCGTCCGCCAGTAAAAACGGCCCGTTCCTGCTCGAACGCATGGGGCTGACCCACTTCTTCGACGCCATTGCCGACCCTGCCGCCGTCGCACATTCCAAACCCGCCCCCGACATCTTCCTTGCAGCAGCCGAGGGTGTAGACGCGGATATCCGCCACTGCATCGGCATCGAAGACGCCGCCGCCGGCGTCGCCGCCATCAAAGCCGCCGGCGCCTTGCCCATCGGCGTGGGCAAAGCCGAAGATTTGGGCAGCGACATCGCGCTGGTGTCCGGCACCGCCGAGCTGACCTACGCCTACTTGCAAAACGTGTGGGAACAGTCGGGCAGATAAAATCCTAAGGAAGTAAAAAGGTCGTCTGAAAACCAGAATTTTGGTTTTCTGACGACCTTTCTCATTGGAAAAATATTTCTAGCGTTTCAAAGCCAGCGTCAATACGCCCGCCGTAACCAGCTCCAGCCCTATTCATTCCTGCGTACTGGGGCGTTCGTCCAGAAAGACCACTGCCATCAGCACCGAAGACGGTCTGCACATTGCTCGTGGAAAAAGCAGACGATGAAATAGTGGTGATTTATACTGCTTCTACGGGTTATACCTTGTTGTTAGACTCAACTTTAAGTTATCATCAAGAAGTTAAAAGAACACAAGGGCAGATACCTGAATCTGTAAAAAACTTGTTACTTAGATTAAAGGAAGAGGAAACAGAAGTATTAATCGTTAGCTTGGTGGAGGCTACCCCATTTTATGAGGCATATCGATTAGAAGAAGATCTAACAAGGGCATCAATTCATACAAATTGGTAGATTGTTAATTCATCCTTGTATAAAGCAAATCCTAGTAACAAGATATTATCTGCTAAAGCAAATGAAGAATTTAAGTAGATTTAGAAATGAAGAAAATAAATGGAATTGGTTTTTTTGAGAAAAACCTGACTTTTTGGGTGTTAATTTGTATGGCAATAGGCATATTTATTGGGAAATATTTTCCTTCTATTCCAGATAGGTTAGGAAAATTTGAGTTCTACAACGTGTCTATACCAACAACAATTTTACTTTGGATAATGATTTATCCAATGATGTTGAAAATTGATTTTAAGAGTATAAAAGACATAGGAAAAAATCCTAAAGGTCTATTTATTACATGGTTTGTAAATTGGATCATTAAGCCACTCACCATGTATTTAATCGCATTCTTATTTTTCTTTGTTATTTATAAAGGATTTATTAATAAGGAATTGGCATCAGAATATTTAGCCGGGGCGGTTTTACTCGGAGCTGCACCATGTACCGCAATGGTATTTGTATGGAGCAAGTTAACAAGAGGTGATAGTGCTTATACCTTAGTACAGGTAGCTAGTAACGACTTAATTATTTTGATTGCATATATACCAATTGTGAGCTTCTTATTAAAGATTGGAAATATAAATATTCCATGGGGAACACTTTTATTATCCATTGTATTATTTATTGTTGTTCCTCTTATTTTAAGCATGGCAACTAGAAGTATAATCATTAAACACAAAGGGGAGGACTACCTAAATAAAACTTTTATCCCTGCATTTGATAAATACACTATGATGGGATTATTGTTGACGCTGATTATAATATTTTCATTTCAAGGACAGAAGATATTGGATCAGCCACTAAATATTATCCTCATTGCAATTCCTTTGATAATTCAAACTTTGTTTATATTTGCAATAACATTTTTCATGGCATATTTAGCAAAGCTACCATATTCAATTGCAGCTCCATGTGGCATGATTGGTGCATCTAATTTTTTCGAGCTGTCCGTTGCAGTTTCTATATCTCTATTTGGGCTATTATCAGGAGCTACGCTAACAACTGTCGTAGGTGTTCTGGTTGAGGTTCCTGTTATGCTAGCCTTAGTGAGGTTTGCCAATTTTATGGAAAATAAATTTAATCATTGAATATGTACTGAATCCGTGAAGTTAAAAATCTAACTTTCACGAAAATGCCTACAATACCGTGGCTTAACTTCTATGACCGGCTCGTGGCTCGCTATCATCCAAGGTTTCGCCCAAATGAAAACTTGGGGCGGCAAACTCAGCTTTGCACCGTTCCTGCCGAGTGCGTGGACAGACAACGTGTGAGAACAGTCAGGCAGATAAAATACTCAGGAAGTAGAAAGGCCGTCTGAAAACCTGAATCAGGTTTTCAGACGGCCTTTAATATTTCCAATTAACCCAACGTTACCATCTCAATCTGTTCCATACTTCTACCCAAGAAGCGTTCGCCGATGGTGCGGAAGCGCAGTGGGATGTCGCTGACGTAGAAGCGGTAATCCGGGTTGTCGTTTTCTGTATTCAGCAAACCTGCTTGCGCCAAGGCTTTGGCGGTGGCTTCGGCGGTGGTGATGGCGGAATCGACCAAGGTGACGTTTTGCGCTTCGCGGCCGATAAGTGGTTTGAGCAGTGGGAAGTGGGTACAACCCAACACCAGCGTGTCGATGTCGTCTGCCAAAAGCGGCTTCAAGTATTCGCGTACGGTCAGACGTGTAACTTCGTGATCGAGCCAGCCCTCTTCCACCAATGGCACAAGCAGGGGCGCGGCTTGCGTGCGCACCAGTGTGTCGTTGTTTTGCGAATGGATAGCGCGCGCGTAGGCATTACTGTTGACGGTGGTATTGGTCGCGATAATGCCGATTCGGTTGTTTTTAGTGGTTTGCAAAGCAGCTTCCGCACCGGCGGAAATGACGTCCAATACAGGCATATTGCCTGCTTTTTGGCGGATTTTTTGTCCGGCAACGGCAGCGATGGTGTTGCACGCGATAACGAGTGCTTTGACATCGTTTTCCAGCAGGAAATCGACAATCTGCATGGCGAAAGTTTCGATGGTGGCGCGGGATTTGGTGCCGTAGGGAACGCGTGCGGTATCGCCGAAATAGATGATGTTTTCCATCGGCAGGCGTTCCATCAGGGCGCGGACATTGGTCAAGCCGCCGACGCCGGAATCGAATACGCCGATGGGGCGTTGTTTGCTGGTACTCATGGTTAATTTCTTCAATATAAAGTTGAGGCCGTCTGAAACCGTTTTTCAGACGGCCTGAAGGTTAAACATATTCTTTTTTATCGTTTTCTACCCAAGCCTGATGCGAGCAAATCCACAACAGCACGATACCGCATATAGTCGAACTCAACATCATACCGGCCATTACCAAGGCAGAACCATTATGCAGCCAAGTCGTTGCCATGCCAACCGATGCGCCGATGAGGGATTGGAACACGCCTAAAACCGCATTTGCGCTGCCGCCCTCTGCACTGAAATAGCTCATAAAGCAGGCTTGAGTGTTCGCTCCGACCAAGCCTTGCGTACCGACTGAAAACATCACGCACAGCACCAAAGCCCACAAAGGCGGCAAAGACAGCGACAACACCAAAACCACCATCAGCAGATTGGCGGCAAATTGGACGATAATGCCCCATTTGAGGATGTTTTGCGGATGCGTACCGGTTTTCAAACGCCATGCGGTAACGCGGTTAAACGACATCATGGTAATGATATTGAGCGCAAATATCCAAGCGTATTGGTTTGGTGAAACATGATACAGGTGTTGGTACACGAACGACGATTCGGTCAAAAAAGCAAACATCGAACCGAAACTGAAAGCTTGGAAAAACAAATAGCCCATCGCGGCGCGCGTTCTCAAAACACGTTTAAACCTGCCGGCCACCACGCCGAACACGTCCATGCTGATTTTGCCTTTTTGGTGCGGCTTGGGCAGGAAATACCACATCAAACCCCAAAGCAGCAGCGAATAGCAGGCCAGAAAACCGAAAATCATGCGCCAGCCGCCTAAATTCTGCAAACCTGCACCAATCATTGGCGCCATCAGCGGCACAATCATCAGAATGATGCCGATTAAGGCAAACATCTGCGCGGCTTTGCGTCCGGAATAATAATCGCGCACCATCGCGCCGGAAATCACCACGGTCATCCCCGCGCCAAACGCCTGCAAGGCACGCAAGTTCAGCAGCTGCTCGACATTATTCACCATCGTCAAACCGATAACGGCGGCAAAGTAAATGCTCAAGCCCACCAAGGCGACAGGTTTGCGGCCTTTAATATCCGAAATCGAACCGCCGACCACCTGACCAAACGCCACGCCAAACATAAAAAAGCTCAGGCTTTGCTCAATACGGTGGATGTCCGAACCCAGCGACTTCGCCATTTCGGGAATCGCAGGCAGATAAGCATCGACAGAAAACGGCATCAGCGCGACCAACATCGCCATCAGCACGGCCATGGTTTTTTCGCCCAAAGGGGCTTGTTGTGCAGTCATTCCGACTTTCGCTTTCGTAAAAAATATTCAAAAAACAAAGAAAACAACCGCCTTGTCAGACGGTTGCGTATTAGATGGAATTATAGCAGATTTCAACCTTGTCCAATCACTGCAAAAAAACCTTTGCAAAACTTAAGGCCGTCTGAAACTTCGCTTGGTTGAATCCCCTCGCCGCAAACGTTAAAATGCTTGTTTTTTAAGACAACAAATTGTTTCACATCACGGATTCTAAGGAATAATCATGACTACATTTCAAATTGCGCGTGCCGATGGGAAAACGCTCGAAATCCAAGGCAAAATGGCCAACCGCCACGGCTTGATTGCCGGTGCGACCGGTACGGGTAAAACCGTTACCCTGCGCCGCATGGCGGAAGCCTTCAGCAGCGAAGGCATCCCTGTATTCTTGGTCGATGTCAAAGGAGATTTGTCGGGCATCGCGCAAGCCGGTGCCAACAGCGGCAAAGTGGGCGAACGCATCGCCGAGTTTGATTTGGGCGAGCAATGGCTTCAAAATTTTCCCGTGCGCTTTTGGGATGTTTACGGCGAAACCGGTATTCCCGTACGCGTAACCGTTTCAGAAATGGGCCCTATGCTTTTGGCCCGCCTGATGAATCTGAACGACACGCAAGAAGGTTTGCTCAACCTCGTATTCAAAGTTGCCGATGACAGAGGCTGGCACATTCTGGACTTGAAAGACCTGCGCAGCATGTTGAAACACGTTTCCGACCATGCTTCGGAATACCGCACGCAATACGGCAACGTTTCTGCCGCCAGTATCGGCGCGATTCAACGCCAACTGCTGACTTTGGAAAACGAAGGCGCAGAAAAATTCTTCGGCGAACCTTCCCTCAACCTGCAAGACTGGATGCAAACCGACAACGGCAAAGGCATCATCAACATCCTCAACTCCGAAAAACTGATGCGCTCGCCGCGTATGTACAGCGCGTTTTTGCTGTGGATGCTGGCGGAGTTGTTTGAAACCCTGCCCGAAGTCGGCGATTTGGACAAACCAAAATTTGTGATGTTCTTCGACGAAGCACATTTGATGTTCGACAATGCCGCCAATGCGTTGGTCGAACAAATCGAACAAGTTGTGCGCCTGATTCGTTCCAAAGGCGTGGGCGTATATTTTGTTACCCAAAACCCACTCGACTTGCCCGATACCATTCTCGGCCAACTGGGTAACCGTGTACAACACGCCCTACGCGCCTTCACACCGCGCGACCAAAAAGCAGTCAAAGCCGCTGCCGAAACCTTCCGCAGCAACCCAAATATCAAAGTTGCTGAAGCGATTGCCGAACTCGGCGTCGGCGAAGCCCTCGTTTCCTTCCTTGATGAAAAAGGTATGCCCGAGCAGGTAGAACGCGCCCTCATACTGCCGCCGCAATCTTCCTTAACCCCGCTTACCGCAGAGGAACGCAACCGCCTGTTCCAAAACGACGATTTATATCCAACCTATAAAGACATGGTGGACAACTACTCCGCTTTTGAAGCATTGGCCGAAGCAGACAGCCAGGCTGCCGCTGAAAAAGAAGCCGCAAATGCCGCCAAAGAGCAGGAAAAAGCGCAAAAAACCGCAGAAAAAGAGGCTGCCAATGCCGATCCCGGCATCCTCGGCGGACTGATCGGCGGTTTGAGCGGCGGACGCAAAAAATCCGGCCAAGGTCTGGGCTACAACGTTGCCGACGCCATCGGCAGCCAAATCAACCGCCAAGTAACCAACGCCATTTCCCGCAGCGTAATGGGCATTATTAAAAATATGTTCAAATAATCAGCCTGCAAATATAAAAGGCCGTCTGAAAATCAATTTCAGACGGCCTTTTTATTCATCAATCCAATCAGTTTTTCATCGATTGAACCGGCGCCGGGATTCTGCCACCGCGATTAACGAACACTTCGCATGAGCCTTCTTTGACCGGCATTACAGGCGCGTAGCCCAACAGGCCGCCGAACTCGACGCTGTCGCCGACGGTCTTGCCGGTTACCGGAATAATGCGCACGGCAGTGGTTTTGCTGTTGATCATGCCGATGGCGGCTTCGTCGGCGATGATGCCAGAAATGGTATGAGCAGGCGTATCGCCGGGAACGGCAATCATGTCCAAACCAACGGAGCAGACAGCGGTCATGGCTTCGAGTTTGTCCAATGTCAGCACACCGGCTTCGGCAGCGGCAATCATGCCCTCGTCTTCCGAAACAGGGATAAATGCGCCGCTCAAACCGCCGACCGCGCTGGAAGCCATCATGCCGCCTTTTTTCACGGCATCATTCAGCAAGGCCAAAGCCGCTGTCGTGCCGTGCGTACCGCAGACGCTCAAGCCCATTTCTTCAAGAATGCGCGCCACCGAATCGCCAACAGCAGGAGTTGGTGCCAATGACAAGTCGAGAATACCGAATGGGATATTCAGCATTTTTGAGGCTTCGCGGCCGATGAGTTCGCCCACGCGGGTAATTTTGAAAGCAGTTTTCTTCACTACTTCCGCAACTTTGGTCAATGTCGTTGCATCTGAATTTTCCAACGCGGCTTTTACGACACCCGGGCCGGATACGCCGACATTGATAACGGCATCCGCTTCGCCCGAACCGTGAAACGCGCCCGCCATAAACGGGTTGTCTTCCACCGCGTTACAGAACACGACAATTTTGGCGCAGCCGAAACCTTCGGGCGTGATTTCAGCCGTGCGTTTGATGGTTTCGCCTGCCAGCTTGACCGCATCCATATTGATACCGGCACGCGTACTACCGATATTGATGGAGCTACATACGATATCGGTGGTTTTCATCGCTTCGGGAATGGAACGGATCAACACCTCATCCGAAGGCGACATGCCTTTTTGCACCAGCGCAGAAAAGCCGCCGATAAAGGACACGCCGATGGCTTTGGCAGCCTTATCCAAAGTTTGCGCCACGCTGACATAGGAATCGGCATGGGTGGCCGCGGCGATTTGGGCAATCGGCGTAACGGAAATGCGCTGATTCACAATCGGCACGCCGTATTTGGCAGACAGATATTTTGCCGTTGCCACCAAGTCCTTGCCGACAGTGGTGATTTTGTTGTAAATATTTTGGTTCAACACATTAATATCGCTGCTGATGCAGTCGTGCAAATCAATGCCGATGGTAATGGTGCGCACGTCAAAATTCTGGTCGGCCACCATTTTGACGGTTTCTAAAATCTCGCCGGATTGAATACTCATGACTCTCCCTCCGACTTAAATACGGTGCATGGCTTGGAAAATTTCTTCGTTTTGCATACGGATATCAAGCGCGAGTTTTTTGCTCTCTTCCGCAAACAAATCCAAAACCTCTTGACGCGATTTGGTACATTTTGAAGTGTCCACCAAAATAATCATGGTAAAAAAATCGTCCATCAGCTGTTGGCTGATGTTGAGAATATTGATTTGGTTTTCCGCTAAAATTTTGGAAACGTCGTACACAATGCCCACACGGTCTTTGCCGATGACGGTGATGACTGAATTGTTCATAACGCTGTTTCTCCTCATAGGATATTTGAAAAGTGTTGACAATTATAACACTCAGGCCGTCTGAAAACTGTTTCAGACGGCCTGAGTATTCAAATTTCAATGTTCATTATCGCCCTGCTTTCAAAGCCTGCCATAGGCGAACGCTGAGTTTGCTCGCATCGGTTGACTTAGGGGAGACGATGAAGCTTTTTTCCATCAATTCTTTACTTGGGAAAATCGATTCGTCAGAGGTGTATTTTTCATCCATCAAATCACGCGCCGGACGGCTGGCCGGAGCATAAGTCACATAGTTGCCGTTTTTGGCCGCTGTTTCTGGATTGAGCGTGTGATTGATGTATTTGTGTGCATTGGCCACATTTTGCGCATCACGCGGAATCATCAGCGAATCCACCCAAATACCGACGCCGCTTTTCGGCACCAATACTTCGACTTCGACGCCGTTTCCGGCTTCTTTGGCACGGGTTTTGGCAATATTGAGGTCGCCGCCGTAGCCTACCGATACGCAAAGATTACCAGCCGCCATATCGTCGATATAGCCCGACGAAGTAAAGCGTTTGATGTCGGGACGCACTTTTTTCATCATTTCAACAGCAGCTTTGATGTCGTCAGGGTTTTCGCTGTTCGGATCTTTGCCCAAATAATGCAAAGCCAAAGGAATCTGCTCAATGGCGCTGTCGAAATAACTGATGCCGCAGGATTTCAGTTTTTGGGTGTATTCAGGATTGAACACCAAATCCCATTCGTTTTCAGGCAACTTGTCCGTACCCAAAGCCTTTTGAACCTGCTGTTTGTTAATCGCCAGTGTATTGATGCCCCAGAAATAAGGGACGGCATATTCGTTGCCCGGATCGACGGCTTCCATCATTTTCAACAAATCGGGATCGATATTGGCGTAATCGGGAATTTGCGATTTATCGATTTTTTGATACGCTCCGGCTTTAATCTGACGGCCGACATTGGCAATAGACGGCGCAACCAGGTCATAACCCGACTTGCCGGTCAGCAGCTTGGCTTCCAGTGCTTCGTTGCTATCGTAGTAATCGTAGCGGACATTGATATTCGTATTTTTTTCAAACGCAGACAGCGTGGCCGGATCGACATAATCCGACCAGTTGTAGATATTGAGTTTATCCGTTTGAGAGGAAGAAGTTTGAGTTTGAGATGCGGAAGATTCTGCGGCGGTTTCTTTTCCACCGCTACACGCAGTCAAGACGAGGCTCACGATTGCCGCCGCCATCAAAGATTTTTTCATGGTTTCAGACCTTTTGTTCGGGGGGTAAAAATATTGCAGCGGTGGCAGATGCCACTTACAAAAGGGAAACTGTGGGGGCGGCCGGCATGTGTCCTTTGCCCTTGATTCAGCAAGGTTTGCATTAAACGGCAAAAAGCTTTTGAATGCAAGACCTTAAAGCAGAAAAAAATTTCATTTTTCAGACGGCCTGAAGCTATGGTTTTATTCATAAACAACATTTTTTCAGAAACAGTTTCATGCCGTCTGGAAAAAACTGTGGGCTTATTCAGACGGCCTCAAGATTTGTCAAAACCGCCCAATTTGTGGGAAAATTGCACGATTGAATTTAATGAAGGGCGACCCCGTGTTAGACAGAGAAGGCTATCGCCCCAATGTCGGTATTATCCTGATTAACGAACGTAACGAAGTCTTTTGGGGCAAACGCGTACGCGAACATTCATGGCAGTTTCCGCAAGGCGGCATCAAGCCGGGCGAAAGTCCTGAGACCGCCATGTACCGCGAATTGTACGAAGAAGTCGGCCTGTTGCCGCAACACATCAAAATCGTTGGCCGTACGCGCGACTGGTTGCGTTATGACGTGCCCAGCCACTGGGTGCGGCGCGAATGGCGCGGTTCGTATCGCGGACAAAAACAGATTTGGTATCTTTTGCGTTTGGTCGGCCGCGACAGCGACGTCAACCTCCGCGCCTGCCACCATCCTGAGTTTGACGGCTGGCGCTGGCACCAATACTGGGCGCCGGTTGACGAAGTCATCGATTTCAAGCGCGGCGTGTATTTGGACGCGTTGACCGAACTCTCCCGTTTCTTGCGCGGTATAGAAAGCTATGAAGACTTTATCCGTCGCAATCCAATAGAAAACCTATAACCCAAACGCTTTCAGGCCGTCTGAAAGCGTTGTTTTTCATCCTTTCAGACGGCCTTTACATTATTCCTATGGCTAAAAACAATCAATACAGCGAATCCAGCATTACCGTCCTCAAAGGCTTGGAGCCGGTCAAAGAACGTCCCGGCATGTACACCCGTACCGACAGCCCGACCCATATCTGTCAGGAAGTGATTGATAACGCGGCGGACGAGGCGTTGGGTGGTTTCGCGACTGAAATTGACGTGCAAATTCATGAAGACGGTTCGCTTTCCGTGCGTGATAACGGCCGCGGCATTCCCGTCGGCCTACACCCTGAAGAAGGCGTACCCGTAGTCGAACTCGTA
The DNA here is from genome assembly GCF_041433255.1 of Neisseria sp. 20925_1_37. Classification (NCBI taxonomy): domain Bacteria; kingdom Pseudomonadati; phylum Pseudomonadota; class Betaproteobacteria; order Neisseriales; family Neisseriaceae; genus Neisseria; species Neisseria sp. 20925_1_37. The sequence continues at coordinate 12,485 of NZ_JAPWBC010000012.1, read as the reverse complement.
TTCACCCGTCTGCACGCAGGCGGCAAGTTCAACAAAAAAGACGGCGGCAGCGCCTATGCCTTTTCAGGCGGTCTGCACGGTGTCGGCGTATCTGTTACTAACGCCCTTTCCACCCGCCTTGAAGTAACGGTCAAACGCGAAGGCAAAGTCCACCGCATCGTCTTTTCCGGTGGCGACGTCATTGAGCCATTGACTGAAGTGGGCAAATGCGCCATCAAAGACAGCGGCACCGAAGTGCGCGTGTGGCCGGACGGCAAATATTTTGAAAGCCCGAATTACAGCATTCCCGAACTTGAACGCCTGCTGCGCGCCAAAGCCGTATTACTGCCCGGCGTGCGCGTTTCCCTGACCCGTCCAGTTAAAGGCGAAAACGAAGCATACACCCAAACTTGGCACTATCCAGACGGCTTGAAAAGCTATCTGACCGACCTTATTGCCGACGCGCAAGAAGCCGTGCCTATCTTCTCTTGTGAAAACTACATTTCAGACGGCCACAACGGCGATTTCAGCATTGGAGAAGGCGCCGCCTTTGCCCTGACTTGGCTGGAAGAAGGCTCATGCGCCAACGAAAGCTATGTCAACCTGATTCCCACCCCTTTGGGCGGCACGCACGAAGCAGGCTTGAAACAAGCCGTGTTCAACGCCGTCAACAACTTCATCAATCTGCATAACCTCTTGCCGCGCGGCGTGAAAGTGCAAAGCGACGACGTGTTCGGCAAAACCGCCTTCGTCCTCTCCGCCCGTGTCCTCGACCCACAGTTCCAAGGTCAGACCAAAGACAAACTGACCAACCGCGACGCGTTGAAACTCGTTGCCGCCGTATCGGGTGACCCTTTGGAATTGTGGCTAAACCAAAACGTGGACTACGGCAAAAAAATCGCCGAACTCGCTATCCGTCAGGCACAGGCACGGATGCGTTCGGTTAAAAAGATTGAAAAGAAAAAAGGCAGCGGCGTCGCTGTCCTGCCCGGTAAGCTGACCGACTGCGAAAGTGAAGACATCCGCGAAAACGAACTCTTCCTCGTCGAAGGCGATTCCGCCGGCGGCTCAGCCAAACTTGCCCGCGACAAAGCCACACAGGCCATCCTGCCCCTGCGCGGCAAAGTGCTTAATAGCTTTGAAGTCCACCCCGACCAACTCTTCGGCAACGCCGAAATCCACGACATTTCCGTCGCCATCGGCGTCGATCCACATGGAATCAACGATAATCCCGACTTAAGCGGCCTGCGCTACGGCAAAATCGCTATCCTGTCCGATGCCGACGTGGACGGCTCGCATATTCAGGTTTTGCTGTTGACCCTGTTCTACCGCCACTTCCCGAAACTGGTCGCCGACGGACACATCTACGTCGCTCAGCCACCACTGTTCCGCGTCGATGTCAACGCACAAGGCAAAAGCAAACCCGCCCGCAAATTCTACGCCCTCGACCAAAACGAACTCGACAGCATCTTGGAGCGGCTGCAAAAAGAAGGCGTCAAAGAAATCGCCTATTCCATCAGCCGCTTCAAAGGCTTGGGCGAGATGAACCCCGACCAGCTCAAAGATACCACCATGCACCCCGACACCCGCCGTCTGTTGCAGGTACAAATTCCAGAAGGTGCAGATGACGAAACACGCGACATCTTCGTCAAACTGATGGGCAAAGGCGAAGCCGCCGCCCGCCGCGCATGGATGGAAAAAGAAGGCGATACGGCAGAATTGGATATTTAATCCATTGTTTCAATAGACTAAAGGCCGTCTGAAATTTTAAAAGTTTCAGACGGCCTTTTTAAATCATAAGAAATTAAGGTTAAACAGTATTTCAATACCCTGTACTTACCTGTTCCTATTTTCGCAGCTGATGTGTCTTTAAGACAAATAAAAAAGCACTGATATAATCAGTGCTTTTTAAATAATGGCGCGGCGGACGGGGCTCGAACCCGCGACCCCCGGCGTGACAGGCCGGTACTCTAACCAACTGAGCTACCACCGCGCATCCACTGTCAAAGACAATGAAAGGAAACTTGGTGGGTGATGACGGAGTCGAACCGCCGACATTCTGCTTGTAAGGCAGACGCTCTACCAACTGAGCTAATCACCCGATAAGCCGACATTAAATCAAAAAATCAGGCCATGCGCAAGGTTTTTATTTAAATAAAAATATATCCCATTGAAAGAATATAGAATATTTTATTTAACCGCAAAAATTACCGATATACCGTTCTATCAATCGAAAATCAAATGCCCCAATTTATCCGCTTTAGTATGCAGATAACGTTCATTTTCCACATTTTCGCCGACATGCAATGCAATCCGTTCGACCACATTGATGCCGGAATCTTTCAACGTTTGGATTTTTTCAGGATTATTGGTCAACAATTTGACTTCACGAATATGAAGATAATCATAAATCTGCTTAGCCAAAGTGAAATCGCGCGCATCAACAGGAAGGCCGAGTGCAACATTGGCCTCAACCGTATCCAAGCCCTGATCTTGCAGACGATACGCACGGATTTTGTTTATCAAACCAATGCCCCTGCCTTCTTGGCGCAAATATACGATAACGCCACGCCCTTCTTTCTGAACGGCCTGCATCGCCGCTTGAAGCTGAGGGCCGCAATCACATTTCACCGAAAATAAAGCATCGCCGGTCAAGCACTCGGAATGAATACGCGACAACACAGGCAGGCCGTCTGAAACATCGCCCATCGTCAATGCGACATGTTCCTGACCGCTCTCTTCTTCAAAGCCGTGCATGGTAAATTCGCCCCATTCCGTAGGCAAACGGCATGACGCGACAAACTTCAACGCGTTACTCATTTTCCGCTTCCTCGCTTTCAGCCACACCCAACAGATTTTTCAAAGAATCCGACAGAGCCAAAGCAAGGGCAATCCAAGCCACCAATACTTCGTCAGGCGCGCCGTCTTTGATATCAAACTCAGCATGCACTACACCCAAAACTGCACCGCTGGGCATACAGACAGGAACAGAAATCTGGCTCAAACCGGGATGATTGCGTTCGGCCGACAATTCACCAATTTCCTGCCAATACGCCACATTCTGACAAACATTCATCCAACCGCTTTGCGCCGTACGCACAGCCAAAAAAGCCTGTCCGGCCTGCTCGTCGATTGGAATCACATTTTCCAACGGCACGCCCCAACGGCTCAGACGGACCAGCGACAACGCACCATCTTTCGGAAACGCAGTATAAACGGCTGCGCTTTTCAAATGCTCGGTGCGCTCGGCAACCGAATCCAAAGCCATAAAAATCTGTTTCAGCAACCATTCATGTTCGGCATCGACATAATCCGCCAACTGCCAACCATTTTCAGACGGCCACAAAATCGAACGCTCAACCGAAGCATTGCCCATTTTAATCACAGCCTGGGCAGTCAAATAAGCAACATGTATCTCATCCGCAGGCAGCTTCAAACCTTGCGTCTGCAAAAAATCTTTAATTAATAAAGCAGGCATCTGCCCTTCCTCACCAATAGTAAAGTTGAGGCCGTCTGAAAACAAACCCTGCTTTCAGACGGCCGGAATAAATCATTATATAAGGGATAAACCGAAAAATTCAAGCAAACAAGACTTTGCGCCCCCATTAATCTTGTGTATAATCCACGATTCAAATTAGTGCGGACGTGGCGAAATTGGTAGACGCACCAGATTTAGGTTCTGGCGCCGAGAGGTGTGAGAGTTCGAGTCTCTCCGTCCGCACCACACTCAAAATAAGCAGCTTTCGGGCTGCTTATTTTACATCTATTCCACTATATACCCTATTCAAAATCAAAACCGCTTTTAATTTTTTGACCTTTGCAAAAAAGGGGTTTATTTGAGGGTATAACAGACGTTTCCACTTTATTTTTCAGACGGCCTATCATTTATGTTGAATCCATCGCAAAAACTTGTCGAATTAGTCCGTATCCTTGAAGAACGTGCCTATATTTTTCCGGGAGATCCAGTGCAGGCGACGGAAGCGTTGCGACATATTAATGGTGGCAACGAGGAAAAACTGATACGCCGTGCCCAAATTATCGACCGCGACCAGCATTTGAAATATGTGTTGCAACAGGTGGAGACAGGCTCGTTTTGGCTTTGGATTGTTGCAGCGACATTGTTGTTTACGGTCGGTTTTTCCAGCACTTATCTTTTGATGGACAATCAGGGGCTGAACTTTTTTCTGGTATTGGCCGGGATTTTGGGCATGAATACGGTCATGCTGCTGGTGTGGCTGGCGACTTTATTCCTGCATTTGAAAAATGTGCACTTTATCAGCAGTCCGGCAACTTGGTTCCGAGGCAAAGACCCGGTCAATCAGGCAATTTTGCGGCTTTATGTAGATGAATGGCGCAAACCGCAAACACGTTGGCTGATTGGGGCAACTTCACACGGCCTGTGGCTTTGCACGCTGTCGGGAATGTTGGTTTCTGTTTTGCTGCTGCTTTTGGTGCGTCAATATACGTTCAACTGGGAAAGTACGCTTTTAAGCAATACGGCATTGGTGAAAACGGTTGAGGCTTTGTCATGGCTGCCGGAACGTTTGGGCTTTCCTGTTCCCGACAGTCAGGCTGTGATTGCAGGCCGTCTGAACAATCATATCGAAGATGCTCGCGCTTGGGCGGGCTTACTCATCGGCAGCATTATCTGCTATGGCATTCTGCCGCGCTTGCTTGCTTGGCTGGCTTGTAAGATTACTTTAAAAACCCTTCGCGAACGTTTGGATTTGAATCAGCCCTACTATCAAAACATCCTCCGCACATGGCAAACGAAGATTGTCGATGCCGATGATTTTCAGGAAAACATCGTTCCCGTTTCATCTAAAATTACGCTGAATAATGCGCCCAAATGGGCTGTTACACTGGAAACGGAATGGCCTGAGCCGCTTTGGTTTTCCGGCGTTTTGGCGCAAGAGTGGATAGACAAAGGCGTGGCCGCCGGCAGAAAAGATTTGGAACAATTAGAAGCCGAATTGAAACAAACTCCGGCGCAACTTCTCATCGGCGTACGCACGCAAACTGTTCCCGATCGCGGCATTTTGCGTCAAATCAGCCGTTTGGCCGAAGCTACGGACGGCGGCGTTATCATTCAGCTTTTGAATCAAGACAGTTTCTCTGAAGATTTGGATACCAAACTGGATTATTGGCGCGATGCGCTGGCAGAAAGAAACATTGCCTGGCTGGAGCCGACCCGTTTGGCACAAGAAAAACGGCAAAGCGCTATTTGACAGATAAACCGAAGGCCGTCTGAAACCTAATGTTTGGGTTTCAGACGGCCTTATTTATTGTTGAGGATTCATCTTAATGATGGTCGTGGCGATGCTCTTGATGATGTTTGGGCTTATCTGCGTGGTGTTTGGCTTTAGGTGCAGGTTTTTTCATTGTTTGCGGTTTGGCTTTTTTATACATACGTTCTTGTTTCGGATGCTTTTCGTGTTTACCGTGTGCAGAAGCGACTGGAGCCAATACCAAGCCGACAGCTGCAACCATCAAAGAGGTCATTTGAATCAGTTTTTTCATATTTATCTTCTTTCAAGGGATTGATTTGAGGTAAAAATAAAAATTCATTCGCACTCAAGCGATGGACAAATATTAATGGCTTTGACTGTCAGCTGCTGTCAGCATTCGGCGAAATCTGTTCAAAATTCGGCAATAGAAGTATGGCGACACGATGATGTAGCATGGTTTTGAAAGTTTACCATCAATTTTAACAAAGCGTCTTTACACATTTCCCAAACGACAAAAAGCGCGAACCTTTCGATTCGCGCTTTTTTCAGACGGCATCAATTATTTTTTGTCGTCTTTTACTTCTTCAAAGTCGGCATCTACAACGTCGTCGTCTTTCTTAGCAGAAGACTCGGCTTGTGCGCCCTCGCCTGCTTGTGCTTCGGCTTGCGCTTGAGCGTAAACCATTTCGCCCAATTTTTGGCTGGCTGCGCCCAAAGCCTCGGCTTTGGCATCGATAGCGGCTTTGTCGTCGCCTTTAACTGCTTCTTCAGCTTCTTTCAACGCAGCTTCGATTTTTTCTTTCTCAGCAGCGTCAAGTTTATCGCCGTAGTCAGTCAGAGATTTTTTCACAGAGTGAATCAGGGCTTCAGCTTGGTTGCGGGAAGCGACCAATTCAGTCAGTTTTTTATCCTCTTCAGCATTGGCTTCGGCATCTTTTACCATGCGTTCGATTTCTTCTTCGCTCAAACCTGAAGAACCTTGGATGGTAATATTGGCTGCTTTACCAGTACCTTTGTCTTTGGCAGAAACGTGCAAGATACCGTTGGCGTCGATGTCGAAAGTAACTTCAATTTGCGGCATACCGCGTGGTGCAGGTGCGATGTCGGTCAAGTTGAACTGACCCAAAGATTTGTTGGCAGAAGCGCGTTCGCGTTCGCCTTGCAGTACATGGATGGTTACTGCGCTTTGGTTGTCTTCGGCAGTAGAGAACACTTGAGACGCTTTAGTCGGAATAGTAGTGTTCTTTTGAATCAGCTTGGTCATCACGCCGCCCATGGTTTCGATACCCAAAGACAGAGGCGTTACGTCCAACAGCAATACGTCGCTACGGCCGCCGCTCAATACTTCGCCTTGAATCGCTGCACCTACGGCAACAGCTTCATCAGGGTTCACGTCTTTACGAGGCTCTTTACCAAAGAAGGCTTTAACGGCTTCTTGTACTTTCGGCATACGGCTTTGACCACCAACCAAAATCACGTCGTCGATGTCGCTGGTGCTCAAGCCGGCATCTTTCAATGCGATTTTGCAAGGCTCGATAGAACGTTGGATCAAGTCTTCAACCAGGCTTTCAAATTTGGCACGGGTAATTTTCATGGCCAAGTGTTTAGGACCGGTTGCGTCCATAGTGATGTATGGCAAGTTGATTTCAGTTTGCTGACCGCTGGACAATTCGATTTTGGCTTTTTCAGCAGCTTCTTTCAGACGTTGCAGAGCCATTACGTCTTGTTTCAAATCAATGCCTTGTTCTTTTTTGAACTCGTCAATGATGTAGTCGATCAAGCGTTGGTCGAAGTCTTCACCACCCAAGAAGGTATCGCCGTTGGTAGCCAATACTTCGAATTGTTTGTCGCCGTCGAGGTTGGCAATTTCGATGATGGAAATATCGAAAGTACCGCCACCCAAGTCATATACGGCTACTTTGCGGTCTTTGTTGTCGCCTTTGTCCATACCGAATGCCAAAGCGGCTGCGGTTGGTTCGTTGATGATACGTTTTACTTCCAAACCTGCGATACGGCCTGCGTCTTTAGTCGCTTGACGTTGGCTGTCGTTGAAGTATGCAGGCACGGTAATCACAGCTTCAGTGACTTTCTCGCCCAAGTAAGCTTCAGCGGCTTCTTTCATTTTACGCAAAACTTCTGCGGAAATTTGAGGAGGAGACAGCTCTTTACCTTGCGCTTTCACCCATGCGTCGCCGTTGCTGGCTTTGATAATTTCGAAAGGCATAGATTCGATGTCGCGTTGAACTTCTTTGTCTTCAAATTTGTGGCCGATCAAACGTTTGGCGGCGTAAATAGTGTTTTTAGCGTTGGTTACCGCTTGGCGTTTGGCAGGCGCACCGACGAGGATTTCGCCGCCGTCCAAATAAGCGATAACTGAAGGAGTGGTGCGTGCACCTTCTGCATTTTCGATCACTTTGGTTTGACCATTTTCAGAAATGGCCAAACAAGAGTTGGTTGTACCTAAGTCAATACCGATTACTTTTGCCATATTATGTTGCTCCTAATAAACTTTTCTAAATTAATATTCCTGTGGAACATTTCGTTCCGATGGCTTGTAAATAAGGTTGCTTCATTTTTTTTCAAGGCTTAATTTGAATTTTTTTTTAAATTAAATTCAAATACTTGATTTATTTATCCACAAGCCGTTTATTCTTTTTCCAGACGGCCGGTTTTAATTTTCCGATTCCGGTTTATCGGAATGATTCTCCAATAGCGGAACATCGGGCTTTGAAACCGGATAAGGCCGTCTGAAGATTTTATGCTTGATAAACTTTATCAAGCGGTGCCTTCAATCTTCTTTTTTCGCCACGACAACCATCGCAGGACGCAGTACGCGGTCGGCCAATGTATAGCCTTTTTTCATCACGCTGACGATGGTATTCGGCTCTTGCTCGCTGACGACTGCCTGCATCGCTTGATGTTGGTGCGGATCGAGTTTATCGCCCGGCTGCGGGTTGATTTCTTTAATGTGTGTGGCATCAAATGCTTTTTGCAGCTCGTTCAAAGTCATTTGCACGCCCATTTTCAGGGCATCGAAATTACCGCTTTGGTCGAGCAGCGCCATTTCAAGATAGTCTTTAACCGGCAACATTTCGGCCGCAAATTTTTGTCCAGCGAATTTATGTGTATCGGCAATCTCTTGCTGATGGCGGCGGCGCAGGTTTTGCTCGTTTGCCAAACCGCGCAGCTCGCTGTCTTTGAGCTGGCTTTCCAACTCGGCAATACGCGCCTGCAGATCTTCGTAAGTCGGTTCTGCTTGTTCAGTTTCAACGGTTTCGGCAGTTTCTACGGCTGCCGCTTCTTCTGCTTCGTGTTGATGTTGTTCGTTATGCTCCGTCATTTCTGACATCCTTTTAGCGTGTTGATATTCGATGTTTCATATATAAGGCCGTCTGAAAAAACTTCAAGCATTTGAATACCGATTATCAAATGCCTTGTTAAAAGACGTTGGAAAACGGTAAGATAGCCATCTGATTTTATTCTTCAGACGGCCTCGAATATGAAAAAAGACCATTTGAATTCAACCGATTTTAATCTGTGGCACACAATCCGCGAAGAAACCGAAGCTGCCGCCGCGACCGAACCGATGCTGGCAAGCTTCCTGCACCAAACCGTGTTACGCCACGATTCGCTCGATTCGGTACTTGCCTACCATCTTTCCAGCAAACTCGGCAGCCCGATTATGGATGTGCGCGCGCTGTTTGAAATTTATCAGCAGGCTTTGAGCGTGGACACCCGTATCAGCAAATGTGTCGAGGCCGACTTAAAAGCCATTTACGAGCGCGACCCGGCTTGTGATGAATATTCGCTGCCGCTGTTGTATTTCAAAGGTTTCCACGCCGTACAGGCACACCGCATCAACCACTGGCTCTATCAAAACGGCCGTAAAACGCTGGCGTATTTCCTGCAAAACCGCATGTCGGAAGTCTTCGGCGTCGATATCCACCCAGCTGCCCGTTTCGGTCATGGTTTGATGCTCGACCATGCCACCGGTTTTGTTGCTGGTGAAACCGCTGTCTTGGGCAACAATATTTCCATCCTCCACGGCGTAACGCTGGGCGGCTCGGGCAAAGAAAGCGGCGACCGCCACCCGAAAATCGGCGACGGCGTGATGATTGGTGCGAACGCTTCGATATTGGGCAACATCCGCATCGGCAAAAATGCCAAAATCGGCGCAGGCAGCGTGGTGGTTGCCGACGTACCGTCTTCGATTACCGTCGTCGGCGTACCGGCCAAACCTGTCGGCCGCTCTTCCAAAACTCCGTCTGCCGATATGGATCAAAGCATTCAATTATCATCTACGGATTTTGTGATTTAAGCAATCTGCCATTGAAAAGGCCGTCTGAAAGATTTGTTCTTTCAGACGGCCTTTTATCATTTAAATCTTGGTGTTAACCGCGTTTACGCAAGGCTTCTAAATGCGTTTTAACCTGCTTGACTTTCTCTTCGGTAAATAGGTTGGCAATGTTTTTCCAAATGCTGTGATAACCGTAAGGCCCGTGTTGCATTTCGGCTTTTGCTTCTTCCACCGGCCAGCCTTGATAAATGATACGGTACATTCCGGCAATCAAACCGGTACGGTCTGCGCCGTGATAACAATGGATAAGTACTGCGCCATTTTGCTGTTGTTTTTCAATCAGGTATAGGATTTCCGCAATCTCTTTCGGCTTAATGCTCCATGACAGTAACGGACGGTTTAGCAAGGTCAAACCATACTCTTTCAAATGGTCGTCATCGTTGCGGTCGAAAAAGCGCAAGTTGATCACGCTTTGAATGCCCAGTTTGACGATGGCTTCGCCATCTTCGGCAACAGGCTGCTCGCTGCGGTAAAGCTTGTCGTCGATGCGATAAAGGTTGGCATCGTGTTTGACGGGCGTTGCCCAGCGTTCGGACTGAACGGCTTTGCTGCCGTTATCCGGCGACGCGGACGAGCAAGCGATGGGCAAGCCGGAAGCGAGAAGGCACAATAAAAGACGGCGCATAAAATTCCTGTATGAAAATCAATTGAAAATCAAAATATCATACGATTCTATCAAAACCCGTTCGGATATTCTATCCGCGCAAACCGCGTTACAATAAAGCCTCTTTTTTCAGACGGCCTTTCATCATGACCTGCCTTGCTTGGAACACCACGCCTTCCCTTGCCAACCTTTGCCACGCGATCGAACAACATACCGCGCCGCTTTATTTGGTTGTCTGCCTGCCTGAAAACCATATTCCCGATTTTCCATTATCGAATCATCCCTCCGAGCTTGAAGGCCGTCTGAACAACCGTCTCGTTCAAGCCATGAAATGCCTTCAGTTCAACAGCGTCAATGTTTTGGAAAACCTATTGCCTGACGTGCACCTTTGGCTGGTTCCGCCACACCGCGCCGACCGCTTACACGAACATTTCCATCATATCGAATGGCAAACCGAAGCCATACCCCAATCCGCCCCCATTCCTCTAAAACCTTGGTTCAGACGGCCTGAACATCAAGCTGCGCCCGAACACGTCCTGATTATCGGCGCAGGCATTGCCGGCGCAGCAACCGCACGCAAACTGGCGGAACACGGCGTACGCGTTACCGTTTTAGAGGCCGGAAAAGCAGCGCAGGCAGGCAGCGGCAACCGCCAAGGCTTGCTCTACGCCAAAATCTCGCCACACGATACCGAACAAACCGAGCTGCTGCTGACAGGCTACGGCTACACGCGCCGATTACTGGAGGACTTGCTACCCGATTCCGACGTATGGGGCGGCGACGGCGTATTACATTTAAACTTTGACGACAGCGAACGCAAACGCAATCAGGCCTTGGGTTTGCAACACCAGCATAAGCACCTTTACCGCAGCGTATCCGCCGAAGAGGCTGCGTCCATCGCAGGCATAGACGTATTTTCAGACGGCCTTTACTGGCAGCAAGGCGTATGGCTGAATCCGCCCGCCGTCGTGCATGCCTTATTGAACCATCCGCTGATCGAGTTACACGAACACTCGCCGCTGACCGCCGTATCGCATGACGGCGCACAATGGATAGCACACACGCCAAACGCGCATTTCAACGCCAGCCATATCGTTTACTGCATGGGCGCGCACAGCCCTACTGCCGCCGACACCAACGTCTCCGCCCTGCCTTTCCGCCAAATCCGCGGCCAAACCGGCGTTGTGTCCGCCAGCCCGTTTTCACAAAAACTGCGTTGCGCCATTTCCGGCGAAAGCTACATCAGTCCAAGCTGGCAAGGCCGCCACTGCTACGGCGCGACATTTGTGCTCAACAGCAACGATGAAACTTGGTATCCGCACGAAGAAACCGAAAACCGCGCCGCCTTGCAACAGCTCAATCCGCCATTGGCACAATCCCTATTTGAGCAAGATTCGTTTTCAGACGGCCTTCAAGACACACAAGGCCATGCCGCCCTACGTTGCGACAGCCTCGACCACTTGCCCGTTGTCGGCGCACTCGGCGACATCGCCGCCATGCAGTCCGCCTACGCCAAGCTGGCATTGGACAAAAACTACCGCCTCGACAGTATCCCCTGCCCTTACCTGCCCAATGCCTACATCAATACGGCACACGGCACACGCGGCCTGGCGACAGCCCCCATCTGTGCCGCCGCCATTGCGGCCGAAATACTCGGTTTGCCGCATCCGCTATCGCAAAGGCTGAGAACCGCACTACACCCCAATCGCGCCATTATCCGCGCGATTGTTCGGCAGCAGCCGTTGTTATCCGTTTAAAGATTGAGACCTTTGCAAAAAAGCCTTCCCTCAACAACCGAAACCCCACACACAGGTTTTCAGCTGTTTTCGCCACAAATCACTCCTAATTTTACCCAAATACCCCCTTAATCCTCCCCGTATACCTGATAATCAGGCATCCGGGCCGCCTTTTAGGCGGCAACAGACACACTTAGCCTGTTAGCCGCTTTCAACAGGTTCAAACACATCACCTTCAGATGGCTTTGTGCACTCACTTTGAGCAGACCAAAATAGGCTGCCCGGGCATAGCGGAATTTACGGTGCAGCGTACCGAAGCTTTGTTCGACCACATAACGGGTTTTCGACAAATATCGGTTGCGTTTGGTTTGCGCTTCCGACAGCGGACGGTTGCGGTGGGCTTTGCGCATAATGCCGTCCAGCAACTGATGCTCTTCCAGATGTTGCCGGTTTTCCTTGCTGTCATAGCCTTTATCGGCATAGACGGTCGTGCCTTTGGGTAGTCCTTCCAACAAAGGCGACAGGTGTTTGCATTCATGGGCATTGGCGGGGGTAATGTGCAGTTTCTCGATATAGCCTTC